>DASZZV010000317.1:0-2477 GCA_035544835.1 Thermoanaerobaculia bacterium
GGCCGGTGTGATCTTGTTCATCACTTCGGCGGCGGTGTAGCCCAGCATGCGCTCGGCGCCGACATTGAAAATCTGAATGACGCCATTGGCGTCGGTGGCGATACTCGAGAAGTTGGCGCTGTTGAAAATCGCGTTCTGCAAGGCTCCCGCTTTGCGCAGTGCCTCTTCGGCCGCCTTGCGGGCGGTGTTGTCGGTGCCGATCAGCAGATAGCCGATGATGGCTGCTTGATCGTCGCGCAGAGCCGTCACGGAAACGATCGCCGGGAAGCGGCTCCCGTCCTTGCGGATATAGGTCAGCTCGTAAATGTCTTCAATGCCGCGTGAGGCCTTGAAGGCCAGGGCGTCGAAGCCCGGGGTGATCGCCGCTCCGAGCTCGAGGCTCAAGGCGGCGGCACGCGCAATCACTTCCTGGGGATCGGAGATGTCGGCCGGGGTAATCTGATCGACGACTTCGGCCGCGGCGTAGCCGAGCATCCGCTCGGCGCCGACGTTGAAAAGTTGAATGACCCCTTTCTCGTCGGTGGCGATACTCGAGAAATTGGCGCTGTTGAGAATCGCATTTTGCAGGGCGCCGGTCTTGAGCAGAGCCTTTTTCCGCCGGACCTCCGTGACTGCGGCATCATTTGGGGCCTTTCCGGTCGTCTGGCGCGACCTTCCCGCTGCAGTTGGGCGTACTTTGGCAGTCATGCGTCTTCTCTCTGTTCCCGGTCGAGCCACCTGCCTCCGGTCGTCTCGCCACCGGGAGTCGAAGAGCTCTCTCCTGAAGGGGAACGCTGTTAACCAGAAGCAACCTGTGTGCCGTCGAACCGAGCTGGGCAGGAATGGAGACCCATGGAATCTTTTGCTGGCGGTATCGTCGGCCTCAACACAACGGTCTCCGGGAACCGTTGTACAGGAGTACAGTAATTGGAATTACATCGGCGCGCCGCCGCATGGAGGGGAAATGCGTCTCGTTACACGAGGAGATCTCGACGGACTGACCAGTGCCGTCATCATCAGCGCCGTTGAGAAGATCGACGCTCTGCTGCTCGTTCATCCACAGGACATTACCGACAAACGGATCGAGATCACGGGGCAGGACATTCTGGCCAACTTGCCGTATCACCCAAAATGCGGGATGTGGTTCGACCATCATCTGCTCACGGACAGCAACGAGAAAGCGCCCAGCGGATTCAAGGGACGCTATGCCGTGGCTCCTTCTGCGGCGCGGCTGGTCTACGACTATTACCTTGAGAAAGATCCTTCGCTGAAGCGCTACGAGAAGTTGGTGGCTGAGACCGACCGGCTCGATTCCGCGCAGCTCAACCGCGATGACGTCACTGAGCCGGCGGATTACATCCTGCTTGGCTACACCATCGACAACCGTACCGTCCTGGGTGGCTTTCAGGACTACTTCCGCCAGCTCATGGACTGTTTCAAGACCATGACGATCGACGAAGTGCTTGCGCAGCCTTTCGTGCAGACGCGAGTCGGAAAGATGCGCACGGAGGAAGAGGCTTTCCAGACCATGCTGGGACTCAATAGCCGGCTGGAAAAGAATGTGATCATCACCGATCTCCGCAAGGTCGATCTGATCCCGGCTGGGAACCGCTTCCTCATCTACACGATGTTTCCGGAAGGAAACGTGTCCCTCCGAATTCACTGGGGTCCGCAGAAGAAATACTCCATCGCCGCCGTGGGTCACAGCATCTTCAATCGCACCTGCAAGACCTCAGTCGGAGAGCTGATGTCGCGCTACGGAGGAGGCGGTCATCGCGGCGCCGGGACCTGTATTCTCCCCGTCGATCGAACTGAGGAGACCATTGCCGAGATCATCGCCGAGCTGAAGAAGAACGGCTGATCATAGCCGTTACGACCTGAATTCAGATCCCGCCACCGGAGGCGGCGTAGGGCCGCACGGCGTGCGGCCGATACCCGAAGCGGTGAATCGCGGGCGACTTTCGAGACCACGGTCGGGGTACCGGCCGCATGCCATGCGGCCCTACGCGGTACTTACGAGAACATAGGCCATTGGAATCCGGGCGTGACACGCTACTCCCCACCCAACTCCCTGACGATGGCATCGGAAACCCGCCGAAGCTCATGCTCGAGCGCGGGCAGGAGGGCCGTCGCGCCGGTTGTCGTTCCGCCGCGGGCCTCGGTCTCGAGGGAGGCGCTGAGACGTCCGACTTCGCGCGCACCGATCGTGAGGCTCGACCCCTTGAGCTCGTGTGCCGAACCTTCGAGCGTAACGACGTCGTTGGACTCGATTGCTTTACGAATCGCTTCGATCATCGGGACGCATTGATCACGGTAGGTTTGCAGCATGATTGCCACGATGTCCCGCTTCCCCTGCTTTCTCAGCGATTTCAGCGTCGCCAGAACTTCCCGGTCGAGGGGATCGTTTGTCTGCGAAACAGGGAATGTGAAAGCGGTAGGCCGATCGCGCGCGTACTGCGGAGGCGTCACTCCCCGGACTGAATGCTCGAGGGCCCGTT
>DASZZV010000318.1:0-4067 GCA_035544835.1 Thermoanaerobaculia bacterium
AAGTTTTCCGGTGTCTCTACCAAGAGGGAAACACCCGTTCCCATTCCGAACACGGCAGTTAAGCCTCTTTGGGCCGATGATACTGCGCGGGCAACTGCGTGGGAAAGTAGGACGTCGCCGGAGATTTGAAACGCCCGCCCCTAAAAGGGCGGGCGTTTCGCTTTTCAGGGCCGCTCCCTTTTCCTGCTTCCGGCTTCCTTCCGCCGCTCCAACGCCTAAGTCAACTGACAACAAAAGGTGCTACCTTTTGCTAGAAGCTAGAAGCTAGAAGCTAGTGTGGTGTGTCATTCAGATGCCGTCTTATTCAGAACCTTGCGCGCGCGCTCGACTTTGCTGAGAACGTCCTCGACCTTGGCTGTCCAAGTGAAGGTTGAGGGAAAATCATTGTGATGTGCGATGTAGTCGTCGATGGCCTTGATGAGCTCAGGGACACTGCGGAAGGTTCCGCGGCGGATCCGCTTGTCGGTTAGCTCTCCAAAGAATCGCTCGATGAGGTTCAGCCACGATGCGCTGGTGGGAGTGAAGTGCATGTGGAAGCGAGGGTGGTTTGCTACCCACCGTTTGACTGCTGGGTGTTTATGGGTGGCGTAGTTGTCGACGATCAGATGAAGGTCGAGTTCGGGTGGCATTTCGGCATCGATCTGTCGGAGGAACTTCAACCACTCCTGATGCCGATGCCGCGGCATGCACCTGCTGACAACATTTCCCGTGAGCAGTTCGATCGCGGCGAATAATGTGGTCGTTCCGTTTCGCCGGTAGTCGTGCGTAGCGGTCTTCGCTTGGCCCTTTTTCAGCGGAAGCGGCCGTTGGGTACGGTCCAGCGCTTGTATCTGACTCTTCTCATCGGCGCAGAGCACCAGAGCCTGTTCCGGTGGATTGAGATACAGGCCGATGATGTCGGTAACTTTCTCGACAAACAGCGGATCGTTACTGATCTTGAACCTGCGAACCAAGTGCGGCTTCAACTCCTGGCTCTGAAGAATACGATGGACACTCTTGAAGGAGATTCCGACTGCCCGGGCCAGACTCCGGGTGCTCCAGTGCGTAGCGTTCGACGGCGTTGCCGTCGTGGCTAGCCGAATCACTTTTCGAACCGTTGCCGCCGGAAGTGACTTCTTTCTTCCCCCGCGAGGAGCGTCCCGCTCGATCCCTTCCAACCGCTGTTCGGCGAAACGTTTGCGCCATCTGCCCACGCACTCGCGGTCCGTGTCGAGTACCTCGGCAATCGTACGATTCGACAACCCCTCAGCGGCCCTCAAAACAATCCTCGCCCGGAGGACAAGACGGGCTGGAGTCGAACGTCCGCGCGACCACCGCGTGAGAATTGTGAGCTCTTCTTCTGTCAGGACAACGGGGATCGCCACTCGCATGAGCCATAGTAGCGTGAATCCGTTCATATGTCACCATATTTAAGACACACTACACTAGAAGCTAGAAGCTAGAAGCCAGAAGCCAGCTTCCTACTTCTCATCGCCGTAAATCATGACTCTCGGTGAACCACCCTCTCGATAGTAGCCGCGGTACATGCCTTCGGTATTGAAGGTCATCGAGAAGTTTCCTGCCGAGTCCAGTGCAATCACCCCGCCGTCGCCGCCGGCACTCTTGAGTTTCTCGTGGATGACGATATTCGCGGCCCGGTCAATCGAGAGTCCCTTGTATTCGACCAGTGCCGCGATGTCGTGCGCGACTACGAAGCGAATGAAGTCTTCGCCGTGTCCGGTTGCCGAGATGGCGCAGCTCTTATCGGCATAAGTGCCCGCGCCTATGATGGGGGAGTCACCGACTCGGCCGAAGTACTTGTTTGAGGTGCCGCCCGTCGACGTTCCGGCGGCGAGGTTTCCGGCGCGATCCAGGGCGACTGCTCCGACCGTCCCGAACTTTTCCGGCTTCCCCGAGATGAGCTCAGCGTGCGGATCCTTGTTTTCCTCCAGCAGTTCCTTCTGAAGCTCCTTCCAACGGCGTTCGGTCCAGAAATAGGAAGGGTCGACGATCTCCAATCCCATCCTGGTAGCGAAGAGCTCGGCGCCCTTTCCAATCAGAAGCACGTGTGGGGAATGCTCCATCACCGCACGAGCTGCAGAAATCGGGTTCTTTACGATCGTGACTCCGGCAACCGCACCAGAGGTCTGGTTTTTTCCGTCCATGATCGATGCGTCGAGCTCGTTGCGCCCTTCATGGGTGAACACTGAGCCCTTTCCGGCGTTGAAAAGGGGCGAGTCCTCCATGGTTCGGATCGCGGCCTCGACCGCATCGACGCTGGAGCCGCCCTTCTTGAGGATGTCGTGTCCCGTTTTTAGTGCCAGGGTGAGCGCGTCGCGATAGGCCGCGTCCTGCTCAGGCGTCATGTTTTTTTTCAGGATCGTTCCCGCTCCTCCGTGTATGACGATGACCGGAGTCAAGACGCGCGGTTTCGTCTTCGATTCCGCAAAAGTCTGAGTGGTGAAAAGGACGGAACAGAATAAAGCCAGAGCTGCGATCTGTTTCATGAGCACACTGTAGCGCTCCTGGCGGCGTTGTAGAATAAGCAAGCAACCCTCTCTCACGAAAAATGAATAAATTACCGGTCATGCTGCTGTGTCTCATTTGCCCGCTGCTTCTGCCTTCGATCACTCTTGCAGGCAACCTCGTCATCGAGCGGGGAGGACGAAGACTCGTGGAGCATGGTCTCGAGGGACAGAGTTGCAGCGGGACAGCCTACAGCCCGATGGTGTTCGAGGATTCCTCTCCGATTATCCCTGAGCACGGAACGGTGATGTATTCGATGGGCGGCCGGTTCGTCGATCCATGCACGGGTGTCGACTTCATGTCGCCGGACCGATTTGGCGACCGGATCTGGTATCAGCATCAGTTAGAAGACGGGTCCTGGTCGAGAGCAGTTGACGATCCTTTCTCAGCGCAGCCGGTGATCGACCGCTCCAGCTTCAGCTGGATGCAGGACGCCGGCTATATGAAAGCTCATCCCGAGAGTTACGTCGGCCACGCCGGCTCAGCGTCGGTCGTGAAAATCGGGAATCGTTACTTCATGGCCTTCGCGGCTTCCGTCGACGATCGCAACCTGTGCGCCGGAGAACATTCTGGCACCCCGAACCCTTGTGGATCGTGTCTGACTCCCTGGTCATACTTCGCCGGTTTCTGGGCCGTGAGTGATGACGGTTTTCACTGGCGAGTCGACGAGGGACCGATGCCACCGCGCCGCAGCAATCGGGCACTGAATGCCGCGAAAATCTGGATTGCACCTCACAGCTGGGATCCAGTCCTGTTCACGAACTTCAAGGGAGTGACGCGCACCTCGATGGTTGTTCGCCAGGAAGGTGACAAGACATATTTCTATGTCGGCGCAAATCTCTGGGGCTCATTCCGTCTCAAAACGCTCATGCTCCGCATGCAATACAGTCCAGACTCGCCGAATGGTCTGACTGGCTATCCCGAGGTGTATGACACATGGGCACGGGCCTGGGTGAGCTGCTTTGACGGCGAAATTCCTCCGTGGTTGAACGACCACTCGGACCGTGGGGGAATTCTCGGCGCTCAGCTGGGAACGATCTCCCATACCGACACCTTTGCAGACTACCAGTACATTCAGACGGTTTCAGGAGACTCCCTGCGTCCGGCCTCGGCCACGGAACATGGCCTTGCCAATCTGATCACCTACCGGTTGTCGAATGATCTGCTCCACTGGACCTCGGCAGCAGTCGTGCCGAGTACGATCAGGTTCTTTGCTAACGGGGACGGCTATGACCTGTCTGTAATTGATCCGATCTATGTGGAGAGCGCTGATGGCAGCTATCAGTTCTTCTTCGCGTCGGCTGACGGTGATGCCAGCGGCCGGGGTCGCGATGGCGTCCACGACTGCGACATCGGCGGCAAAGAGGGCACAGCGCCGTTCATTGGTCTCGGGATTTACTCAGGTGGCGCCAGGATTCCTTCCCGCTCGCCCGGGACGGCATCGGCGATCTCGCAGCGAGCCGGCCAGTGAGGGATACCCCTGGTCCGAAGGGATTCCGCCGGTCTTGAGTCGCCGTGTAGCGACTCTGGTCGTGCTGATTCTCGGGATCTCCTTCATCCCT
>DASZZV010000319.1:0-3824 GCA_035544835.1 Thermoanaerobaculia bacterium
CTGGTCGCCTGAGACAACCATGTATCGTCGTGATCCTGGCCTGGGGTTACAGGCGAGCAAATTCACATCGCCGTCGTTTGGGAGGTCCCTCGCCCCTCCCGCACACCCGCCCTTGCTCGGGATGACAACCACGCTCTTCCCTACTCCTTCTTCGCTGATTCGATCGCCGCGCCTGTCGTGGTTTCCGACTCTTCCGAGGAGTGAACGGGATCGGGTACGATCTTCAGCAGCTCGTCCAGGTCCGCCGGCTGAAAGGATTCCTGGATCTGTTGCGTGGTCATGTAGTGGATGCGGGCGTTCTCCTGATAGCGCTGACTCTCGGTGATCAGATTGTTCAGAAGTCTCGAATGTCGATAGTCGAACAAGCCTTTCTTCAGCTCGGGGTAAAACCATCCCGAGAAGCCGAGTGCGAAGGCGAACATGTCCTCGAAGATCGGGATGAACGGAAGAGCCACGATGATTCCGCCGATGGCAAGGCCGGCCAGAGCGAATGAGGCACGCGACAGAATGTCGCCCTCACGCCAGACCTCGAAGCCCGACCGCTCCAGTTGATTCCGCCGAAGCGCCGCCGGGATGTACTTCGGCATCACCGTCTCGAGCACTTCGCAACGCAGCTCTTCCCAGTAGCCTTTCGAGCCGCCGGTCTCGAAATAGGCGGCCTCGGCCTCGTCCAGTTTCTCACGGGCCACAGCCATCAGGCCGGCCTCGAGGTCAGCGTCGTCAACACTCAGACGGTGGTGCTCGCACTCCTGCAACACTGCAAAGACCACGCTGCCGTAGTCGAACTGATTTCCTGCGAGATTGAGCATTGTCTTAAAACCTCACAGCCCGCCACGTAGTGGGCTTCGAGGCTACTCGTCCGCCTTCTTCTGCTCCTGATACTGAATGACTCCGAGCTGCTCGAGGAGCTTATTTCCGTCGATGATGACGTTGCCGTTCGGAAGCTTGGGAATCTGACGGATTTCTTTCTTCTCCAGGGCACCGATGAGCTGAAGAGTGACGTAGGCATCGCCGGCGCTTCCATTCAGCGCGGCCCGCTCTTTCTGAACTCCCGTCGCCACGGCCTGTTTTTCCGACAGCGTGGCCTGCGCGGCCTGGCGGCGTTGCACGAGGTAGGCATCGGCGGCCCGCTTAGCCTGCTCGAGCCCACCCTGCGCGCGTGTGAGCTGCTCGGTCAGATCGGCGATTTTCGATTGCAGATTGGCCTTATTGGCCTCCTGCGTGGCCAGGATCTCCGCTTCCAGTTTCTCGGCCTGCTTCTCCGCTTCCTTACGACCGTTGATCAACTTCTGGTAATCGCGCTTGAAAGAGAAATCGCCGAGGATGACCTGCTCGACGATGACACCGTAGGACTTCAGCTGCTCGGCCAGAACCTTGGTGGCATCGTTGGCAGCACCAAAGCGAAGATCGGGATTGTAGAACTCTTCAGAGTCGAGCCTGTTGAGGACGTCGCGGATATAGGAGCGCGCCTTCGGTCGAACGAGGCGTTCCTTGATGCCCTCAGTGGTCGGGGCGACCCGGTTCCACACTGTGACCGCCTGGGCCGGATTCACACGCCACCGCACCGTGACGTCAGTCTCGATGTCGTTTCCATCGCGAGTCTTGAAACGGAGGTCATCCTTCTCGCGCCGGTCGCCCTCGACTACCTTGGCCGACATCACCAGACTCTGCGTCGAGGTATCGTAGGTCGTCCAGTCATTGATGAAAGGCATGAAAAGATAGGTCGCGCCAGCCTCAGCAATCTCGGTCGATCTGGTGATCTTGTTGAATTTCACACCGACTTCGGTCGCTTCAGTGTGATGCGGAGTACAGCCGCTCAGAGCCAGCGCCATGGCTGTCGCTGTTAGAGAAATAACGGTTCGCCTGGTAATCGTCGTCATGGTCATTCCCTACCTGGTCAACTTTCCGATGTCGGTCGGATCTTCGCTGATGTAAATCGGCCCCTTGATCCCGTTGAGAAGCGCGAGACCTTTGCGAAGCCGGAGCAGTTTGTCCGAGCCCGCTCCCTCCATCGCCCTGTTGATCGCTTCGGTTCCCTGCGCCTCGGCGCTCCTCACAAGGAGATCGCCCTCGGCGTGTTTCTGCCGCTCGTACAGATCCTTCTGTCCATTCAAATCGGTGATCTGCGCCTGGAACTCCGCTGCCTTCACGTTGATGAGATTCTGCCCTTCGGCCATCACCTGCTTGAGCCGTGTCTCGACCTCGGCCTGCTTGGTGAGAGCACGGTTGGTGAGGACCGACTGGTCCTGAATCTTCTTCTGCTCGGTCAGCAGCTGGAACGTAGAGGGATAGTCGTACTGGCGGACGAGGACGTCGGCGAGCTCGAGGCCGTTTTCCCTGAACCTGGCGGCGAGCTCCTTCTTCATGTCGATTACTTTTGCCAGGCGGCGATCGCGATAGAACTCTTCGGCGCGCAACTCACCGAGATGCTGTTTGACGGCCGGTTCCGTGAAGCGGACCACTACGTTGTCTTCGTATCCCGTGCCGAAACCAAATTTCGATACGACGGTGGCAGGGTCGACGATCCGATAGAGAACCGTGATGTCGAGTGCGACCGGATAGCCGTCGACGGTGGGAACGTTGATCGCCGACATGGTTCGATGACCTTTCCCCCTCTCAGCCCCCTCGTTCGTGAACTCGACAACCTGGAGGTCCCGCGGAAAGGTACGGACGGTCTCGTACACACGGATCTGGCGGCGGTAACCGGGAAGGATGAGCTCCTTGTGCAGACCTTTGCTCGGCCCCATGGAGACCTGGCGCAGGCCGATCTCATCGGGCGCGATGTATGTAAGAAGACAGCCGCGCATGAAGAAAAGGGGAAGGAGCAAAACGACCGCGCGCAGAATGAAACGGGTCATACCTCCGCGAAGATTCACCGATGGCATCTTGAATTGTTTGAAACGGGGAGCAGCCGGAGTTGCACTATCGAACATGAGACTCCCTCTTGTTTTCTTGCTACCGGGACTTATTTGAATGAATCGTATTTTACTATGGATCGCCACATCGCCGCCGTCGTTGTGGTACGCACTGAGCGCCGACCCGCGTGTCTCGTAAGCCTTGTATTCGTCGATGTTTAATGAAGGGGAGTGAAACATGCCGGCAAAAAAACAACATCAGGGTCGTGGTCATCTCGAGAAAGCGAACGGGAGCATCAGTAGCAAGCTCGGGTCATTCTCGGAAGCGGTCACCAGGTTCGTCGGAAGCAGTTGGGCCTTCACCGCTGCGCTGGCGGTAATTCTGATCTGGGGATTGACCGGCAGTATCTTCCATTACTCGGATACGTGGCAGCTGGTGATCAATACCGGAACGACCATCGTCACCTTCCTGATGGTCTTCCTGATTCAGCGCTTCCAGAACAAAGAGTCTCTGGCCGTGCAGCTGAAGCTCAACGAGATCGTGGCGGCCATCGAGGGCGCCAGCAATCGACTCATCGATGTCGAGAGCCTCGCGGAGAGCGAACTGCTGGTCCTTCGCAAGCACTATCAGGTTCTAGCGCAAAGATCGAAGGAAGAGGCGCGGATCGGCGACTCCCATTCCATCGAAGAAGCCGAGGCGCGTCATGCCTTCAAGGTCGAACGACGAAAAGGACGGAAGGGGAAAAAATAGGAGGGGAGGCGCGCGCATTGCGCGCCGACACCTGGGCCAGCAAAGAGATCAGAGGCACGGTTTCCAGGCGCGCACCGCGGAGTGGGTGTCATCCCGAGCAAGGGACAGCGTGCGCGCTGCCACTGAGAAAAGAAACGGAGTGGGTGTCATCCCGAGCCGCAGCGAGGGATCTGGGCGGGGGCCTTAAGACCCTTGGCCATCGAAAATGTTTGCGAGCA
>DASZZV010000320.1:0-7013 GCA_035544835.1 Thermoanaerobaculia bacterium
TCGCACAATCGTAAGAGAGCTCCAAGACTCCACACCGCAAGGCCCCCTCCCAGATCCCTCGCTCGACGCTCGGGATGACACCCTGGTTTCTTTCACTCAGACGCCGCGCTCCGCGGTCAATCGCTCGGGATGACACACTGCTTCCTCGCTAACAGGCAACGTCCCCGTTGTCCCCGGCGTCGTTTCGTGGTATCCCCGATTCTTCAAATTCGACAAACGGGAACCCACGCCTATGAATCGTGAAAACGGCTTTTTCGCCATCTGCGGCTTTCTGCTGGGATTGATCTTTGGGGGCCTGATCATCGGGCCGAAGATTTACGAGTCGCGTTCGGGGCGGGCTGGGGCTTCGGCTGCGGAGATGCCGCCCGCGGCTGGCGCCGCCGCCGATCCTGCGGGTGCGCCCGCCGGTGGCGCTCCGGTAATGCAGGCGGTGCTCAAGCAGATCGCCAGCCTCAAGCAGCAGATCGAGAAGAATCCGCAGGATGTCAAGGCGCTGTCGCAGTTGGGCAGCATGTATATGGACGCGGGAAAGTACCCTCAGGCGGTCGGCTACTTCGAAAGAGCGCTGGCGATCACTCACGATCCCGAGATCGCTACAGATCTCGGAATCTGCTACAAGGAAAGCGGCTCACCCGACAAGGCGCTCGCCACCTTTCAGGAGATTGAGAAGCGGAACCCGGATCACTGGCAGGCTCTTTATGACGAGGCCGTCGTACTCGTTCACATGGGACGCTACGCAGAGGCCAAAGCGGTGATCGCGCGTCTCAAGGCCAAGCGGCCGACTGACCCGGATGTGCTCAAGTTCGAGCAGCAGCTCAATCAGATGAACGGATGATCTGGTCGAGCCGGTCGCTGACCGGCCCCAGCTGGAGCGTATAAACCATCTGATCCCGCCGCACCGTGGCCACGGCCTGAAATCCAGGTAGCCTCAAGACCTCGCCGACCAGCACGGCGTCATTCTCAGCCACGCAGGCCCGGACCGCGTCGTCAACCGTTTCTGCTTCCTGAACGTAGAAGCGGGGCCGCTGGCCCGGCTGAACTTTTCCTTTCTCGTCGGTGAGAGCGAGTTGCTCGACTCGAAAACGCATCGTCTCCTGCGCATGCAATTTGGGTGCTCGCTCCACTGTTCTAAGCTGTTCTATACTGAACTTGCCTGGCGGAATTGAAAATGTAAAATTGAAAAAGTTGTTGCTCGGGTTAGCTCGCTTTTTTCAATTTTCAATTTTCAATTCCGCGGTCCGCGGGAGGCCCATGAGTGACGAACGTGTTCTGCGAGATGACATTCCGGTAATTGGACGAGTCGATCTGCACGAGGTGCGAGAGGGCGACGCGGCTGCATCGGCACGGTTTGCAGACCCCATCGCCTTCGGCCTGACATTCGACGACGTCCTGTTGATGCCTGCCAAATCGGAATTGCATCCGAACTTCGTCGACACCACGACGCGACTGGCTCGCGACATACGCCTCAACATCCCTGTTATGTCGGCGGCCATGGATACCGTGACCGAAGCCCGTCTGGCCATCGCCATGGCCCAGCAAGGCGGCCTCGGCGTGATCCACAAGAACATGGCCATCGATCAGCAGGCCGAAGAAGTTGACAAGGTAAAACGCTCCGAAGCCGGCATGATCGTCGATCCTGTCACCATGCGGCCCTGGCAGAGGATCTCCGAGGCCCTGCAGGTGATGGAGAAGTACAAGATCTCCGGCGTTCCGGTTACCGACGAGAACGGGAAGCTGGTCGGTATTCTGACGAACCGCGATCTCCGTTTCGAAACGCGCTTCGATCTCCCCATCTCGGAACGGATGACGAAAGAGAGTCTCATTACCGTTCCAGTCGGAACGACCCTTGATGAGGCGCGCGAGGTCCTTCATCACCATCGCATCGAGAAACTTCTGGTCGTCGATGCCAATGGGGATCTGAAGGGACTGATCACCGTCAAAGACATTCAGAAGGCCCGCCGCTATCCGATGGCCGCCAAAGATCCGCTGGGACGTCTTCGCTGTGGCGCCGCCATCGGTGTCGGCAAGGAAGGTCTCGATCGGGCCCGTGCACTCATTGACGCGAAGGTCGATGTCATCGTCATCGATTCCTCGCACGCCCATTCTTCCGGCGTGATGGACGTCATCAAACAGTTCAAGCGCTTCTTTCCCGACACGCCTCTCGTTGCCGGCAACGTTGCGACCTACGAAGGTGCTGAGGACCTGATCAAGCTTGGTGTTGACGCCGTGAAGGTCGGAATCGGACCTGGCTCCATCTGCACGACCCGGGTCGTCACCGGAGCCGGCGTGCCGCAGATTTCCGCGGTCATGGAGTGTGCGCGCGCCGCGGAAAAATACGACATCCCGATCATCAGCGATGGCGGCATCAAGTTCTCAGGCGACATCACCAAGGCAATCGCTGCCGGCGCTCATACCGTCATGATTGGGTCGCTTTTCGCCGGAACCGACGAAGCCCCGGGAGAGACCATTCTCTATCAGGGACGAACGTTCAAGGCCTATCGCGGCATGGGCTCCATCGCTGCGATGCAGGCCGGGTCACGAGACCGCTATTTCCAGGATGACACGGATGAATCAAAGCTGGTTCCAGAGGGGATCGAAGGGAAGGTCCCGTACAAGGGATCGATGGCGGCGATGATTCCTCAGCTCGTTGGTGGCCTCCGATCGGGGATGGGGTTGACCGGATCGAAGAGCATTGACGATCTCCGTACGAAATCGAAGTTCGTGCGGATCACGGGTGCGGGTCTTCGTGAGAGCCACGCTCATGATGTCGTCATCACCAAAGAGGCGCCGAACTATCGGATCGATCGCGAATAGCGCTCCTGTTTTGAGCGAGGCCGCGAGCATGGGGGGCGGCGGCATCCTGCCGCCTCTGCTCATGAGAAGAACGATGTTCGACGTGGCCTCGCGCTCCGACGCGGTTTCGCGGTTTCAGGATGCGGCAGAGGCGGCAGGATGCAGCCTCCCCCCAAGGTCGGGGTAGCGGTACAATCGCCGCTCGTTATGGGGCAGACCATTCTCGAGCAGATGCTCGATTCCATCCGCCGCGCGGCACTGCGCGTAGCGATGGTCTAGATTCGTGGCCGGGTTGCGCATCGTGCTCGTCGAGCCCCGTGAGGGCGGAAACGTAGGCGCTGTGGCGCGAGCAATGAAGAATTTCGGCTTTCGCGAGCTCACCATCGTGGGCGCCGTCCCGGAGCTGCATCCAGTGGCGGAGTGGTGGGCCAGTGGCGCCGAAGACGTCGTAGCCTCCTCGGGCCGTGCTGCTTCGCTCGCCGATGCCCTGGCCGGTTCTCACCTCACCGTCGCTACATCGTCCGGAAGAGGACGCGGTGATCAGCGCCCTCTGACGACGAGAGAACTTCGCGAGCGTTGGGATCTGCTACGCGATGATGAGACGCTGGCCATCGTTTTTGGTCGTGAGAACAGCGGTCTCTCCGCGCGAGAGCTCGGAGCATGCGAGCTGACCGCGTCGGTCGATACGAACGAAGATTTTCCTGTGCTCAATCTCGCGCAGTCCGTGGCGATTTTCTGCTACGAACTATCGCGTCCGCGCAGCAGAGCCCCCGCGTTCATGGAGGCGCGTCCCACCGCTGAGATGATGGGGCTGCTGCATTCCAGGACCAGACAGCTTCTTCTCCAGATCGGGTTTCTACACGAGAATAATCCTCACAGGATCTATGACGAGCTGCAGGCAATTCTGGCGCGAGCCGCCATCACCGAAAGAGAGTTGACGATCCTTCTGGGAGTTCTCAGACAACTCGAGTGGGCGTGCGCCGCTGGTCAGGCTGGCTCTTGAACGGCTGTGGCCGCGGCCCGCTCGTGCCCACCGTCGACGCAAGCGCGAATCATGTCGATGAACTTCTCGAGGTCGAAGGGCTTGAGGATGGAGTTGCACACGCTGTTGGCCGGAATTTTGTTGATGCCACGCTGACCGGCGGCGGTGAAGACGATAATGTGCGGCGGCATGCTTCCTGGCGTGAGGTCTCGTTTCACTTTTTCGAGAAACTCGTACCCGTTGACCTTTGGCATCATCAGGTCGAGCAGAACGGCATCGAATTTCATGGAACGTACTTTGTCGAATCCGACCCCCCCGTCCTCAGCCAACTCCACGGAGAAGTTCATTCGCTTGAGTACTGCCTCTAACAGCACACGGATAGCCAGGTCATCATCGACGACTAGAATGGACTTCCCTGTTCCCTCTATCCTGGCGTTCGTCATCGTGTCGAAGACGTGCACAGACCTGTGCCCTCATATTATATATGGCCAGTTCGCTTAACATACCCCGAGAGGTCGAGGTGAGACCTGGCCTCTGACACAGGGCCTGGGCTCGTGAATCTCAGTTCTGAGATCGGCCAGTTCGGATTCCGTCCGTGGGTGCGTCGTGCCGGGCTGTCGATTCTTGCCGTGGCCGCGATCGTCACCGCTCTCATGTGGTCAATGGTCCATTCCTCCTTCCGATATGGCTGGGTACGGGAGCCGTTTTCCTGGATTTATGTCGCCGTGCTCTGGATTGGCGGCTTGCGCATCTACATGGGAACACTGAAGAACGCTGCGGAGATCTTGGAGTCGGGGTTGATCCTCCGACCTCTGCACCGTTTCGGTCGGGCCGACATCGACTGGACGGCGGTCAAAGGGACAGAGCAAATGATCGGAGGCGACCGGCTCATCGTATATTACGAGCGCGGGCGCGGCCTTCGTTTCATCGCCATGAACCTGAATCTCGTCAAAAGGAGAAGGCAGTTCGAGATCACTCTCGAGGAACGGCTGCGGCGGCTGGGCTTCGTCGAAAAGGTGGTCGAGCGCTCCCGCTACCTAACTAGAGTCGACGCGCGTGCTGACGAGGGTGCCGGCCTCACGCCGTGCGGCCCTACAATGCCCAGCGGCAACGAGGATTCTCCATGACGACGCCAAAGCAGGAGATCGAGAGGCTCCGGATAGAGATCTCGCGCCACGAGAAGCTCTACTACATGGAGAGCTCTCCCGAGATCAGTGACTATGAATTCGATCAGCTCATGCACCGGTTGATCGAGCTCGAGGAGAAACATCCGGAGCTCAGGAGCGATGAGTCTCCCTCGGTCCGCGTCGGAGGCGCGCCTGTCGACCATTTCGACTCGGTCGTTCACGACCCGCCGATGTTGTCGATCGAGAACGCCTACTCACTCGAGGAACTGGCCGAGTGGGAACAGCGAGTCCGGCGCGGTCTCGGGATCGACGAGGTCGAGTACGCAGCGGACCTCAAGATCGACGGCCTGTCCATCGATCTTCTGTACGAAGGGGGCAGGCTGACCCGAGGAGCAACTCGTGGCGATGGTGTGCACGGCGACGACGTTACGACGAATGTCCGCACCGTGAGGTCGGTCCCCCTGTCGATCCCCGAGAAGGGCACCGTGGAGGTCCGTGGCGAGGTTTACATCGACAAGAAGCAGTTCGAGAAACTGAATCGGCAGAAAGAGGAGGAGGGTCTGGCTCCTCTGGCCAATCCTCGGAACTCCGCTGCTGGATCGCTGAGACTGCTGGATCCGAAGCAGGCTGCGGAGCGTGGGCTGAAGGCCTTCGTTTATCAAGTCGTGCGAGCCGGCCGGAAGAAGATCGATTCGCAGTTGAAGGCCTACGAGTTTCTGGAGGCTCAGGGATTCGCCGTCAACCCTGTTCATACTCTTTGCCGGAACAGGGACGAGCTGGAGAATTTTCTGGCGCGTTGGCGGGAGCAGCGGCATTTGCTGCCCTTCGAAATCGACGGCATCGTTGTAAAGGTCAACCGCCGTGACTATCAGGAGGAGTTAGGGTTTACGTCGAAGTCGCCTCGCTGGGCGATCGCTTTCAAGTACCCGCCGGAAGCGGCCGTGACAGTCATTCGGGGTATCGGGTACCAGGTCGGACGGACCGGAACGATTACGCCCGTAGCTCACTTCGAAGCCGTTCATATCGGTGGGTCGACGGTGCGGCGTGCCACGCTTCACAACTTCGAGGAGGTGGCCCGCAAAGACATCCGCGTCGGCGATTCTGTGACCGTTGAGAAGGGTGGCGATGTCATTCCTAAAGTCACCCAGGTGATCCTCGACAAGCGGCCTTCCGACTCGGCCGCAATCATTCCGCCGGAGCGTTGCCCGGAGTGTCAATCAGCGGTCCACCGCTTCGAAGGGGAAGTCGCCATCCGCTGCGTCAATCCGGTTTGCCCGGCAGTGCTCAAGGAGACTCTGCTTCACTTCGCGGCGCGGAAGGCGATGAACATCGAGGGACTTGGCGACAAGGTTGTCGAAGCTCTGCTGGCTGCGAACCTGGTGGCCGATTACACCTCTCTTTACGAGTTGAAGAAGGAAGATCTCACGAAGTTGGAACGGTGGGGTGACAAGTCGGCCGAGAATCTCCTCGAGGAGATCGAGAAGTCGAAGAAGAACGATCTGCAGCGGCTCATCTTTGCCCTCGGGGTGCGATTCGTCGGAGAGCGGGCAGCGAAGATCCTGGCCAGCCGGTTCCAGTCTCTGGAGCGCTTGATGACGGCTTCTCCGGACGAGCTGATCGAGATTCCCGAGATCGGTCCCAAGGTGGCGGAATCGGTCGTACTGTTCTTTTCTGATGAGCAGAATCGCGCGCGCATCGAGCGCCTCCGCGCTCTCGGTATCGATCCAACGGCGGAGATTGAGGAGCGAGGGACGAAGCTAACCGGAAAGACCGTGGTCGTAACGGGGACGCTGAATCGTTTTACTCGGGATGAGATTCACAAGCTCATCGAGAAAGAGGGCGGGAAGGCCTCGGGGTCTGTGTCGTCAAAAACATCCCTTCTCGTGGCCGGCGAGGATGCCGGCTCGAAGCTGGAGAAAGCCAGAAAGCTGAAGGTGCAGGTCGTCTCCGAAGACGAGTTCGTCGAGCTCATGGAAGAAAACGCCTGATCGAATGAACGCCGAAGGCGTTCCGGCCGCAAAGCAGGATTTCATCTGGTTGTCCTGCGAATAAAGGCCAACGAATTGCGAGCGCCTGCGTCGCTGCAACTGGCCTACGCCGGAACACCTCCG
>DASZZV010000321.1:0-20407 GCA_035544835.1 Thermoanaerobaculia bacterium
TCTCAATTTGCAAACAAATAGGGCGCCTTGTTTAAGGGCGCCCTATCAGAAACGGGGTGGGGCTTACGAAGAAGCCCCCTGACACTTATTACTAGAATCCATTGAAATGAATACCTCCTCCCCCTTGAATTTCCGGCGGACCCACGACAAGCGTCACACACCTAGGTTTGTGTAACCCACCGCGCCTAAACCGTGGACCGGATCGACCGCCCCTTCTCACCCGGTGTGGTCGGGAGGAGCGGGAGATTGAGATCGGTTTCAAAGAACAGGGCGAGCCTATGCGGACTCGTCCATCTTCACAACGAATCTACTTACGAAAAATTGCAACCAGGACGCTGAGGATTCATGAGTCTTTTCCATGGTACGTTTCGAGAGGGAATATCGCAACATTTTTTTCTGAGTTCTTAACACAATCCTAACGCACTGGTCTCTCAGTCACACCGCGCCTCTATGTTACAATTCGGCGCGAAAAGGGTTTCTTCTTATGCGTATATTCTTGACAACTTTGATGTTGAGTCTATGTGGAGCGACTGTGGTCAGCGCTGCCATCACCGGTAAGGTCACCTTCCAGCCGAAGCGAGGACAGGCTCCGCTTCCGGCAGAAACCTTGATTTGGCTTCAGCCGATCAAGGTCGAACACCTTCCGAAGGCGCCGACCGCCCCGTCGCTTCAGGTAGCCAGCCGCGCGAAGACTCTGGTGCCGCACGTCATGGTCGTTCCGGTCGGCTCGACGGTGATATTTCCGAACGAAGATTTCGTGACGCACAACATCTTTTCGGTATCGCCCAACAACAAATTCGATCTCGGCCTTTACCGCAAAGGGACAGGCAAGAGCAACAAGTTCACCAACGCCGGCGTCGTGAATGTCTACTGCAACGTCCATCCTCAGATGTCGGCCGTTCTTCAGGTAGTCGATTCGCCGTATTACACACAGGCTGATGCGAACGGGCAGTTCTCCCTCGAAAATGTCGTTCCGGGGAAGTATCGACTGGTCGCATGGAACGAGCTGGGTGGTTCGGCACGCATAGAGATCGAAGTCGATTCCTCCGGGAAAGCCAAGAGGACGACGAATCTGGTTCTCGACAGCAAGAGCGAGCGCACTTCGACCCATCTGAATAAATATAATCAGCCGTATCCCCCGAAGTACTGATTTCGATGACACAGGGAAACGACGATAAGGGGAAGATCGGGCCGGATCGGCTTCCAGCTATGCGTTCATTCTTGGCAACTCTGATGTTGATTCTCTTTGGAGCAAGTGCCGCCAGCGCTTCCATCATCGGTCGAATCACCTTCCAGCCGAAGCGAGGACAAGCTCCGATTCCGGCAGAAACGCTGATCTGGCTTCAGCCGATCAAGGTCGAGAACCTTCCGAAGCTCACCCCCATGACCCTTCAGGTGGCTGCCCGATCGAAGACTTTGGTGCCGCACGTCCTCCTCGTTCCGGTCGGCTCGACGGTGAAGTTTCCGAACAGCGATTACGTGACTCACAACATTTTCTCCGTGTCTCCCAACAACAAATTCGATCTCGGTCTTTTCCGCCCCGGTATGGGTAAGAGCAACAAGTTCACCAGCGCCGGCGTCGTGAATGTCTACTGCAACATCCATCCGCAGATGTCGGCTGTTCTTCAGGTAGTCGATTCGCCGTACTACACGCAGGCCGACGGGAGCGGGCAGTTCTCTCTCGATCATGTCGTTCCCGGGAAGTACCGACTGGTCGCCTGGAACGAGCTGGGTGGCTCCGCTCGTAGCGAAATCGAGGTCGACTCCTCCGGCAAAGCCACAGGGACGACGACTCTCCTTCTCGACAGCAAGAGCGAACGGGTTTCGCGCCATCTGAACAAGTACAACCAGCCCTACACGACCGGCCCGTCGAAGGATTACTGATCCGATGACGCGTGAAAACGACGATAAGGTGAAGGGCGCGCAGCCTCAGCGTCCCCGCGTCCCCCTCGTTGTCAAACTCTTCCTCGTCACCGCGCTTCTGATTCTGATGGTGATCGGCATCGCCATCGGCATCACCATTCAACGCGCCAATCGCATCGCTCAGCGAACCGTTCGCGGGGCCATTTCCAGCGCCGCCAACCTCTTCAAGGAGCTCGAGAAGAATCGTCTCGATTCCGTTGCCCTCGGGGCGCGCGCTCTCACCAGCGATGTCAACTTTCTGGCTTTAGTCCGCAATCTGACGCTTGCCGAGGCGTCTCCAACGTCCGAGGCACCTCCGGCGACGACGCCTGCTGCCCCTGGCGCCCCCTCAGCGTCTGAGCCCGTGAACTCCCGCTTCGATAATTACCCGGACTTCTTCGATCAGCTCCAGCAGAGGAGACTGCTCGTGAAGAGCGATCTGCTCATGCTCGTCGACGATCAGGGGCACGTCGTGGGTCGCACCGATCAGTCCAGCGCGCAGCCGGTCCCGGAAGACATGTACGCGACGCAGCCGATCGTGAAGCAGATCATCGATTCGAACTCCGACGAGCCTGTCGCCGGTGCCATCTCGACCGGAGGCCGGCTCTATCACGCCGCGGTTTCGCCCCTCGGTGCACGGACCGCGCGCGTCGGCTTTATCGTGAACGCCAAGGCCATCGACGACGAGTTCGCGAATCAGATCGCCAAGACCACCAAGACTGATGTTCTTTTTCTGCCGGCAGCGGGTGGAGCGGCCGAAGGCTGGCGCTCCAGTGATGCGCCGAAAATTAGCGACATGCGCCGGATGCCGGAGGTGAGCAGTATTTTCTCGACGGGGTCGATCATCCCGCCGCACACCGTTTTGATCGAGGGGAGCTCCTACGTGCTCACCGGCGAGCCGCTCTCGTCGGAGCAGACGACGAAACCTCTCGGAGCGGCCGTGTTCGTTCGTTCGCTCGACACGGAGCTCGCCCCTTTCAAGGAGATTGAGAGGACGTTGGTCCTGGCCGGTGGTTTCGCGCTCTTACTCGCCTTCGTCGTGTCGTGGCTGGTCGCCAAGCGCCTCACGCGACCAATCGAAGAGCTGTCGATCATCGCTCAGTCCATCACTGCCGGTGACCTCTCCGTGACACCAGAGAGCAACCGCTCCGATGAGGTGGGTATCCTCGCTTCGTCATTCGCCAAGATGATCTCGGCCCTGCGCGACAAGGCCGAGCTGGAAGAGTTGTTTCAGCAGATGTCGGAGAGAGGCGTCAAGCCGACCGGAGCGCTGAAAGCCCTTCAGGCCGCAGCGCTGTCCGAGGGCTCGATTCTGGTCACCGACCTTCGCGGTCTGCCGATGACAGTGGGGGAGGGAACGGCGGCGGATGTGATGGCGCTGGTCACCCGCACGATGCGCCTGCAGGAAGACGAGATCCGGCGTCAGGATGGAGCGATCATGGAGATCGTCGGCCACCGAATGGTCAGCGTATTCAGAGGCGACAGGGGAGTCATTCGTGCCATTCGTGCCGCCCGCGCCATCAGTGAAGAGCTGAGTGCGCCGGTCGACGGGGGGAATCCCCTTGGGATCGGCGTCGGCATCGCCACCGGCGAGTTCATCTCCGGCTCTGTGGAGCTGAAGACGGAATCGGGTCTGGCCCTGGTCGGAAACGCCCCGCTGCTGGCTATGCTCTTCGCCTGGGAGGCGCCGACTGCCTATGCTTTCATCACCATGGAAAGCGCGCAGGCGGCGGGCCCCGATATCCTCAACAGCGTGACGAAGGAAGAGGTCCGGGTTCGCTGGATGCCGATGCCGATTGCTCTGGCGTCGCTACCGCTCGGTAACATGAGCACCGGCGCGATACGAACACTCGGATCAACGTCGGCGGGAACTCTGCGGCTGGACGGTATTACTGAGCCCGATCTTGGGCCGGGTGAGCTCGTCATCGGCTCGCTCTTCGCCGGTCGCTATCTTATCGAGCAGATTCTCGGTCGCGGTGGAATGGGCGTGGTCTATCGGGCCATCGACAAGCAGCTCGATGAGCCGGTGGCGATCAAGACGCTTCCCGGTGACGTGATGTCGCGCTCACCCGAAGAGTTGGAGCGGTTCAAGCGGGAGATCCGGCTGGCTCGCCGGATTACTCATCGCAACGTGTTGCGGACTTACGACTACGGTGAGGCTGAGGGGAACTACTTCATCAGCATGGAATACGTGCGTGGCTACACACTGTCGGAACTGCTCGAGGAGACGCCGAAGATGGCACCGCGTCTGGCCATGGGTGTGTCGCGACAGATCTCCCGTGGACTCCAGGCAGCCCATGAACAGGGTGTCATTCACCGCGACATCAAGCCACAGAACGTCCTGATCGACCAGAAGGGCGAAGTGAAGCTGATGGACTTCGGGATCGCCAGAGTGGCCGAGGCCGAGGCCATGACGCAGCAGGGGCTCGTCGTCGGTACGCCGCATTACATGAGTCCCGAACAGGTTCAGGGGAAGAGTCTCGAAGCGAGCACCGACGTCTATTCGATGGGCATCATGATGTACGAGATGGTCTGCGGCGAGCGCCCCTTCGATTCAACATCGCTGACGGCCGTGCTCACTGCACACATCACGGAGGCGGCGATTCCGCCGATCGAGAAGCGTCCGGAGATCGGCGCGGAGATCAGCGGCATCATCATGAAGTGCCTTACGAAGGATCCGCGCCAGCGCTACCAGAACTCCGGTGAGCTATTGACGGCGCTGGATCGGCTCCAGACGACGGTCGCGGCCGCCGCGTAGGGCGGAAACGATAAGCCCGGAGTGGCGACATCCTGTCGTCTGGCTCGGCGGCGTCCCGCGCCGCCGCCCGCATTCGATTTGCCTTCGACAGAACGGCGCCGCGGGACGGCGCCGAGCCAGGCGGCAGAGATGCCGCCACTCCGATTTAGCGAGCTACTTCTTCTTTTTGCAGGTCTCTTCGCCGAGCTTGGTCCAGTTGCCTTTGTTGTTCGACGTAGTACGCGTGTATGAGCTCGCTGTTGGATTTCTTCGTGAAGGTGTCGCGGCTGTTCATGGTCATTCCGTTGGCGTGCATCGGTCCTGTGAAATCCAATGCGTCGCCGACCATGCCGGCGGTCGCCTGCGTGGCGTAGCCGCCCATGTTGTCGACCCAGCCGGAAACGATCATCTGCTTCTCCGAGTCGTAGCCCCAGTGTCCCACTCCGGCATAGGGCATCGGATTGACCCTGGTCTTCTCTTCGGCGAGGCGGAACGACATCATCATCATTCCTCCGAAATTTTTCACCAGTATACGCAGCCGTCGCGCGGGTGGATTCATAAGGACAAAAAAGGACGGCCCAAAGGCCGTCCTTTTGAAACAGGTACGATGAATTTGATCTTAGAACGTGGCGTCGAGGAACGGACGCAGTTTCTTCGACCGCGAAGGATGACGCAACTTCCGCAGTGCCTTCGACTCGATCTGGCGGATCCGCTCGCGCGTGACATTGAACGAGCGTCCCACTTCCTCGAGCGTGTGCTCGGAGCCGTCGCCGACACCGAAGCGCATCTTGAGCACCTGCTCTTCACGCGGGGTGAGCGTGCGCAGTACCTTGCTGGTCTGCTCTTTCAGATTGGCGACGATCACATGATCGATGGGGGAGACCACGCCCCGATCCTCGATGAAGTCTCCAAGATGCGAGTCTTCCTCTTCTCCGATCGGAGTCTCGAGTGAAATCGGCTCCTGGGCGATCTTCATGATCTTGCGGACCTTGGAGACCGGCATGTCCATACGCTTGGCAATCTCTTCGGCGTTCGGCTCGCGGCCGAGCTCCTGCACGAGTGCCCGGGACGTACGGGTAAGCTTGTTGATGGTCTCGATCATGTGCACCGGGATCCGGATAGTGCGGGCCTGATCGGCAATGGCGCGGGTGATGGCCTGACGAATCCACCAGGTTGCGTAGGTCGAGAACTTGTAACCGCGGCGGTACTCGAACTTCTCGACCGCTTTCATCAGGCCGATGTTGCCTTCCTGGATGAGGTCGAGGAACTGCAGACCGCGATTGGTGTACTTCTTGGCGATGGAGACGACCAGGCGCAGGTTGGCGACAATCAGCTCCTGCTTGGCCTGTTCGGCCTCGTCCTCGCCAGAGCGGATATCACGGATGGTGTGCTTGATGTCGGCATGGATGCAGCCGTAGGCCTGCTCGAGCTCGACCAGCTTTTCCTGGTACTTGAGGACGCGACGGCGATAGAAGTCTTTGCGCGTCTTGTCCTTCTCGCGCTTGAGCGACTGCTCATCCTTGCGGATCATCGAGGCAGCCTGCGAAAGCTCGCTGTCGATCTCGCGAAGTTTGTTGATCATGCGGTTGCGCGTGGAGGGATTGAAGTCGACCAGCCGGACGAAGTTGGCGAGGTCCGTACCGAGCTTGTCGATCGTCTTCTCGATCGTGAGGGAGGTCTTCTTGGCCTTCGATTCGGCCAGCTTGATGCGGTTGTCTTTGATCTTTTTGTCAGTCTTGGCGATCTTGTCGAGGATGGCCATGATCTCGTTGATCTTGTTGGCCGCTCTGGCCTCATCGGGCGCCACATACTCGGCGTCTTCGGCAGTGGCCAGATCGATCATCTCTTTGATGACCTTGGTGTCTTTTTTGGCAGCCTCGTTGATCTTGAGAATCTCCTCGAGGATGATCCGATTACTCGAGAGCGACTTGTAAACCCTGCGCTCGCCCTTCTCGATTCGCTTGGCGATCTCGACTTCGCCCTCGCGGTCGAGAAGTTTCACGGTTCCCATCTCGCGGAGGTACATGCGAACTGGATCGTTGGTCTTGTCGATGACGCCTGAAGCGGCGGCCACGATATCGGCCTGCACTTCCTCGCGCTGGTCGACTTCCTTGTCTTCTACGGCTCCATCGATAGTGATCTCTTTGGGAGCAGAGAGTTTGGCGTCCTCGACCACTTCGATGCCGAGGTCATTGAACCGGATGTAGATTTCGTCGAGTTCCTCAGGAAGGCTCGTAACTTCTTCCGGCAGCACTTCGTAGATCTCGTCGTACAGGAGAAACCCCTTCTCCTTGCCGGCCGCGATCAGTTGCTTTACCTCGGGGTACTTATCCTCGACGTTGAGGTCACTGGTTCCTTCGTCGATAATCTCCAATTCGAGATCCGCTGCCCTGGTTCGTGTCATCCCGTTCTCGCTCCTCTCTGATTCGCGGCGCCTGATGGTGGATTACAGCTCGAAATGCGAGCCATGACTTCGCCTGAGGTCTTCATAAAGCCCGGCCACACACCTGTGGCCGGGTTTTGTCAAGATCTCCACTGAGGATAGATCCGTCGCCGTTTGTGGACAACGTTTGGGCACTTCTTTTATTTCAAGGAATGCAACTGTTTCTGAATCTCAGACTTTTCGCGTAGCAGTTCGCCCACTCGCACCTGATCTCCCTCCCTTTCTGCATCCTGAGTCTGGATTTGAATCTCCTTGCTGCGGCGGTCGAGATAGCCGCGCTCCATGCGCCGGAGGATGGGTGACAGCGACTCGTCGGAGAAATCTTCCCCTTCCCCTCCATCGGCGGCAAGGGAGAGCTCCGAGAGGTGCCGAAGCTCTTCTTCGCCCTTAACTTGGGTCGTAATTGCATAAAAATCAAGGGGTCGGCCCGCCTCGAGGTCGTCTTTTATGACCAGATAGATCGCCCGGCAGGCGGAATCCTCGAAGTAATCATCTTGGAGCCGAATCCGGATCGTCTCCGGGAGAGAGCCTTGCAGAGCCGCCCTGAGCAGCTGCCGTTCCCCTGTCGATACAGGCTGAGCCGCCGACCTGCCGCCTCCGGCGGCGTCCTTCTTTCCTCGGATTCGCGACCACACCGTGTCGAACTCCAGCCGCAAGCCATCCGCCACCCGCTGGGCGGCCTCGTTGCGACCGACCCCATTCATCGCTCCCAGAAGGGGCAGGAACTGCTCGAGAACCTCGGTCTTCTCCCTCGCTCCCATCATGGCCGGCTGGGGAGCCCACTCCTGCTGCGCGAAGGTCACGAAATCAGTCGCGTTGCCCAACTCCTCCATGAAACGGTCCAGACCGTACTTCTGAATGAACGTGTCGGGGTCGTCTCCCGATCCAACGTTGAGCACGTCGACCTGAAGCCCGGCCGAGAGCAGAATCGGTGTCGCTCTCAGCGTGGCTGCTTTGCCAGCGGAATCTCCGTCATAAGCGACCACCACGCGCCTGGCGAAACGGCCCATCACGGCCGCCTGCCCGGGAGTGAGCGAGGTGCCCATCGACGCTACGACCCCGGGAACACCAAGCACATCGAGTGCGATGGCGTCGAAGTAGCCCTCCACCAGGATGGCCCGATCGAGCTTCCGCATCGAGTCCTTCGATCGATGCAAATTGTAGAGAGTGCGCGACTTGTTGAAGACCTCGGACTCGGGGGAGTTGAGATACTTCGGGTCGGTTCCGTCTAGTGAGCGTCCCCCGAAACCAATGATCGACCCCGTCTCGGAGTGGATGGGAATGATCAGGCGGTTGCGGAATCGATCGTAGTGTCCTGATCCGGTCTTTCTCGGGAGGGCCAGCCCTGCGCTCTCCAGCGAGGCAATCGGGTGGCGGCCACCAAGGCGCGTAAGAAGGTAGTCCCACGAATCGGGAGCATAGCCAAATCCGTACTTACGCCAGATCTCCTCGTCGATCCCGCGCTTGCGCAGATACTCTTCGGCCGTGTTCGGCTTCCAGGAGAGGGCCTGATGAAATGCCTCCGAGGCGTCGTCGAGGATCGCCAGCATTCCTTCCTTCTCGCGGTCCTGAGCCTTGCTCTTTTTCCTTGGCAGTTGGATGCCGACGCGATTCGCCACATGCTCCACCGCCTCGGGAAAGGTCATCCGCTCCGACAGAGTCAGGAACTTGAAGACATCGCCTCCCGTGCCGCAGCCAAAGCAATAGAACAGCCCCTTGCCGCGATCGACGGTGAACGACGGGGTCTTCTCGCGGTGGAAAGGGCAGAGACCTTTGTGACTCTTGCCAGCCTGCTTGAGCGGCGTGACGAGGCTGATGAACTCCACGATGTCCGCCGACTGCCGCACCTGCGAGATGATGGAATCGTTGAGGTCGAGAAACGACACGCTATGCGGCCCCTGAGAGATGACGGAGTCGGTTCTTGTCATCCTGAGCAAGGGACGACGCTGCGTCGCCGATGAGGGAAAGAAACGAGCTTGTCATCCTGAGCCGCCGCGGCGAAGGATCTCCAGCGGCAGGATGTGAATTTAGATCGCTATATCTTGAGATCCTTCGCTGCGGCTCAGGATGACAAGCTCGGTAAAGCCGCTTAAATACTCGAAGTTTCTTAGAGGTCGCACTCACGGTATCTCTGAATCGGTTGCTCTGGGTGTGCTCCTCAGGATGACAAGCTCCTGAAACCGTCCCGGGCGAATTCCCTCTATACATCCAACACCGCCACGGTCGCACCATCGCCGCCCTCATTCTCGTCTGCTGCACGAAAGGAACGAACGGCGGGGTGCTTCCGAAGGTGTTCGCGAATCGCCTTCCGCAACGTTCCCGTTCCGAAACCGTGAATCAGCCGCACCGCTCTGCGCCCTTCCATCATCGAGCGGTCGAGAAACTTGTCGGACTCGTCGAGGGCTTCCATCACCCGCTGACCGATGAGATTCAACTCCGCGGAGATGGTCTCGTCCTCCGAGTCGCCCTTTGCGGCAGCGGCTGGTTTCGCTTTCGAAGGCGCGGCCTTCGCCGGCGATTCCTGGAGCAGGAGCTCGGAGAGGTCGACGTCCATCTTCCGACCATTCACCGAGATCGAAGCCCTGGAGCCGGACAGTGCAACGAGCTGACCGATGATCTTGAATTTCCTGTGTTGCACTCGATCGCCGACCCGCGGATCACGGGATGGGACGGCGTCGAGACTCCGGTCGATGTTGTCCATGGGAGCTAGAATCGCACTCAGTGATGCGGGCGTTTTCGCTTTGCTGCGGTCTTTCTCATCGAGCTCACGCATTCGCCGTACCTCGGCCTGAAACCTCTCCGTCACTTCCTGTTTAGCCTGATCGAGCTTGTCGCGCAGCGATCGCGAGAGCTTCTGGCGCTCCGCTTCCAGGAGCGATTTCTCCTCGGCGAGCGCGTCGGTTCGCTTGCGAAGCTCGACCTCGAGCTGGCGGACGCTGTCGCGCTCGCGGGTCAGCGCGAAGCTGGTTTCCTGCAGATCGGCAAGCAGCCGATCCATGTCGCCATAGCGATCTCCGAGACGCTGCCGCGCTGAGTCGATGACGCGTTGGGGAAGTCCCACCCTCGCCGCCGCTTCGATCGCTCTGCTCCTGCCGGGAATTCCCAGAACGAGTCGAAAAGTTGGCTGTCCCGAAGCGGCATCGAATTCCATCGACGCGTTTCCGATGCGGGTCTCGTTCATGGCCACCGTCTTCAAAGCCAGAACATGGGTGGTGATCACGGTGAGGCATCCGCGCTCGGTGAGCTCTTCCAGCACCGCGGCCGCAATGGCCGCACCTTCCTCGGGGTCGGTTCCCGATCCGAGCTCGTCGAGAAGCACCAGCGACTTGTCCGAGGCGCTTTCCAGAATGCGGCGCAGGCGCAAAAGGTAGGCTGAGAACGTCGACAGGTGTTCCATGACGTTCTGATCGTCACCGATCAGAACGAACAGTCGGTCGAAGATCGGAATGATCGTTCCCTCCGAAGCCGGGACTGGCAAACCGGCGCAGGCCATAGCCACGAGCAGTCCGGCACTCTTGAGGGCGACTGTCTTCCCTCCCGCGTTCGGGCCGCTGATTACCAGCACGGGTTTGTCGCGGTTGATCCTGATGGTCGTGGGAACGACCGAGGTCTGATCGCTCTCGCCGAAGGCGGAGCGTCGCATCTCGGCCAGCCGTTCGTCGAGCAGCGGGTGGCGACCCTCGATGATTGCCAGCTCTTTCGTACGTGAAAAAGCAGGCCGCGTCGCGCCAACTATGCGGTGAATCACAGCGCAGGCCTGAATTGCATCCAGTTCACCGGCAGCGGTCACGCCATCGATGATGGAGTCGGCGACATTGATGAGATGACCAGCGATGAAGCGGGTGATCCGCGCGATTTCCTCGCGCTCTTCGATCATCAACTGCGCGAGATCGTTGTTGGCCTCGACGATCGACAATGGCTCGATGAAGAACGACGCCCCCGAGCCCGAACGCTCGTGCAGGATTCCGGGTACCTCGTTCCGGCGTTCGGCTCTTACCGGAATCACATAACGATCCGACCGTACCGTGATGATCGGATCCTGCAATGCATCGCTGTGGCGCGACATGAGATCGCCGAGTGTTCGCTGGATAGCGTTGCGCTTGGACTGGATGCGCGAACGGATCGATCGCAGCTCGGCGGAGGCGTCCTCGCGAAGTTTTCCCTCGTGGGTAAAGAAGCGACCAACTGTCTGCAGCAGTTCCTTGTGCTCCGGAATCTGCTCAGCGATCGTCCTGAGCCGGGGATATATGTCCACGCGGACAAAGGTTTCACGCAGCGACTGACAGGCGCGGACGGCTCGAACCACTTCCCAGCACTGCTCGAGGTCGAGCGCTTCTTCGCCGCGGAGCAGAGGTCCTACCTCGCGCAGTCCGGCCAGCGGCAGGAGGCCCTCGCTGGTATAAAAGCGAACCATCTCCGCCAGCTCCGACTGCAGGCGTTCGCACTCCTCCCAGGAAGTTTCGACCTCTCGTCGGGAGAGTGCCAGCCGGCCCGGTCCGGTTTTGGTCTCGAGGGAAATCAGTTCGAGAACGCGGTCGAGCTCGACGGACTTTTTGTATGGATCCATATCGGGCCGGAGAACGTGTGGGGGAGGGAAAAGCTTCCGGGGAAAATTGGGGGGAGGCGGCATCCTGCCGCCTCTGGTACTTCGTCCTGGCGACCGCGTAGGGCCGCGCGGCGTGCGGCCGGTACCTTCGCCTGCGAAGGCGCAGCGTTTTGAATATTGTAAGAATCCTGCCGTCGGTTGGTCTTGTCTGTCCGAAAGGGTGTCGGCCGCACGCCGTGCGGCCCTACACGCCGGGTCCACAAAGACCAAAAAAAAGAGGGACTCTTTCGAGCCCCTCTCAGGAACCATTCATGACGAGGACCTAGTAACCGGTGCGTCTCTCTTCCGCGAGCTTGCGAAGCACTTTCTTTCTCGCAGCGATTGCCTTCCGTTTGCGCTTTTCACTCGGCTTTTCGTAATGCTGCCGTTTTTTCAGCTCGGAAAGGACTCCGGACTTCTCGCATTTACGTTTGAAGCGGCGTAAAGCATTTTCGAAGGTTTCATCCTCTTTGACATGGACCAGAGGCAAATCTATCCCCCCCTTCTTTCCGCTCCTCCACAGAGGAGCACGTTTTTATTCTAGGGTTGGCGCTTCAACCGGTCAACCCGGAGGCTGGCAGAAATCTACGCGCGTGAGGCGGAACGACGCCAGCCGCTACTGTATTCCGCAAGTTGCCAATTGATTGATTCCAGGTGTGTTGTCCCGGAGTGGCGACATCTTGCCGCCACTCCGATTAAACGGCCAGCAAGTGCTCCACTCTGGAAATGATCGCGTCGATGGCGACGCGGTTTTCTCCCCCTTCCGGGATGATGAGATCGGCGTGGCGCTTCGACGGCTCCACGAATTCCTCGTGCATCGGTCGGACCGTGTCGAGATACTGCTGAATGACCGATTGTACGGAGCGCCCTCGTGATTCGATGTCCCGCTGCAGGCGCCGGAGAAAGCGAATGTCGGGCGGCGTGTCGACGAAGAGTTTGATGTCGATTCTCTTCCGCAGCTCAGCCTCGGCGAGAACGAGAATACCCTCGACGATCACTACCCGTTTCGGAAAGATGCGTTTCGTTTCGGACTTCCTGCTATGCGTCGTGAAGTCATAGATCGGCGTCTCGACCGCTTCTCCGCCGGCGATTCGATCGAGATGCTCGACCAGGAGATCAGACTCGAGCGAGTCGGGGTGGTCGAAATTGATGGCATCCTTCGACTCGGGTGTGTGTCCTGGGAAGTTCCGGTAATACGAATCGTGAGAGATCCATTCGATACGGTCCCGTCCGACCTTCTCGTAAATGGCTGCGGCGACAGTCGTTTTTCCTGACCCGGTACCGCCGGCGATCCCGATGATGACTGGCCTCGCCTTCATTGAGCGATCAACTCGATTCGTCTTCCAGCTCGGACTCGGTCATGAACTCGCTCGGTTCATCATTGCCACAAGTCGTACACACAACCGTCTCGAGCTTGTCGCCGTTGTACTCGAACTGATATGTCGGCGTCTCACACACGAGACAGATGAGGTATTCCGGTTCGCTCATTCGGCGCGAGGATAGACGTTTTTGATCTACGAATCCACACGAGCCAAAGTGAAACGGTTTGTTTTTCTAATTTTCAATTTTCAATTTCGGAGACTACTGGCCGGAGACGAAACGAGCATTGTTGGTGGCATTGGCGATGACCGAGCCGTAAACGTACGCTCCCGCCGCCGGTTCCTGCACGACCAGAGCGACGTCGTCCCCTTCACTCAAGAGGGGAAACAGCGATTGAATCGAAACGTGCAGCAGCGATCGCGGTCCGACCTGAACCTTCGTCGTCGCCAGATTTCTACCGGCAATGCGCTGCAGCGCAATCACGAATGTCACAGGGACGTCGCCGATATTTCCCATCCCGACATTGGCTCGAAAGGTGTCGTTGAAAGTCAACGGCGTCAGCGTTTCCATCAGAGGGTGACTCTGCCGGTACATGACCGGCAGGACTTCCGGTTCACTGATGTCGTTGCCTCGAACGGCATAGGCGGTCGCGCCCACGGATACCGATCGCGCGCCGAGCGTCTCGATCACCAGAGGCGCCAGGACGCCGGTGACGCCGAAGGTCTGGCGGGCTATGTCGGTGAACAGTGAGGTTTCGCCGGGGCGGAGCTCGATCAGAAGGAATGGCTCGTTCGGCGCGCCGACCATGCTCAACACCACCTGGACCGTTCGCCCTACGCCGTTGGAGAGTGCTACATCGGTGCGCCACTCACAGTTTCCCACGCCGGGAACACTCCCGATTACCGGGACGACCGCCTGGGCCGAGACTACAGCGTTATCCTGCGCCGCCGCGGAGGCGGCCGAGAAAACGACGGCGAAGATCAATGCGCTTAGAGACTTCATTGCTCGGCACGAATCAGACGGGATGACGCCCCTCGTGGTTTCAGGAGAAGCTCGAATGGAAGATTCGTGACAACACCACGCGGATCTTCCTTGCCGTCGATAGCGAGATTCTCTCTCTCAAAACCCGGAACGGATTTTTCTCGATCTCGTCCAGAACCGAGGAGTAAACGCTTCCCATGAGCAGGGTGGGGAAGCGCGCGTCGAAAGTCAGCTCATGCAGGAGCGGCTGGGCGAGTTGAAAATAGCTACGGGCCCGTTCGACCTGAAAAAGAATCAGCCGACCCACGTTGTCCCCTTCGCGTCCGCTCCTCAAGTCTTCCTCAGTGACACCAAACCTCTCTAACTCCTCAACAGGCACATACACGCGATCGCGCCCCAGATCGTCGCCGACATCGCGTGTGATGTTGGTCAGCTGCAAGGCCGTGGCGAGATTGCGGCCATGCTCCTTCGCCGCCGGAGTTCGATAGCCAAAAATCGACAGCGAGATATCGGAAATCGAGGTCGACACCAGATCGCAGTAGGTCACGAGCTCGTCGAAGGTCTGGTAGCGCTTCTTGATCAAATCCTGACGACAACCGGCGATGAGCGCCTCGAACGCCGACATCGGGATCTCGAAATAGCGCAGCGAGTCGGCCAGGGCGATGGTGATCAAGTGCCGCGGGTGGCCCTCGTAGCAGGCGTGAAGCTCGGCCTGCCACGCCGACAGTCGCTCTTCGAGATCGCGGCCAGGATCGTCGGCGATGTCATCGGCCCATCTGCAGTACGCGTAGGCAGCGTGAACGGCTCGCTTTTTCTCCGGCGGCAGGAAACGAAAGCCCACCGAGAAGTTGGCGCCGTGGCGGTGTGTGATCTCACGACAGAAGGCATAAGCCTCCTCGACCGTTGGGAGACTCTGCGCCGTGTCTGTCTCGATGCCGGCTGCTGCGAATGTCATCTCGTCTCGACCGGCCCGAGCGGCGGAACCTTCATCTCCGTGTCGCGGGCCCGGCACCAGTGCGGGCCGGGCTTGTGAAGGCAACGGCCGTCGTGCCTCCAATATCTTCGCACGAGAGGGGCGAGCATCCGCTTCCACCACGTCGAACGATGCCATGCGGCCAGATAGCGATGGAAATCCGGCGCGCCCGAGGCCTGTCGCACGAAATTCGATAGCCCGAGGTTCCCGCCCGATTCGTACAGGAAGCGGTTCACCAGGCTCGTTTCCTGTTTGTAGCCGAACGAGTCCCTCCACAGGGTGTCGTAGTCGACTCCCTCGAGGATGCTGCGGGCGGCCAGATTGCCGGTGGTGAGTGCGTAGCGGATCCCGAGGCCGAAGAGATAGTCCTGAAACCCGGCCGCTTCACCGACAAAGCGCGACGTTGCGGCTGTAGCCTCGGTCTTCAGGTGGAAGTTCATGTACGAGTAGCCGGTCCGGACTTCCGAGGGAAGTGTGAATGGCGCAATGGCCTGGGCCTCGGCAAGGGAGTGTTCGAAATAGAGATCGATCTGTTTGAAGTCGGCGACGATGGCGCAACCGAACGTGGCCCGCCCATCGAGGATGAAGAGGTAGGAGTATCCCCCCGGTGAGAACTTGTGATTGAAGTACACGTCCACCCGTTCGGGGTCATCGGAGGCGAAAGTGATTTCCTTAGCCAGTCCATCGGGCGACGCAGGTCCGGTGGCAACGATGTCAGCGTCTGCCGGATCGAGCCGGCTCTTGAAGCGCACTTCGACGCCGAGGTTCCGCGCCTGACTAAGAAGTCCCCGATCGAGCGTCCCTTCCTCCGCGCCTCGGCGGATGAAGTAACCATAGGGCGTCTCGCTCTTGATAGGAGATTGCTTTCGATGATGGTCGTAAAAAGTGGCCCAGGTCGCGGGGCGGAAGTAAAAGTTCGTGGCGATTCCGATGCGGTCGAGAAAAGCCGGGATCGGCTCCGCTTCGGACGAGTTTTCGATGACCTGAAGATCGCCGATGAAGCGGGTTCCGACGTCGGCTTTGGCTTCGTGAACCTCGACTTTGCGACCGGCTCCGGCAAGGGCGATTGCCGCGGAGAGACCGGACGGTCCGGCACCGGCGATGCGAATGATCTCTGACACGCCGGAGAGTGTAGAGGATTAGGGAAGGGCGAGATCGGCATCTTGTGTAGCACAGGCACTCTTGCCTGTGTGTCGGCCGTCGAGGCCGAGCTCCCTGTAGCCTGCCCCAGGAACGCCACGGCTCGACGCCGCGGCACACAGGCAAGAGTGCCTGTGCCACACAGAAGCAAAGCCCCGATCGTTCGTTGGCACTGATCTTTCTTGTTACCATCGACGAGTTGAGCGACATTCCTGTTGTTCCCACTCCACAGCCTCTCGGTGCGACCGGGGATCAGGTGCGTGCACTTCACACATCGGAAGCGCCGGGCGAGACTCTGCTGGAAGTCCGCAACCTCACGACCTCTTTCCCGACCGAAGAAGGTGAGGTGAAGGCCGTCGATCGCGTCTCGTTTTCGATCAAACGAGGTGAGGCGCTGGCGGTAGTCGGTGAGTCGGGCTGCGGGAAGAGCGTGACGGCGATGTCGATCATGCGGCTTCTGGTCAAGCCGGGGAGAATCAGTGGCGGAGAGATTCTCTTTCGCGGCAAGAATCTTCTGAGCCTCTCCGAGAACGAGATGCGCAAGCACCGCGGGAATGACATCGCCATGATCTTTCAGGAGCCGATGACTTCGCTCAACCCGGTCATGAAAATCGGCAGGCAGGTCGCCGAGGCAATACGCGTTCACCGCGATGTCTCGAAGAAGGAGGCCTGGAAGATCGCTGGAGAGATGCTGGAGCTCGTGGCGATTTCCGATCCGGTGAAGAGATTGGATGATTATCCGCATCAGCTGTCAGGCGGCATGCGCCAGCGCGTCATGATCGCTATGGCCTTATCGTGCAATCCCGAGCTTCTGATCGCCGATGAGCCAACTACCGCTCTCGACGTCACCATTCAGGCGCAGATCATGGAGATCCTCGGCCGGCTTCAGAAGCAGCTCGGACTGGCCGTGCTTCTAATCACGCACGACCTCGGTGTCGTCGCGGAATTCTGTGAGCGCGTCATCGTGATGTACACCGGACGCATCGTCGAGGAAGCGCCGGTCGATGAGCTGTTCCGCAATCCCAGCCATCCCTACACGCGAGGTCTGCTGGCTTCTCTGCCAAATCTGGATCAGGACATCAACCGCCCGTCACGCCTCGCCACCATCAAGGGCATGGTTCCCAGTCCACTGTCATTGCCGCCGGGATGCAAATTCAATCCGAGATGTCCCGACGTGATGGACATCTGTCTCGGAAACGAGCCTGCGCGCATCGGGGTCGGCGAAAAGCATGATGCTCGCTGCTACCTCTACGGCAACGAGGCGGATCCAGAGAGGATTACCAACTGATGCTGGCGTCGCAGAATCCCGCCGAGTCGAGGCCGCAGGCCACACCCGAGCTCCCCCGAGGGGCAGGGGAGACGTTGTTGGAGGTTCGTGATCTGAAGAAGTACTTTCCGGTGAACCGCGGCCTGCTCAGCAGGACGGTCGCGAACGTGAAGGCGGTCGACGGCGTCAGCTTCGCCGTTTCGAAAGGCGAGACTCTCGGACTGGTCGGCGAGTCAGGCTCCGGTAAGACCACCATCGGTCGCTGCATCCTCCGTCTCATTGAGCCGACTTCGGGGTCGGTCCGCTTCGACGGGTCCGAGGTGTTGTCGCTGAATTCCGGCGACATGCGGAAGATGCGACAGCACATGCAGATCGTTTTTCAGGATCCGTACGGCTCGCTGAACCCGCGCATGCGCGTCGGCACGATCATCGAGGAACCGCTGATCATTCATGGTGGCCTGTCCAACCACGATCGGGAGGCCAGGGTCGCGCAGCTACTCGAGCGTGTCGGGCTGAGCCCGGATTACATGAAGCGTTATCCGCACGAGTTCTCGGGTGGACAGCGCCAGCGCATCGGAGTCGCCCGGGCGCTGGCCACGAATCCGAAATTCCTCGTTCTCGACGAGCCGGTCTCAGCCCTCGACGTCTCCGTACAAGCGCAGGTTCTCAATCTGCTTCAGGATCTTCAGGACGAGCTGGGGCTGACCTATCTCTTCATCGCTCACGGCCTGGCTGTGGTCGAGCACATCTCGCAACGCGTGGCCGTCATGTACCTCGGTAAGATCATGGAACTGGCCGATCGCCGTTCGTTGTACGAAGATCCATTGCATCCGTATACGAAGGCCCTGCTCTCCGCCGTTCCGATCCCCGACCCATCCATTCGCAAAAAACGGATCCTGCTGAGCGGAGACATCCCGACACCACTGAATCCGCCGACTGGCTGCGTGTTTCACACGCGCTGTCCCATTGCACAGTTCCCGATCTGTTCCGAGCAGGTTCCGGCCCTCGTCGAACACAAGCCGGGACAATTCGCGGCCTGTCATTTCGCAGGGGCTCCTGTCGAGACGACGGGGCAGGGCGGCGCAGGGATGGAGGGCGTGATTCCCACGGCGCCCGTTGAACCGAGCAAGGGTTTCATTGCCGACGAAGGAACGCCGCTCGTTCTCATCCCGCCGGTGAAGGAAGAGTAGCGGCTCTTCGCCCGGCTCTTTGGTTTCGCGATCCGAGGCGTAGGGCCGCACGGCGTGCGGCCGATACCCTTTCGGCGAACACCATATACACGAATACATTGCCCATAAGTCCAGGTCCCCGGCCGTTAATCACCTGGACTTTGTGTAGGTAGTCTTTCGCGGGCAAGGTACCGGCCGCACGCCGTGCGGCCCTACGCCAACACCTTCCCGCCGCGAGCTTTCGCCAGGACTCCCGCTGGTACGATACAAGCACTGGCGAGGAGCCGATGAGAGTAAGAACAATCAGAGACCTTCTCCAGGTCCTTTCCGACGCTGAGTTTCGTGGAACGTTCGCTCATCAGCGACGTGTCGTCCGCGGATTCTCCACCGACAGTCGAACCGTAGGGAAGGGAAACGCCTTCGTGGCCCTCAGCGGTGAAAACTTCGACGGCCACAAGTTCGTCGGCACTGCTGCGGAGAAAGGATCCTCCGTTGCGATCGTGAGCCGGGCCTGGGCATCGTCGAATCCCTCGGCCGACTTCAAGATCCCACTCGTAGTCGTCGATGACCCCCTCGTTGCCTACGGACGAATCGCCTCGAGCCACCGGCAGTCCTTCGACATCCCCGTGCTGGCCGTGGCCGGATCGAATGGAAAGACGACGACTAAGGAGATGATCGCTGACGTTTTGCTACAGAAGTACCGCGTGGTGATGACTGAGGGAAATCTGAACAACCTGATCGGAACGCCGGCCACGCTGCTGAGGATCACCGCCGAGCATGAGGTGGCAGTGATCGAGATCGGGACGAATGCGCCGGGCGAGATTGCGCGGCTGGCGGAGATCGTCAGACCGACCCATGGAATCATCACCAACATCGGTCGCGAGCATCTGGAGCTCCTGAAGAACCTCGAGGGGGTAGCACGCGAAGAGGGCGCGCTGTTCGACTATCTGCACGGCTCGGGCGGCACAGCGCTGATCAACATGGACGATTCTCGTCTGGCGCCCTGGGCGAAGGAGACGCCTTTACGCATGACCTACGGAACCAGGGGACGGCCCGACGTGAAGGGAAAGATCACGGCCAACCGTTTCGCTCTGATCGAGATGTGGTTTACCGATCGGCGTCGAGAGGGCGGCAGAGCGCATCAGGTCAGCCTCCAAACGCCCGGGATTCATTCCGGCGTCAACGCCCTTGCAGCGGTGACGGCCGGGCTGGCCCTCAAGGTCTCCGTTCCGAACATCCGGAAGGCGCTGGCCGCGTTCAAGCCGCGGGAGTATCACTCCGGCTACGCTCGCCTTGCACCGATGCGCGCTTCCAACGGCGCCTTGATCCTCAACGACACCTACAACGCCAATCCCGATTCTGTCCGGGTTGGAATTCAGGCCCTTATCGCAACGAAGCCCGATCGAAGGGGTCGTCGCATCGTCGTACTCGGGGACATGCGCGAACTGGGCGCCAGCTCGGCCCATGAGCACGAGGAAGTGGGAAGAAGCCTGTTGGCATCGAAGAAGATCGACGCCACGTTCTTTGTGGGAAGCGAGATGCGCCGAGCACATGACGTCATCGCGAAATCGGCGTCAAGGATCGAAACCTTTTTCTTCGAGGACAAGGTTGCTCTGGCCGATCTGCTCAAGCAGATGTTGCGGTCGCAGGACATCGTGCTGGTGAAGGGGTCGCGTGGAATGCAGATGGAGGACGTCGTGAAGTCGCTGGCGGCCTCGGCGGGTTAGCGGCCAGATGGTAACTTCCAGTATTTACGCTGGTTTCCAGACCTTTGTCATCCTGAAGCCGCCGCGGCGAAGGATCTCCAGCGGCAGGATCTGAATTCAGATCGCTATATCTTGAGATCCTTCGCTGCGGCTTCTAAGAAACTCCCAGTATTTACGCGGGTTC
>DASZZV010000322.1:0-13766 GCA_035544835.1 Thermoanaerobaculia bacterium
TCGAGCCCCGGAGGGGCGTTTGATGGTTCGTTTCGATCGCCCCTCCGGGGCTCGACTTGGAAGCTCGATCGCCAAACCCAGCACTTCGTGCTGGGCTATTTTCAAACGCCCCTACGGGGCTAAGACGAGACGCTTGATCGAGCTGCTGTCATTGAAGCGAAGGACTGAGAAGAGAGACTAAGCGTGTCATCCCGAGCAAGGGACAGCGTGCGCGCTGCCACTGAGAAAAGAAACTGGGTGTCATCCCGAGCCGCAGCGAGGGATCTGGGCGGCGGCCCTCCCTCGCGGTGCTTGCGAACATTCTCGATTGCCAGGAGCGTAAGGCCCCCACCCAGATCCCTCGCTGCGGCTCGGGATGACACATCGGCGAACCCGCATAGATACTGGGAGATTCTTAGCAGCAGCCGCGAAAGATCTCCAGTGGCAGGATCTGAATTCACATCGTTACCGTATCTCGAGTCCCGAACGTATCAGGAGTAGCCGCAAATGGCCGAAGATCTCTTTGAACTCGCTGCACGCCGGCGCTTGTTCTTGCGCAAAGCAAAAGAGCGTGCCGTCATCAATCGTCATCCCTGGATCTTCAGTGGAGCCATCGAGAAGGAGGAGGGACCGCCGGATGCAGCCATCGCCGACCTCATTTCTTCCACCGGTTCTCGAGTGGCCAGCGGTTTTTACTCCGAGGCATCGCAGATCCGTCTGCGGGCGCTGACCTTCGACGAGGAGCTGACGGCTGCTCTGCTGCGCGATCGAATCGCCGCAGCCGTGAAGAAGCGTCATTCGATTCCCTCTTCGGAAACCTCGGCTTTCCGGATCGTCAACTCCGAGGGAGACGATCTGAGCGGGCTGGTGGCCGATCGGTACGGGGAGGTCATCGTGCTCGAGGTGACCAGTGCCGGGCTCGAGAAGCTACGGCCCTTGATTGTCGAGCAATTCCGCGCCCTGCCGGGTGTGAAGGGGATTTTTTTTCGAAACGATCTCGGCGCGCGCAGGATCGAGAAGCTGTCGCTGGTCGACGAGGTCATCGATGAGGTTTCCGATCCCTTGTTCATCAGAGAGAACGGGCTGGAATTCGAGGTGGACACCCGGAAGGGTCAGAAGACGGGGTTCTTTCTCGATCAGCGCGACAACAGGTTGCTGACGCGCCAGCTCGCCAGCGGCGCCTCGGTTCTGAATCTCTTCTCCTACAGCGGAGGGTTCGGAGTTGCCGCCAGCGCCGGCGGAGCTCACGATGTCGAAGAGGTCGATATCTCCGCGGAAGCCATTGAGCTGGCCAAACGGAATCACGCCCGGAACCCCGGTGCCGCGGCTGTGACATTCGAGGTGGCCGATGTCTTCAGCTACACGCGCAAACTCGTCCACGGGCGCCGGCAGTTCGATCTTGTGATCTGCGATCCGCCCGCTTTCGCAAAATCCCGTGGCGAGGTCGAGCGGGCCGCGCGCGGCTACAAGGATGTAAATCTCCAGGCCCTGAAGCTCGTCGCCCCGGGAGGATCGCTGCTGACTTTCTCCTGCTCGGGTCATCTGTCGCTCGATCTCTTTCAGAAGATCGTCTTCAGCGCCGCCCTCGACGCGCGGCGCCGGGTGTCGATCGAGCGACGTCTCGGTGCTGGTCCGGACCATCCCATCTCGATCTACTGCCCGGAAGGGGAGTATCTGAAGGGATTCCTGCTGCGAGTGGAGTGAGGGGCGCGACGAATTGAGAATTGAGAATTGAGAATTGAGAAATAAAGGCGCTCTATTTCTCAATTCCCAATTCTCAATTCTCAATTCCGCCCAGCGGCACCTACTCCGTTCGCAGCACGGTATCGTTGGTCCCATTGTCAGTCGACGTCACGAATGGGATCACCGCTCCTCCACCGTCGATGACCTCGATCTTCACCTGCACGTTGTGAAGATCTCCGTAGTTCGTGTCGCGGGAGGCGCCGAGGATCTGTCGAACGACGCCGTTGAGTTGCAGGAACTGATGCGGAGTCAGGTCGAAGTTCTTCATACCGTTGGAGCCACCGGCGAGACTCGTGCCGTTGGCGAAGGAGACCGAGACTCTGACGCTAACCGCCACTCCTCTCGTTTCAACCAGAGCGATGTTCGTGCGGAACGTGTTGCCTGACCGGTTGTTCTGCGTCTTGATGTTCGTGTCTTCGATCCCGCCGAAGGTCTGAAACTGTCCCTTCGCCAGCGCCTTGTTGAGCGCGAGTGTCGGTACCCCGGTGCCGAAGGTTCCGGGATCGGTCGAAGCGGTGTAGGTGCGCGAGGTAACGGCGAAGCGCGCGCCGGCTTGTGGCGCCAGACTGATCCATCCAACCGACGCTCCCGGAATCGAGAACAGCGTTTCTGTGACGTCACTGGTGACTGAGGTCTGGTTGGGGCTCAAGGGGATACTCTTCGTGACCGCTCCAACGCCGCTGGGATAGTAGGTGAGGGTGATCGAGCCGGAGCCGGTGCCGATGTTGGTGACGGCGATGTCGGTGCGGAAGTTTGCACCGTTCGCTCCGGGAACGAAACCGGCCACGGGGATCATCATGGCCTCGTTTCCTGTGAGCGCGTTCTGCCTGTTCCAGTCGGCCACAGCCCAGGTATCGCCGCTGGCGTCATCGACCGGCGTCGCGTAGGCCTGCAGGCGTCCCGATCCGGAGGAGTTTGTGACGGTGGCCATGACCGCCGCATTGGGGATGACTGCGCCCACGGCATTAAAGCCGAAGGCGCCGAGTGATGAGTCGAGGCCTCCAACGCGGCCTCCGTTGGCGTCGTAGAAATCGATACGGGCCGTGGTGGCGCTTCCTGCCATTTCCTGCAGATACAAGTTGGTATGAATGGTGGCGTCTTTCCGCAGGCCGGTCAGGACGCCGGTCTCGCCCGGACCTACTGCGCGATTGCTTCGGAAGATCGGAATGGCCGTTCCGTACGTGCCCTTCGAGTTGGCCTTGTTGAAGACGTTGGCGTTGACCGACAGTTTGCTGGTATCGACAGACCGGATATGCAGCGTTCCCTGGGAGGCTGTCCCCTGTTTGAAGTAGGTGTTCACGGCGTCAGCCAGCTGCAGCGCCTGGTTAGGGGCCACCGACTGCGGTGCGCTGACCGTCGTGGCGCCTGAGGAGTAGTAAAGCTTCACGTCAGGGATCGAAAAGAAGGACTGCGTGTTGAGAATGGAGACGTCGGAGATGAACTCCTTGCCGCCGCTTCCGGTGACATGGCCGATGCCCGGGACGATGAGAGCGACTTCGCCTGGCCCGAGTGGCGGCACTCCTCCGGCCGAAGTCTGGGGCTGACGGGTATCGGTGATTGGAACGACGAGACTCAGAGCCGGAATGCCATCGAGCAGTTTCTCTCCCGTGGTGCCGGCTTGATACACGAGCGTGGTATTGCCCTGGATCGAGCCACTTGACGACGACGCGGGCTGTTTGCTGCGGTCGATCTGGAAGGGCACGTCGGCCGTTTGCCCCGGTTCGATGGTCACGATTCCCGGCGCCGGGATGATCCAGGCCACGTCGGGGGCAACGACACCGGTCGCGCGCGTCGATCCATTATTTCGATAGGTAAGGACGCCCGAGGGATTCGTCCCGACTGGTCCTGTGAGATCGATGCGGGTCGTGACCGCGACGACGTTGGGGATACCGAGGCCCTGAGGGGCGAAGGCCAGCAGTCTCACCGGGAGCGAGGTCAGTTGTGCGCCATCGGCCGTGACGATCGCCGAGCCGAAGAACGATCCCGGCAGCGGCTGTGGCAGCGCCGTCACGGTGATCACCTCAGAAGAGTTTCCGGGGAGTGAGAAGGTGGCGGGAGACACGTTGTAAAAGTTGACGCCGGTCGTGGTTGCCGCAATGGAGACCGTCGCCGCAACGTCGCCGATGTTGGAGAGCGTGAAGGTGGTGCTTGCAGCAGTTCCGTCCGCGGCGATCTCGGTGAGCACTGAGGGGAAGGCAGTTACCACCACACGTGCCGGAATTGGAGTGACGTTGAGTGTGGACACTGCCACGCTTCCGCCGAGCGCGGGGGGAAGCGAGGCCGACAACCGAGTCGTACCGGCTACGAGTCCCTGAACCGTCAGACTGCGAGAGAGCCCTCCGGCGGGTATCACGATCTGTGAGGGGAAGGCGGCGATGGCGGGGTCGGATGACGTGAGCGTCACCTGAACGTCGGCCGACTGCGCCTGCGACAGACTCACATTGAAGGAGGCGCTCCCGAGGCGTTCGATCGTCGCGGAAGACGGAGATAGGGAGAGATCGAGCACGGTCACCGTGGTTTGCGCCGTTTCGGAGCCGGCACCGCTGGCGGTGATCGTGTAGGTGGTCGTTGTGCGCGGGGAGACGGTTTGCGCGCCGGAAGCGGAGACAGATCCCACGTCGGGCGTGATGATGATCGTCGAGGCGCCCGAGGTCGACCAGGAGAGCAGGGACGACGCTCCCGAGCGGATGACGGAAGGATTGGCGGTGAAGCTGTTGATGGCCGTTCCGCCGGAATTTACCGTCACCGTGACGGACCTCGTCGTCGTGCCGCCGGCGTTCGTCGCAGTGAGTGTGTAGGTGGTGGTGGAGTTGGGAGAGACCACAGTCGATCCGTCGTTGGCCACAGTTCCGACGCCGTGATCGATGGAGACGCTCGTGGCGTTCGATGTCGTCCAGGCGAGAGTAGAAGTCTGACCGGAGTTGATGGTGGAAGGGGAGGCAGTGAAGCTGGTGATCGTCGGCCCGGAGCCGGTAATCGTCAGCGAATATGCTTTGCTGCCGGTGCAACCGTTGGCGTCGGTTGCCCCGACCGTGAAATTGAACACCCCTTGTGCAGTCGGCGTCCCGCTGAGAACTCCACTGGGGAAGACCATCAGACCGTTGGGAAGTGCGCCGCTGGTGAGCGAGAAGCCGTAGGGGCCGGCTCCGCCCGAAGCTGAGATCACCTGGCTATAGGCGACTCCAACGCTCCCTCCGGGGAGCGAGGCAGGGGACAGAGTGATGGTGGCGCAGACATTAACGGTCACCGACCTCGTCGTCGTTCCCCCCCCGTTCGTCGCCGAGAGGGTGTAGGTGGTGGTCGAGGTGGGCGAGACGGTAGTTGAGCCGTTGCTGGCGACCGTTCCGATCCCGTTATCGATGGTGACACTCGTTGCATTGGAGGTCGTCCAGGAGAGTGTGGAGCTTTGACCGGAGTTGATGCTTGTGGGGGAGGCACTGAAGGTCGACGTGGGGGGAGGACCGGCCACGTTGATCGTTACCGTGGTCGGACTGCTCTGGCGGAGACCGTCGTTGGCCTTATAGGTGAAGGTATCGGTTCCGGCGAAGGTGGCGTTGGCGGTGTAGGAGAAGGAGCCGTTGGGGTTGAGGGTGAAGGCGGATGCGTTTGAGGGCCCCGAAATCAAGGCCGCCGTCAGCACGTCGCCGACGTCTGCGTCGGTGTCGTTGGCAAGAACGCCGGGGGCGGAGATGGGGAGCGTCCCTCCCCCGCCGCCCGTGTTGTAGAAGTCGGCATTTCCAACCGGGGCAGTGTCGACAATGATGCTCACCGTAGCGAGTCCGCTCGATACGATGCCGTCATTCGCGGCGTACGAGAAGGAGTCTGTGCCGCGGAACCCACCATTAGGTGTGTAGCTGAAAGAGCCGTTCGAGCTCAGGGAGAGGGTGCCATTCGAGGTAGAGCTGAACTGGCTGGCGGTAATCGGATCCCCGTCGGGATCGGAATCGTTCGAGAGAACGCCAGGTGCCGAAACGCCCAGGGATTGCCCCTTATTGGTGGGATAGATGTCGTTATTCGCGACCGGCGCGGTGTTGGTGACGTTGATCGAGACCGTTGCCGGCGGGCTGGTGTCCAGCGTATAGGTGAATGAGTCGGGACCGACATATCCCGCGACCGGAGTGTAGGAGAACGACCCATTCATATTGACGGTGATGGATCCCGTTGAATGACTGGGCTGGGAATTGCTGAGGATCGAAAACCCGCCACTATCGTTGAGAAGGACCCCTGGTGGTGGGACGGTCAGGGTGGTTCCGGCGTGTACGCTATAGCTGTCATCGACCGCTGTCGCGGCAAACGCGCCGACTGTGAAGAGGGACAGCAGGACTACCGAGAGAATTGAGACTCGAAAGCGCATTACACCTTCCCTTACCACCCGCGATCCGCGAAGCGATCGCGGACCGACGCAGCCTTAGTGTATGGATCCAAAATGCTGACCGATGAATGGTTATCTGAAGCTTCCGTCACGCTTCTAAATTCCAGGAGTTAGAATCAATCAATGTCTTCAACGTCTCCAACGTCCGCGAAGTCGATCGAAATGAGCGTGGCCCACCTCGGCGACCTCCTGCGCGCCGCCGGTTTCATCGATGAAAAGCAGCGGGCTGATCTGGAAAACGTCGACCGCCAGTTCCGACTTCAGTCGAAATCGAAGAGCCGGGCCGACGAAGAGGCCTCGCCTTTCAAGACCATCACCACTCTGAACCTGACCGATGCCTCGGGACAGGGTCTCAAAATCGACGAGCTGCTGATGGCCCGCCTCGTTGCCGAGGAGGCCTCGCTTCCTTTCATCAAGATCGATCCGCTGAAGCTCGACATCGAGTTCATCGAGTCGAAGATCTCCCGCCCCTTCGCCCGGAAACACAAGATGCTTCCGATTCAGATGAAGGACGGGAAGCTGCTCGTGGCCATGGTCAACCCTTTCGACTCCACCTCGATCGCCTCGTATCACGAGATCGCCCGGCTGGAGCTCGACGTCGTGGTGGCCGCCGAGGACGACATCGTTCAGGTCATCAACGAGTACTACGGCTTCCGTTCGGCGGTCACCAAGGCCGAGCGGGACATGAAGAGCGGCTTCGATCTCGGCAACCTCGAGCAATACGTCAAGCTCAAGTCGGGCTCGGACATCGAGACTTCCGACCAGCACATCGTCAACGCCGTCGACTACCTCCTGCAGCATGCCTACGACTCCCGCGCCTCCGATATCCATATCGAGCCGAAGCGCGAGCACGCCCAGATCCGCTTCCGTATCGATGGGGTGCTCCACGAGATCCAGCGCGTGCCGAAGCTCGTCAATCTCGCCGTCACATCGCGCATCAAGACGATGTGCCGTATGGATATCGCCGAGAAGCGGCGCCCCCAGGACGGTCGCATCAAGACCGAGCGGGAGGGGAAAGAGATCGAGCTGCGAGTTTCCTCACTTCCCACCGCCTTCGGCGAGAAGCTGGTCATGCGAATCTTCGATCCCGACGTCCTCATCCAGGATCTTTCCGGCCTCGGGTTTTATGAGGACGAGCTGAAGACCTTCGGGGACTGGATCCATCGGCCGCACGGGATCATTCTCGTCACCGGACCGACCGGCTCCGGCAAGACCGTCACTCTCTACTCGGCTCTCAAGCAGGTCTACACACCGGAGATCAACATCACCACCATCGAGGATCCTATCGAGATGGTGTACGAGGACTTCAACCAGACCTCGGTGCAGAACAAGATCGGGATCACCTTCGCTTCGGCGTTACGAACGATCCTTCGCCAGGACCCCGACATCATCATGGTCGGTGAGATTCGCGACGAAGAGACTGCACAGAATGCTGTGCAGGCCGCGCTGACCGGACACCTGGTGTTCTCGAGCCTTCACACCAACGATGCCTCGTCGTCGATTACCAGGTTGACCGATCTCGGCATCCAGCCCTTCCTGATCTCGTCGACGCTGGTCGGGGCGATGGCCCAGCGTCTGGTGCGCTCGATCTGCAAGGAGTGCAAGCGCAACCGGCCGCTGATGACCGAGGAGGCGGAGATGCTGAATCTCCAGGCTCCTCCCGGAAAACGGATCATCGTCAAGGAAGGAGCGGGCTGTCACCGCTGCCGCAACACCGGCTACTTCGGGCGGACGGGTATCTTCGAACTGCTTCCGATCGACACCGCCATCCGCGACGTCATCGATCGTGGCGAGGATTTTCTGAAGATCAAGGACATGGCCACCAAGAGGGGGATGCGGACCTTGCGTCAGTCGGCGCTGCGGAAACTGGCAGAGGGGATTACGACGTTCGAGGAAGTCGTGCGGGTGACGGGGATCTGACGTGGCCGGTCATTCCGATCGTGGCTGGACATTCCGATGTCCAGCGGGCCTTCAGGCAAGTCCCTCGTAACCATCGTTCTGCGTATGCCAAAAGCCGTACTTCGGAATCGGAATGTTCGGCCACTGATCCTTGCTCTGTATCGAGAACCGCATTGCTCCGTGTTCTGTTCGGACTGAAGGAGGAACGACCGCCTGGGCCTTGAAAGATCCGGAGTTCCGTGAATCGCGACTTCGCCGAGATATTGCAAGAGTTATCCGCCGCCGAGTTTCATGAGAGTGTCAACGTCGGCCCGATCCTGTGGCCTGTCGGCCGCTCGTTTGTTTGCGATCAGAGCCTCGAGACCGATGTACCAGACTCGTTCCGTGCCGAAGTTTCCTTCAACGCGTGAGCCCCAGACCTGCTCGAAGGAAACGCCGTCGATCGACGTAATGAGGTCGATCCGGTTGGGTGGGAAGCCGAGCTGAAGGATCTTTCCCTCCGCTTCCAGGTCCGAGGCGGAAATCCCAACGGCACCGAATCCGAAGGCTGCTAATGCAGCGACGACTTTCTCTGCGTTCTCTGGCGAGGGCTCGATGAGGATGTCGATATCCTTCGTATATCGCGGCTTGGCATGGAACGCTACCGCGTGCGCGCCGACGATCACCGACTTAACGTCGTGGCGCCTCAGACAGGAGAAGAGTTCTTCGAAGTCCTTCGTCGCTTTGCCCATGCTCGTCGAGCCACTCCTGCCTCATCTCTTCGAGGATCGCAACACGCTCATCCGGCGAGAAGCCTGCCCAGAACTCCGCATCGGCGACGGCTTCCTCGGCGAACGAGCTACAGCGTCGGATCCAGGGTGTCATCCGCACATTGTAATCTTCGACCTGGCGATCCTATGTGCGTTCCAGCGCCTCGGCGTCGAGCAGGTCCTGCGGTCTTCCCGTGGCCCGTTTGTTCTTGATCAGGGCATCCTTCCCGATGAATGGGATCATGAGTTCATCAATCTCGATCTCCAACCTCGAGTTCCAGGCCTCTTCGAAAGTGACGCCCGGAATGTCGTTGATCAGATCAATCCGGAAAGGGCGCACTCCAATCTGGAAGAAGATACCGGCAGTTGCCAGATCCTCGATCGTCAAGTCACGCGATGGCGCCCCGAAACGATTGATGGCGTCGATGACACGCTCAGCATTGTCCGTAGTGGGCCGGATGAAGATGTCGAAGTCCTCGGTTGCGCGGAGATGACCATGGGCCGCCACGGCGTGAGCGCCGATGACCAGGTGCTCAGCTCCGGCGTCTGACAACGCGCGTAACATCTCGACGAAATGGCGGTTCATCCGATGATCTCCTGAGGATCGCCCAGGCCGTCCGGGTCGCTTCCCAGACCAGGGCCACGCGTTCCGCGGGCGTCAGCCCGCGAAGGTCTTCGTCAGCCGGCTCCTCACCGTCGCGATATTTTCGAACGCGCCAATCGCTACGTTCCGACATAGGACAATGATACTGCCTCGCCGGTAAGTATGGTAGTATGGCATCAATATGGTCAGAAAGGTCACGTTCACCCTCGACGATCAGACCGTCAGGCGTATCGACGCTGCTGCTTCTCGGCTGAATCGGCCCAAGAGCCAGATCGTGAGAGAAGCCGTCGCCGAGTACCATGCCCACGTCGGGAAGTTGTCCGAAAGCGAGCGTCTTCAGAAGCTCGAGGCGTTGGACCGGCTGCTTCCAACGGTTCCAATTCGCTCGACAAAGAGCGTTCATCGGGAGATCGCCGACATCCGATTGGCGAGACGGGCGGGGGGCCGACGAAAATCGTGATCCTCGTCGACACCTCCTCGCTCATCGACAGTCTGTGCGGAAGGAAACGTTCCGCGGCCAGGTTGCGTCGTCTGATCGAAGCGGGGGAGCGGATGCAGCTCCCGTCTCTGGTCATGTATGAGTGGCTGCGCGGCCCTCGCGTTTCTCAGGAGCTTCGGATCCAGGAAGCGTTGTTTCCCAGCGAGGAGGCCGTGCCCTTCGGCCTGCATGAGGCGGCGTTGGCTGCGGAGCTCTATCGCACGGTGCGATCTCCCCGCGGGCGGGAGATCGATCTGGCCATCGCAGCGACGGCAATCAGCATGGATGCGGCGCTCTGGACGCTCAACGATGCGGACTTCTCCGACATCCCGGGGCTGCTACTCTTGCAGAACTGAGATGAAGTTCCGTGGAGTATTTGTGAACTTCCCCCAGTCGACGCCTGATATTAATAAAGCCTTTATTTGATAGAATCCAGTCACTCCAAAATCGGATGGTTCTCATGAAAATTGTCGAAGGTGCAGCGCTGCTTGGCCTGTTTCTGCTCGCAGAAAGATTTCTACCGAGGCTCAGAAGCCGCCGTCGATCGCTGCCTTCCGGGAATTGGAAGTCACTCACCATAGTGATGTGGCTTTCCGTGCTGTCGATCGCACCATCTGCAGCGAACGCTGCCATTCCTCCGGCGGAGCGTCAGGCACTCGTGGATCTGTATAACAATACGACCGGTGCGGGCTGGACGAATAAGACGAACTGGCTTGGCGCGCCGGGAACGGAGTGCACCTGGTTTGGTGTGACATGTGATCCAGGGCAGACGACCGTCACGGGACTAGCCTTGAATGACAACAACCTGGTCGGAGGACCTCTGCCGCCGTCACTGGGCAACCTGGCGCAATTGCTAATCCTGGATCTAGCACCTCTAGTCCAGGGTAGCCCCTCCCGCAACCGAATTTCGGGAAGCATCCCTGTGGAACTGGGTAGCTTGGCGCAACTGCAATACCTGCGTCTGTTCGGAAACCAGCTTACTGGAAGCATCCCTCCGGAACTGGGCAGACTGGCGCAATTGCGACAGCTGCTTTTGTACTTCAACCGACTTACTGGAGGCATCCCTCCAGAACTGGGCAAACTGAACCAACTCGGATACCTGCATCTGGGCTCTAACCAACTGACCGGCCGCATTCCTGCGGAACTGGGCAGCCTGACAGCACTCACGGGGCTCTATCTCGGCAGCAATCAGCTGAGCGGCAATGTCGTACCCGGTCTGAAGAATCTCTCACGGCTCAAGAACCTGGACCTCGGATTCAATGCGCTCTTCAGCACCGATGCGGCCCTGACAGCGTTCCTGACCTCGGTACAGAACGACGGCAATTGGCTGGGGAAGCAGACCATCGCGCCTGTGATCTCGACTCAGGCAGGGACGACTACGTCGATCCCTCTGAATTGGAGTCCCATCCTCTATACCGGGGACGACGGCTTCTATCAGGCGTTCTATTCCATGACTTCTGGCGGGCCTTACACCCCGTTTCCCACTACGACGGCCAGCAAGTCGTCTTCGTCCCTTACCGTCACCGGTCTTGCGCCCAATACGCGCTATTACTTCGTCGTTTCGACCACGACGCTGGCGCACTTGAACTTTCCGGACGCCAACCGGAACAAGGTGGTGAGCGACCTCAGCTCCGAGGCCGTGGGCACGACCGGAGCTACGGCAATCGTCGTGGCCTCCACTCCTGCACCCCTGGTCGAGGTCGCCGGCAGCGGTTCGACCGCAACCTCGAGCTACGTGCTCACCAACGTCGGCGGACTCACGACGACGATCACCCTCGGCAAGGGGGACGATCAGGGCGGGAACTTCTTCAGCCAGTCTCCATCGCAGCCGTTCTCGCTGGATCCCGGTGGGAGTCAGATCGTGACGATCACCTCCACCGCCCAAGCCCTTCCGATCCTGCTGAAGGGTGTCTCGATTCCGACTGGCGCCGGGGTGACGCCGGGACTTCAGATACCGGTCCAACTTTTCGCCCATGCTCCGCCCGGGCTGGGCATTCCCAGTGTCTTCGCCGTGGCCTCGCGTGTCGACGTCGCAGGCCCCATCGGACAAGACCCGACCGGGCAGATCAGCTTCCGGAACGATGGGAACGCGACCGCCTATGGGGTTCTGTCAGCCGATGTGCCCTGGATCGTTCCCACCTCCGGCATCATTCAGATCGAGCCGGGAACGACGAGCGCGCCGATTTCTTTCCAGATCAAACGCAGTCAACAGCCGGACGCGGCCAATCCTGCTGGCTCGATTACCGGCACGATCACTCTGGTCTATCCGACCGGATCGACCGGAGGCAACGCAAGGAATGTTCTAGGTTCGCCTGTCGATCCCACCAGCCTGGCTGGACTGGTCGTGAGTGACACGCGACAGAAAGACGTCTCCAATACGCCGATCCCTCCGCTCGAGCCCGGCGAGGTCGCTCTTCTGGTCCCGGGAATCGGGCACGTCGTCGGAAGTGGCGGTAAGGAATTCATCACCGACGTATCGATTGTCGGCACTGACTCGGTCGTCGGCGTCCCGGACATGAAGGTTTTTTACACGTCTTCCGCACCTACCGCAAAGTTGGATCAGGCGGTCTCGCCGAGTCAGGGCTTGCAACTGGCCGACGTTGTGACACAGAGCTTCAAGATTCCGCCACCGACTCAAGGCACGCTCCACATCCGCTCGAAGGACACCTCGAAGCTGGCGGTAAGCGCGAACGTCTTCAACAAAGCAAACCCGAAAGGATCATACGGAACAGCCATCCCGGTGTTCCGCAGCAATCGCGTCATCGGCTCGGGAGAGAAGCTCGTGCTGACTGGACTTCGCAAAGACGCAACAGCACATACGAACCTCTACTTACAGGAAATGTCAGGCTCGCAAGGCGCCGCGCATATCGAGTTCTTCAACGCCGCCGGGCAATCGTTGTCGACCAGTGACGCAACCGTGAACGCCTTCAGCTTCACGTCCCAGAACAATGTAGTACCGGACGGGGGAGTAATGGCCGTCGTGACCAATACCTCAGGCGGAAAGCTGCAGGCCTACGCCACACCGGTGGATGACGCCAGTGGCGATACCTGGGCGGTGGCCGACTGGGATCGTCAGTACGGACTGACGGGAACCGAGGCGATGCTGATTCCCGTGGCCGGCTTCCTGGCCGGAGCCAACGGAGCAAACTTCCGCACCGACATCGCTGTGACGAACATCGGCAGCACGTCGGAAACGATCTCCCTGACGTATTACCCGGCCAACGTGACGAAGACAATCACGCTGGGGGCAAATCAGACCAGCGCGATTGCCGACGTCACCGAGACACTGTTCCTGGTGACCGGAACCTCGGTGGGCTCGATCATCGCCACGCCGCAGAACGCTGGACGATTCGCCGTAACGAGCCGCACCTACACCGCCGCATCGGGAGATCCGGCCACGTACGGAACAGGAGTGCCGACGCTGCCGGTGAGCGGCGCCCTTCGCTCAGGGCAGTCGCAAATCCTCGGCGGCATCGAGGACAGCACGCTCAAAACACAGAACGCCAAAGCAGGGAACACGTTCCGAACGAACGTAGGACTAGTCGAGACCACGGGTCAACCGGCGACGGTGAAGCTGTCGATCTTCTTTGCCGACGGGCTGAACCTATCGGGAGGATCCGCTAACGGGACGCTGAACGTGACGCTCGCCGGGCACGAGTTCAAGCAGCTCAACGGAATCGTCAGACAGGTTCTGGGAGCAGACCGAGATACGCGCTACGGCGACCTTCACAACGTACAGGTGAAGGTCGAAGTCCTCAGCGGATCAACGGGAAGTGTCGTTCCCTTCATTACGCTGACGGACAATGGGACGAATGACACGGTGTTGAGAACCGAGTAGGAAGGCACGGGCAGGATGCAGCGCGCGAAGGCGCGCGGTAGATCTGTAGCACCGGGGCGTGAGCCCGGTGTCGTCGGAGAGGTTTGAAATCCCTCCGGAGCCCG
>DASZZV010000323.1:0-5101 GCA_035544835.1 Thermoanaerobaculia bacterium
GGCTGAAAGGTCTGGTTGCCGGCATCGATGACGGGAACTACCGGTAGCGTGCGCACGATCTGCAGGAGGAACGAGATCACACCATCTTTCGGCCCATACACATTTCCCGTCCTGACGATCAGCCACTGACGCGAAAACGTCTCGACGATCCGCTCGGCCTGCACCTTCGATTTGTGATATTCGGAGGCTCCCTCCGCCGCGCCGAGAGAAGATACGAAGACGATACGCGCCACGCCTGTGCGTTCCGCTTCGTCAATTACGTTGCGGGTTCCCGCGATATTGACGCCGTCGAATGTCTTTTCGGGTGGCTCTTCGCTGGCGATGCCGGCGACGTGAAGGACGGCCTCGCATCCACCCATGCTGCCGTGAAGAGATGCGCGGTCACTCACATCTCCGTCATGCGACTCCACGCCGGCCGGAAACTCACGAAGATCATGCGCAGCATGACGCGACAAAATGCGAACGGTGTGACCGTGCCTGAGAAGAGCATCGACAGCCGCTTCGCCAATCAGACCGGTGCCGCCGGTAACTAACACCTTCATACCGACGGATCAGGAGCAGGATGAGTGCCAGTCGGAATTGAGAATTGAGAATTGAGAATTGAGAAAGTAAGACCCCAGGTTTTTTTAATTTCTCAATTCTCAATTCTCAATTCCGCGCGTGGGTCAGGCGATGAGCTTTTCCCAATCGGTGTCCGGAGCGTCCAGGGCCAGGGCGAGGCCGCCGTCGGAACCGACAAAGACCGGGTCTTCCATGAAGCGCACGCTGCCGCCGCCGACCTGTTTGAGACCGTCGAGGAGTGCCTGGTCGAGGCCGGTGATGAGACCACCACCTCCGGAGAGGATGATGTTGTTGCGAACCTTCTCCTGAAACTCCGGTTCCACCCGGGAGAGAAGATCGATCACCGTCTCCAATGCCGGCGGGATCAGCGTCTCGCAAGCGGTCCGGATCTCACTGGTGATGTCGAGCTCAGTCGGGACACCTTTGATCGGTGCGGTTACGATCACCCGCTCCTTACGCTCGCCGACGAAGCTGTTTTTTTCCTTCCACTCCCTCACCATGTAGATGGTGATGGTGGCCTCGGGGTACTTGGTCTCGATCAGAGAGAGCAAAGCCTCATCGACGGAGTCTCCTGCGACGGTGAGCGTCCGCTGGTCTTCCTCGGTGGGATAACGTCCCTTCATCACGCAGAAGTCTGTGGTCCCGGCACCGATGTCGATGATCATCGAGTGCAGAAGCGCTTCCAGCCCGTAAGCGACGGCGAAGGGCTCCGATACGATCATGAGACTATCAACAATTCCCTTCATGGCGTTCCGGAGATACTGCTTGTTGGTTCGCAACGACGCCGCGGGAACGCCGACGACGGCCCGAACCTTGTGGCCGTTGCGTGACTCGCCATCTTTTACGCCGACCAGCGAGAGCAGATGACGCAAGAGCTCACGCACCGCCTCGACATCCTTGTCCGATTCCTTGAGAAGGCCACGCTCGAGCGGCCGATGTAGGTCGAGCATGGTCCTGTTGGAAAGTGCCTCGTGACCGATCAAAACCTGCCGCTTGAGTACTTTTCGAGCGACCATGTCTACCGGCCAGCCGACGTAGCTCTCTACGACGAAACGCTCTCCATTGGATCCGGAGATGGCGCTCCGTGAAGTACCGAGATCGATGCCTACGTGCAGGGTCTCGCTGGGAGTCTTGGTCATTTTGCTACGTTCCTTTCTCTTTGGAGAGGTTGTGGGAGTCTGCATACGCGCGGATACCCAGAAAAAGGGACTCCGCTATTTTCTGACGGTATTTCGGCGTCTCCAGAAGCAGCGCCTCTTCATCGTTGGATAGACACGAGACTTCGGCGAGAATTGCCGGCATCTCCGTGGCCACGAGGACCAGGAACGGCGCGCGTCGAACGCCCCAGTCTTCCAGTTGGGGATTGACTGCTTTGAGACTCGAGAACATCTGCGCCTGAACCAGCTGCGCCAGGCGGTGCGATTCCCCCTGGCGGGCGTCAGCATAGATTCCCTCGATCAACTTTCTATAGTCGCCGAGCGAGTAGCCCGATCTCTGATTCTCCGCGGCAGCGAGTTTCGTGAGGACCGGGTCATCGGTCGGACCGAGGTAGTAGGTTTCCACGCCTCGGTTCCTTGCGCTGTGAATCGAGTTGACGTGAATGGACACGAAAACGTCGGCGCCAGCGGCATTGGCAATCCGAGCCCGCTCCTTGAGCGGGACCATGAGGTCGCTTTCCCGCGTTGTGGAAACGTGAAATGAGGCCGTCTCCAACAAGGCCTTCAAACGGCGTTCGATGTCGAGCGTCACTTCCTTTTCCTTGACGTGACTGGTGGCGCTCGTTCCGGGATCCGATCCACCATGTCCGGCGTCGAGCACGATGTGATGAATGCCGAGCGGCAGGACGGCGGGATCCATGGCTTTGGGCGCCGTGAGGATATCGGTGTAATCCGTCGTCGACGGCCATGCCATCCGCAGGGGCGTGAGGGAGGCGACATGAACGGAATCGGGAACCAGCGGCAGAACATCACGTTTTTGAGTGGCCGGGACGTTCGTGACGACGAAGGAGGAGGCGAGAACAGTCGCTGGAAGGAGAAGCAGCAGACCGCGCTTGAGCCAGACATCGGTCCTGCGGCGTGAACGAAGCGACCAAGGCCCCATCCCACGCATTGTGGCGACATTGTCAGCCACAGCTTTACTCAAGAGCCGTCGTTTGACTCGATGGAGGCGTCCCATGCTCACCCTGCCCAGCCCATTGTGCACCACTCGGGGCCGGCAAGTCTAAATCTAAGTCCGGAAACATGTCAGGCCAAAGGAAAAGGACGCACCGAGGTGCGTCCTTTTTGAGTGAGCGGGTCTCAGCCTTATTTCGGTGGGGTCGGAGGTGTCGGTGGGGTAGGTGGGGGCGGTACCTCCGTCGGTAGGCCTGCGGTTTTCCAGGCTTCGAAACCGCCGAGGAGGGCTGCTGCGTTGGTGATTCCTTTCGCTTTGAGATCCAGCACCGCACGGGCGCTCGTATGTTCGCTTGGTCAGGAACAGTACGTGATGATCATCTTGTCTTTCGGCAATTCGCCCAGACGACCCATGAGATCTGCCTCTGGTATATGGATGGAGCCCTTCACGTGCTCGATGCCCCACTGCTGCATCGCGCGGACGTCGACGATGACCGCGCGTTTCGCGTCGAAAGCCTTTTTAGCGTCCTCGACCGAGATACGTCGCGCTTCCTCAGCCACCGGTGCCGCTGCAGGCGGTGCCGGTGGCGGGAACGCCGTCATGGTCGCTGTCTGGGCCGGAGCCGCGGGCGGCGTTGATGCTGCGGCAGTCGAACTCGCTCCATCAGCCGCCGGGCCCGTCCTGGGCGCCGTCCTACAGCTGACGAGAGTGAGTAAGCATCCGACGGCCGCGAGCGGTATACAGCTTTTCACTCGTGTCATGCTTTCTCCCTTTGGTCGAATCATTTTCCGGAGATGGTAACCGGTCCTGTGTGTTCTGTATTCACGCATTTCGCGTCGAAGCGGTCTCCGCCGGAACGTCGTATACGATGTGGTAGGAGAGATGGGTTCTCCCGATCAGGATCCGATCGTTGTCGCGCAGAAGCAGGCGCTGCACGCGAGCACCGTTCACATACGTACCATTTCTGCTCTCGAGATCATGGAGGTAGTGCCCTTCACTGGCCCGAGTGACCCGGGCGTGCTTTCCCGATGCGCCCGAATCCTGCAGACTGATCTCATTCTCAGGCAGCCGGCCGATGGTGTACTCCTCCTCGATGAGCGCGAAGTTCTCCCTGACCTGTCCCCCTTCGTAGACCGTCAGCCGGGCAACGGAGACCGCGAGCTTCACTACGTCCTTGAACGACAGAGTCGCCCACGAAGATACGAGCAGCCGTGTATCGTCCTCGATTTTCCGCCACTCCTCGTCGTCGATGTTCAGAAGCGCAACGTCGTCTCCGGAGATCTGAGTGGTCTGGCTGACCTCGGCGGGAGTCTCGGGCCACTGATGGTAGGTGGAATCGAGCGAGACGTCCCGAACGGTCGACTGTATGAGCTTGCTGGACAGGAGTCCGTAAACGATCTTGTAAAGGGCCAGAGGTTCGAGCTCGGCCAGGAGCTCTTCACCCAGCTCACTGAGTGTCTTCTGTCCGTCGATGCGGAAGAGAACTTTCCACTCCTCCAGAGAGAGGTTGATGCGCTCCTGGTTCTCGGGATTGGCCGCGACCCGAAAAACCACGTCGCCGTCGGGAAGAAGCTGACGACATTTTTCGGACTCGTCGATGCGCCGCGAGCCTTCCATGATCAGATTGGAAAGATCGACTGAGATGGTTACGGCATATCCAGGCAGAATCATTTCCTCGTCAAAACGAAACCGTCCGTCAGTCCAGCCCAGGCAGTCGTAAGCGATCTCCGACACCTGAATCTTGAGTACGTCTCGAAGCTCGTCCGCGGTGATGAAGCCGCGCTGCACGGCAAGCTTGCCGAAGTGCTCGGATTCCAGAGCGCGAAGGGCTTCGATCTGCTGAAGCTGCGCGGGAGTCAATCGTTTCCGGCTGGTCAGGATCGGCCCGATCCGGAGATGCTGCTGATTGGTAGTAGCGAATCGAAGCGCTCCCGCTTCGAAAAAAAGCGTGGCCTGCCGGGCTTCATCCTCGACCGACAGCGTCCCCGTCTTCTTGGAGAGCTGCAGGAAAGAGAGGATGTCGAAGAGCGGGAAAGACTTCAGACTTCCATACAGCGCGTTGTCCACGATGAAAAAAGAGTAACACTTCCGCCCGCTTAGTGAGTCCGCGCGCCAACGGTTGCGAGGGCGGAATTGAAAATTGAAAATTGAAAAACACATCCAATTCCTATGCTGCCTGGAAACGCTGTCATCCTGAGCAAGGCACGACGCTGCGTCGCCGATGAGGGAAAGAAACGTGCTTGTCATCCTGAGCAAGGGACAGCGTGCGCGCTGCCACTGAGAAAAGAAACTGAGTGGTGTCATCCCGAGCCGCAGCGAGGGATCTGGGCGGCGGCCCTTCCATCGTGGTGCTCGCAAACATTTTCGATGGCCAAGGGTCTAAGGCCCCCGCCCAGATCCCTCGCTGCGGCTCGGGATGACACCACTC
>DASZZV010000324.1:0-3919 GCA_035544835.1 Thermoanaerobaculia bacterium
GCGTCGAGCGAGGGATCTGGGAGGGGGCCTTGCGGTGTGGAGTCTTGGAGCTCTCTTACGATTGTGCGAGGCGCCGAAGGGTCGAGTCCCCCGCCCAGATCCCTCGCTCGACGCTCGGGATGACACCCTGGTTTCTTTCACTCAGACGCCGCGCTCCGCGGTCAATCGCTCAGGATGACAAGCACGTTTCTTTCCCTCATCGGCGACGCAGCGTCGTGCCATGCTCAGATGACACCTCTGCTGTGGGCATGTCACCCAGCCAGAATGATCTGACATCTGGCATCTGACATCTGTGATCCTTCTACCCTCATAATGGCCCCAGCCGATCTCGCCCGAGGGCTGAGGTACACGGCGGAAAGTCCCGATTGAGAGTCATCGAATTCGACGGAGAGCGGCCGGTCACCGCCACCCGTGACATACCAACCCCAAGACCAGGGGAAATGCTGTTGCGGTTAAGGTTGTCGGGCTTATGTGGTACCGACCTCTTCAAGCTCGAGCAGCAGAGCATTCGGCGGGGCGTCGTTCTCGGCCATGAGATTGTAGGAGTGGTGGAGGAAGCGGGGAAGGATACCCGGTTCCACGCAGGCGATCGCGTCGTTGTCCCGCATCATGTTGCCTGCGGAGAATGTCTGCTCTGTCTGAGAGGCTCCGAGACTCTGTGTCCCGTCTTTCGTGAGGAGCTGATCGATCCCGGGGGTTTCGCAGAATACGTCGTGATCAAGCCTCGCGCTGCCGCTCTGGCGGCGCGGAGAATCCCCGAGCATCTCAGCGATGAGGCGGCCATGTTTCTGGAGCCGGCGGCGTGCGTGCTGCGAGGGATCAATCGTTCTTCGGTTCGCGAGTACACGAGTCATTTCCCGGTGGTCGCTCTGATTCTCGGGGCGGGAAGTATGGGTCTTCTGCACCTTCTTGTTTTGAAGGCTTTGAACCCGGCCTTTCGCGTGATCGTTTCGGATCCGATCGAAGAGAGAAGGAAGCTGGCACGGACTCTCGGGGCCGACGTTGTTGCCGAGCCTGGTGCGGCGACGAAGGATGCTGCGCGGCAGCTGTCGTCGGGATATGGTGCCGACGTCGCCTTCGACACCGTCGGCGGTGCGGCGCTCTTGAGCGCTGCCCTCGAATCGACCAGGGAAGGGGGCACGGCTGTTCTATTTGCTCACGCCGCGGCTGGCCACCGCGCCGCATTCGAGATCAATTCGTTTTTCAAGCACGAGAGAAAGCTGCTCGGCACCTACTCCGGATCGATGAAGGAGCAGGACGAGACCTTCACGCTTCTTGAATCGGGACTTCTCGATCCTCGCCGGCTCATCTCCCACCGCCTTCGTCTGGAAGATTTCACCAGGGGCGTGGAACTGGTGCGCATGCAGAAAGCGCTGAAGGTCGTCTTCACGATGGAGGGGAGCTTTGGTGAGTGATCGGTATCGATCCGTGTTTCTGACCGGGGCCGAGTCGCTGGAGGTGAGGGAAGTGCCGGTACCGCGTCCGGGCCCCGGTGAAATCGTCGTGAGGATCGCCGCGGCGACGACATGCGGAACAGACGTGAAGGTTTTCCGCAGGGGTGGACATCCGCGCATGCTGACAGCTCCATGCGCTTTCGGCCACGAGATGTCGGGTGCCATCGAGTCGGTCGGGTCGGGAGTGTCGGAGTGGGCGGTCGGCGACGAGGTTATCGTCGGCAACTCGGCCTCATGTGGAGACTGCCCGGCCTGCCATCGGTCCCAGGAAAATCTCTGTATCGATCTTCAGTATCTCAATGGAGCCTTCGCTGAGCTGGTGCTCGTTCCGCGACGCTTCGCACGGCGAAGTCTTTACCGGAAACCGGGACATCTGTCGTTCGAGGCGGCCGCGATCACCGAGCCTTTGGCCTGTGTCGTCCACGGACGGGAGAAATGTGATCTGAGAGGACCATCGCGCGTAGGCGTCCTTGGGGCCGGGCCGATCGGACTTCTGTTCGTGCAGCTCCTGGCTCGCGAAGGACACGACGTCGTCGCGCTCGATCCGAATCAGGCCAGGCTCGATGTCGCGCGCTCGATGGGGGCCGCTGCGGTTCTGACCATCTCGCGAGATGCGGCTGTTGCTGAGGTGGAGACGCAGGAGCTGCATGAGCTCGATCTGGTGATCGAGGCGACCGGATCGCCGGAAGCATGGAAGACGGCTATGAAACTGGTCAGGCCTGGTGGTGAGGTCCTCCTGTTCGGCGGTTGCGCGCCCGGTACTGAGGTGCCGCTGGATACTCACTGGATGCATTACTCGGAGATCACAGTGAGGGGCGCGTATCACCATCGCCCGTCGACCTTCGAGTACGCGATTCAGCTTCTGGCCGATCGCACGATCGAGGCGGAAAAGATCATTTCGGCATCCTGTTCGCTCGATGGGGTCGGAGGAGCGCTCCGGAGCATGATGGAGAAGAAGACGTTGAAGGTTGTGGTCACGCCGTAGAATCCGTTGCGAGCAACACATTCATGGAAATCACATCCATCGATTTCTCGCCCGCCTGGTGGCTTCCCGGCGCGCACCTGCAAACGGTGTGGGGACGGCTGGCGCGATCGCGAAGGCTGATCACGTACCGGCGCGAATCACTGGCCACACCCGATGGCGACGAACTTCTGCTCGACCATTTCGACGTCGAGGGAGCTCCTGCTCGTCATGTTGTCCTTCTCCATGGTCTCGAGGGAAGCTCCTATTCCGTCTACATTCAGGGACTGGTCTCGCTCTTTGCGCGACGCGGCATTCCCTGCACGGTTCTGAACTTTCGTTTCTGTGCGCGTGATCCGAAGCGGATTCTTCGCGCCATTCCCAACCGCCGTCCGCGCATGTATCACTCCGGCGAGACCACCGATTTCGATTTCGTCTTGAAGACGCTGGCCTCCCGTCATCTCGACCGGACCTTTCTTGCTGTCGGTGCCTCACTAGGTGGAAACGTGCTGCTCAAGTGGCTCGGTGAGAACTCACAGAGCAAAATAGTGCGCGCCGCGGCCACGCTATCGGTTCCCTACGACCTCAGTGCCGGAGCTCGTCATCTCGACAGCCCCACGGGACGTTTTTACGTGCGCGGCTTCATCAAGAGCCTGACCAGGAAGTTGCAGCACGTCGTTCGACAGTTTCCTCAGACCTCGGCGAAGGTCGATCTTCAGCGGGCTTCACAGTCCCGGACGTTCTTCGACTTCGATGACGCCGCCACGGCGCCACTCCACGGTTTTGCAGGGGCCGATGATTATTACGCCCGCAGCAGCTCGATTCACTTCCTCCCCCGAATCACCTGCCCGACCTTATGTCTCAGCGCCCTGGATGATCCCTTTCTCCCGGCGGATGTTCTCGAGAAGGTGCGGGGCGCTGTCCCGCAGCAGGTCAGGCTGCTGACGACGCGCTTCGGAGGCCACGTCGGCTTCATCGGCGGCCTCGCTCCATGGTCGGCGCATTTCTGGGGCGAGAAACTGATCGTCGACTGGATTCTAAATGTGACCGGGTGAACGCCGTGTCACGGGTCTCCACCGTGTGGCGCGGCCGTCCTAGGCCGCTTTCGAATGGATGAATCCGGGCGAGACGATTCGTTCGAGACAGGGGCGGCCGAGGACGGCCGCTCCACACGAGCCGCGCAGCTTCTAAGGACACACAAAGTCTCCGTCATTCTGAGCCGCAGCGAAGAATCTCAAGATAGGGCTATGTGAATTTAGATTCTTCCACTGGAGATTCTTCGCTGCGGCTCAGAAGGACGACCATCTTGTGTCATCGTTCCCTTCAACGACGTTTGCGTCGTTCCGCGGCTTCTAAGAAACTTCCAGTATTTATGCGGGCTGGAGGAGTCTTTGGCCGAAGAGGACTTGCAGGTCAGAACGAGCCTCTAGCCCCGTAGGGGCGTTTGAGAATAGCCCAGCACGAAGTGCTGGGTTTGTCGGGTCTCGGAAGTAAGGTCGAGCCC
>DASZZV010000325.1:0-30944 GCA_035544835.1 Thermoanaerobaculia bacterium
AGGAAGAAACCGCGCGCGCCCAGCCCCGTAGGGGCGTTTGAGAATAGCCCAGGACGAAGTCCTGGGATCGGTCATAGCCCGTTTCTTGTCGAGCCCCGGAGGGGCGATTGAAGGTCCCTCAATCGCCCCTCCGGGGCTCGAGAGGGACCTTCAATCGCCCCTCCGGGGCTCGACCTTACTTCCGAGACCCGACAAACCCAGCACTTCGTGCTGGGCTATTCTCAAACGCCCCTACGGGGCTAGAGGCTCGTTTTCGCCTGCAAGTCCTCTTCGGCCAAAGACTTCTCCAGCCCGCATAAATACTGGCAGTTTCTTAGAAGCCGCAGCGAAGGATCTCAAGATAGGACGATCTGAATTCAGATCCTGCCACTGGAGATCCTTCGCTGCGGCTCAGGATGACAAGCTCGGGAAACCCGCGTAGATACTGGAGGTTCATTAGTTAGTTAGCAGCAAGTGCGGGCGGTTGCGAGGTCCCTCGCCCCTCCCGCCCACCCACGCATGCTCGGGATGACAGCAACGGCAAGGCAGCGAATCTCGTGACTTTTTCGTAACGAACAAACGTGCGCCGCGACGCACGGCAATGCAACGTCGTAAGATTCAAACCATGAACGACGACATCGTGAATCCCAATAGTCCCCAGGCAAGAGAGATGGCCGACGAGTCGATGGTGAGGAACCTGGCCGCGCAGGCTTTGGCAATCTGGCCGCAGGAGGAGCCGATCTTCGCGCGTCACCCGCCGGTGAACGGATCGATCCTCGACGTGGGATGCGGGACCGGAGAGATCACGGCGCGGCTGGCCGAAAAATTCGCTAATGCCTCGCTCGTCGGCGTTGATCTCGAGGAGCAACATCTGGAACGAGCCAGAGCCCGATGCACGGCTTTTGGCGCGCGTGTGCGCTTCCAGTATGGCGATGCGCTGGCGCTCCCGTTTCCAGACGAACAGTTCGACCTGGTCGTCTGTCGTCATCTCCTGCAGGCCGTCCCCGATGCCGGGCAGGTACTCAAAGAGATTCGCAGAGTCCTTCGTCCCGGAGGGCGGGTTCATCTGATCGCCGAGGATTACGGCATGCTTCTCTGCCACCCCACCAACCTCGGATCGGACGGCTTCTGGCAACGGATCCCTCCGCAATACGGCGCCGCCGTCGGCTGCGACCTTCAGGTGGGGCGCAAGATCTTCACGATGCTCACTGATTTACAGATGACCGACATCGCCGCCGACTATGTCGTGGTCGACACCCTCCGCGTCGCTCGCGATGTCTTCGCGCGCATCTGGGAAGCCTGGCGCGATGGATATACCGATTCGATCGTGGAGCACACTGCCATCTCACGCTCCGAGATCGAGCAGCGCTTCAGCGAGATGATCAACTGCGCTCGCGATCCGCGGGGCTATGCGCTCTGGCAGGTTCCAGTGTGGACCGCCGCCAAACCTTAGGTACTAGCCGGGATCCGGTTCCGGCTCCTCTTTCGTGACTCGGACGAAATAGAACGCAATGGGATTCTCGGCGTAGGTCAACAGCCCGATTTTCCCCTGCCTGAAAAGAGAGCTCTTTGCCGAAAGCTCATCTCCGTCGAACCAGACCTGCAGGTCAGGACCGGCGGTCCGTATGCGGATGGTGTGAGACTCCCCGCGGTTGTATCCGAGGGTTGTTTCCGCGAGGGTGGTAATGTTTTTGCCGTCGAGAACCTGAAGGCGGCGAAATGGGCCGCCGTTCTCCTTGTCCTCGACGGTGATGAAGCGGTAGTGATGTTCCTCATCCCGATATCGAAAGACCACACCAACGCCGTCGTCGTCGGTCGATTTGAATTTCACCGTGATCTGACAGTCATCCCACTCCTGCCCGCCCCGAGTGACGAGAGTCGAGCCCTGGAGAGCAACGCGCTCCCACTCGCCCTTGCGAAAGATGTTCGAGGTCTGCCAGATCGCCGAGTCTTTTAAGAACCATTTCGAGGGCCCGAGAATGGCGTCGCGCGCCTCGTGGATTTCCCAGCGATCGGTGAGGAGTGGAGGTTCCCGAAACAACTCTTCAAAAAGTACACGGGTGCGCATGCGCGGAGGATGCCTTGCCTGGCAGCCGATCAAAATGAGAGCGATGAAGGCGACGATCAAGGCGATGAGGGGCCGTCTCATTCCGCCATATTACCTTGGCGCTTCGGCACCCACTCGACAGACCTTGGGCTCGACGTAGTGCAGACGCGAGAAGGGAACCGCGCGCATGACCTGCAGTCTGGTGTCCTGTAATCCTGAAATCCGTGACCGATCGAAGACAAGTAGACTTGACATTTGATTTTAGCGAACCTACCATTGCATGGAAAGTCAGCTTGACATGGCGCCGGTGATCCAGAATCGAGTCAAAGAGCTTCGCACCGATCGGGGCTGGACCCAGCAGGAGTTGGCCGAGGCGGTGGGCGTATCGCGGCAGAGCGTCAACTCCATCGAGCGCGATCGTTACGTGCCGAGCCTGCAGCTGGCTCTGACGTTCGCGCGGGTGTTCGGCTGCACTACCGACGACATCTTCAGCCTGGAGGACCAACAGTGAAGATCCCTATCTTCGGCACGGTGATCGACGAACGGTTTTTGATGCACCGCCTCCGCTCGACGAGCATCGGCGGGTTGGCGGGGTGCCTCGCGGCTGTTGGTATCTTCGAGTGGCGTCTATTCCGCGACCACGTCTGGAGATGGGACCTCCTCTCGGTGGCCATCACCATGGTGGTGGTGAAGATCGGAGTCCTGATCTGGTATCGCCTGACTGATTGAACCTATTGGAGCTTGAAAAATGATCCTTCGAAACGAACTGAAAGACCCTGCTGCGCTCATCCGCATCGGAATGGGGTGCATTCTGATCTTCAATGTTACGCATTGGTGCGTTCACCCCACCGCCATCTTCTGGCGCGACGTTGTCGACGGAGTGAGCGGAGCCGTGCTTGGCATCGCGATCGGTACCCTGCTGCTTGCCGCGAGGATGAACGGCCGCCGCCGCCGCCGAGGAATTGGAGACACTTCGTGCGCATAACGATGATCGGCCTCGTGAGCCCTGTGACAGCATTGCCATGATCCGCTCACTGTTTTGTCTCTCTCATCAGCGACCTTTTTCTCGGCGGCCTTCGCCCCGGGACATCCGAGAAAACGAGTCGGAGACGCTGATGAATCACGCCCGCAGCTTGTCTGCTTTTTCCCCTGACGAAAGGTCGTTCATGACGAGAAAGAGAAATCATTCGATCGCCGCTATCCTGCTGGCGACAGGCATTGTCGGCTGCGCGGCGGAGAAGCCGAAACCGGTGCCGGACAAGGTTCCGGTCACCGTGGCAACGGTGACGATGAAAGACGTCCCCATTGAGATTCGCGCCATCGGAACCCTGAAGCCGGTGAGCACGGTCGAGGTCAAGGCCCTGGTCAGCGGTGAGTTGACGAAGGTGTGGTTCGCCGAGGGATCCGAGGTGCGAAAGGGATCGCCGCTCTTCACGATCGACCCTCGTCCGTATCAAGCAGCAACCGCGCAGGCCGCGGCCAATCTGGCTCGCGACGAAGCCAACCTCCGGTACGCCGAATCAGAGGCTGTTCGATACGGAGAGCTGGTCAAGAACGGCTATGTCACGCGCAATGAATACGAGCGCATCGCCGCTACAGCGCAGTCGGCACGCGCAGTGGCCGCTGCCGATCGCGCGGCTCTTCAAAGCGCACGGCTACAGCTTTCATACTGTGATATCCGCTCGCCGATGGATGGACGAACCGGCAACATTCTCGTTCACGCCGGCAACCTCGTGAAGGCCAATGACGCAGCGCTGGTGTCGATCCATCAGATCGATCCGATCTACGTGCAGTTCTCCGTTCCACAGGGCACGCTCGAACTGGTGCGCGCCAGGGGCGCGCTGCAGGCGCTCCCCGTTACAGTCAGCTCGCAGGCAGGCGGTGCGCCCCTGGCGGTCGGGCGGCTTACCTTCGTCGACAACGCCGTCGATGTAAGTACCGGCACGATCGCTTTGAAGGCTACCTTCAGTAATGCCACGCGTGTCTTGTGGCCGGGACAGTTCGTCAACGTCGCCATGCGGCTCAGCAGTCGTTCTAACGCCATCGTCGTCCCCATTCAGGCGGTACAGGCCGGACAAAAGGGTGATTTCGTTTATGTCGTAACAGGTGGAGATGGAGTGGAGATGAGGCCCGTCACGATCGCCACCCGCGTGGCGCAGCAGGCCGTGGTCAGCACCGGTCTGCACCCGGGTGAGACCGTGGTGACGGACGGTCAGCTTCGACTGACCCCGAAGAGCAAAATTCAGATCAAGGGTGAACCGCAGGCAGGAGGCCCCGGCAAAGTGTGACGACGTGAGAGCACCATGAGCGAAAGCTGACTTGCCAAACGCGCCTGCCCGAACTCAAACTAACCCGAGGCCGCTTCTATGAATGTTTCCGAGCCCTTTATCCGCCGACCCGTAATGACCACGCTGGTCATGGTGGCGATCCTTCTGTTCGGAATCATGGCCTACCGCGGGCTTCCAGTAAGCGATCTTCCCAATGTCGACTTCCCGACCATTCAGGTGAGTGCAGGACTTCCCGGTGCCAGTCCCGAAACGATGGCTGCGGCCGTAGCAACGCCTCTGGAGCGCCAGTTCTCCACCATCGCCGGGCTCGACTCGATGACTTCAGCCAGCAGTCTCGGGAACACGTCGATCACACTTCAGTTCGACCTCAAACGAAATCTCGACTCGGCGGCGCAGGACGTTCAGTCGGCCATCTCCGCCGCGGCGCGTCAGCTGCCGCCGAACATGCCTTCGCCGCCGTCGTACAGCAAGGTGAACCCGGCTGATTCGCCGGTGCTCTTCCTGGCGCTCACCTCCGACACGATGCCGCTGAACGAGCTCGATGAATATGGCGAATCGATGATGGCGCAGCGCATCTCGACCGTCGCCGGCGTCGCTCAGGTGCAGGTCTACGGCGCGCAGAAATATGCCGTTCGCATACAGCTCGATCCACGGCAGCTGGTGTCGCGCGGGTTAGGAATCGACGAGGTGGCGAGTGCCATCCGCAGCAGCAACGTCAATGTCCCGACCGGCGTCGTAAACGGGCCGTACCAGGCGCTGACAATCGCTGCCAACGGGCAGCTCTTCCATGCTGATGACTATCGCCCGCTGGCTGTGGCCTACAAGAACGGATCGCCGGTGAGACTCGGCGAACTGGGAAAGGTCCTGGATGATGTCGAGACCAATCGGGCCGCAGCCTGGTTCAAAAATCGGCGCGGTCTCGTTCTGGCAGTACAGAAGCAGCCGGGCACCAACGCTGTTGAGGTTTCCGACGCCGTGCGCGCCCTTCTTCCCAAGTTCCGCGAGCAGCTTCCGGCCTCGGTAAATCTCGACATTCACAGGGACCGCGCCGAGTCGATCCGAAACTCCGTCAACGACGTGAAGTTCACATTGATGCTGACCCTCTTTCTGGTCATCCTGGTGATCTTTATCTTTCTCAGAAATGTCTCGGCGACGCTGATCCCGAGCCTGGCCCTGCCGCTATCGATCATCGGCACCTTCTCGGTGATGTCGCTGCTCGATTACAGCCTCGACAACCTCTCCCTCATGGCTCTGACCCTGTCGGTCGGTTTCGTCGTCGATGACGCCATCGTCATGCTGGAAAACATCGTCCGGCACATGGAGATGGGAGAACCGCCCCTCGAGGCGGCGTTGAAAGGCTCGAAGGAGATCGGATTCACCATTGTTTCGATGACGGTCTCGCTGACGGCAGTGTTCATCCCTATCCTCTTTATGGGTGGAATTCTCGGGCGGCTGTTCCACGAATTCGCGGTGACCATCGGCGCGGCCATTCTCGTCTCCGGCTTCGTCTCACTCTCGCTGACACCACTTCTGAGCGCCCGTTTTCTCCGCCCGCACAACAAGGAGACACACGGCCGACTGTACAGACTCTTCGAGTCGTTTTTCGATGGGATGTTACGCGTCTACGAGTCCGGCCTTCGCTGGGTTCTTCGAAACCGCATGTTCACGATGATCGCCTCGGCCGCGGTACTAGCCGGTACGGTCTTGCTGTTCATCGCCGTGCCGAAAGGGTTTCTGCCGAGCGAAGACCAGGGACAGATTCGCATCCAGCTGGAGGCGGCCCAGGGAATCTCGTATGAAGAGATGGTCCGCCACCAGCAGGCGGCCTCGGACATCATCGCCCACGATCCCAATGTTGCGACCTGGTTCTCCTTCGTCGGGCGAGGCGCATCGAATCAAGGAACGCTCTCTCTGCGACTCAAGCCGCGCAACGAGCGCAAGAAATCGGCCGATGAGATCATTCTCGACCTTCGCCCAAAGCTCAACGCCATCCCCGGTATCCGCGCCTACCTGCAGAACCCGCCGCCGATACAGCTCGGTGGCCGCAGCGGTTCGGCGCAATATCAATACACGCTTCAGGGTCCGGACACGAACGAGCTTTATGCCTCGGCCCAGACCCTGCTGGACAAGGTTCGCAAGCTGTCCGACTTCGAGGACGTGTCGAGCGACCTTCAGCTCAAGAACCCGCAACTCTCCGTCACCATCGATCGCGACCGCGCCGCTGCCTACGGTCTGACGGCTAGCCAGATCGAGGATGCCCTTTACTCGGCATACGGGTCGCGGCAGGTTTCGACGATCTTCGCCCCTACCAATCAGTACGCCGTGATCATGGAGGTCGCACCAGAGTTTCAGAATGAGCCAACCGCGCTGTCGATGCTCTACGTTCGCGCAGCGTCGGGACAACTCGTCCCGCTGGACACGTTCGCCAAAATGACCCCGAGCACCGGACCACTGACCGTGAACCACACCGGACAGGGTCCCTCGGTTACGCTCTCATTCAATCTCAAGCCCGGCGTCTCACTCGGGCAGGCCGTGGTGGAGATGAACAAGACCGCGCGGGAGACGCTGCCCCAGACCGTCACCACCAGCTTCCAGGGAACGGCGCAGGCTTTTCAATCCTCCTTCGCCGGATTGGGGCTGCTGCTGATCATGGCCGTCGCAGTCATCTATCTCGTTCTGGGGATTCTCTACGAGAGCTTCATTCACCCGATCACGATTCTGTCGGCGCTGCCCTTCGCCGGGTTCGGAGCTCTGCTGACGCTGATGGTGTTCAAGCTGGATCTCTCCATCTACGCGTTTGTGGGGATCATCATGCTGGTCGGACTGGTGAAGAAGAACGGGATCATGATGGTCGACTTCGCAATCGAGGCGCAGAAGAAGGGAGACACGGCCGAGGAGGCTATCTACGAGGCCTGCGTGGTGCGCTTCCGGCCGATCATGATGACGACCATGGCGGCGCTGATGGGCACCTTGCCCATTGCGTTAGGCTTCGGAGCCGGCGCCGAGTCACGTCGCCCTCTCGGTCTGGCCGTCGTCGGCGGGCTGCTGTTCTCGCAGACGCTGACGCTCTTCGTAACGCCTGTGTTTTTCCTCTATATGGAGAAACTGCGGACGTGGCGTTCGCCGAAGAGCCGCGACAAGGATCGTTTCGAGGAGTTGATCCGCGACGAGCAGGCGGAACCGTCACTGGCAGGCTTGCATTAGGTAAGGACGCGCAGCTGCGTGTCCGGTACCTCGATGTTCGTCCGTACGAACTTTCCGCGCCCCTACGCGAGAAATTCGGCGAGCCCGGCGAGGTTGGTGAAGACCAGGGCGGGACGCGCTTCGTCGCTCGATGGTACCAGCTCGCCTTTCCTGTTGATCCAGGCGTTGGCGACTCCCAGGCGACGAGTGGGGACGATGTCGTGGAAGATGCTGGCCCCGGCGTGAAGCCATCTGGCATCGCCTATTCGTTCCCGAGCCGCCAGGAAATGTCCCTCGGCCGGCTTGTAGGACTTCACCTGTTGCGCGGTGACGATGAACTCGAAGGGCACGGTGAAATGACGGCACGTCTCGGCAATCAGGTCGTCGTCGACATTGGACAGAATGGCCAGGCGCACGCCCCGCTCGCGCAATCGCTCCAGTGCGATGTTCGTGTCAGGGAAGGGCTTCCAGGAGGGAAGACTGTCGGAGAGAAAACGTGCACCCACCGGATCGATCGTCCAGTCGAGGTCCGCCGCCACACGAATGGCAGTCTCCGTCAGGACATCGCGATAGCTTCGATAGCGGCCGCCTTCGACTACCGGCTCGATCGCCGCATAGCTTTGGAAAATATTCTGGCGGCTCAGCGAGCCTCCAGCCAACGCCGCAGCATCGGCGAAGGCGGAACTGATGCCGCTCTCCCAGTCGATCAAGGTTCCATAGCAGTCGAACGTAATGATGTCGGGTGTTTGCACCGACAGAGATCCTACCAGCGCAGGGACGCGCAGCTGAGACTCGTTGAGCCGGGCTCAGCGTGCGCATCCGTCGAGCCTAGTGAGAGACGAGGTCGGCTGGAAGCTTGCCACCATTCTCAGCGAGTTTCCTGAGGACTTCCTTGTGCAGCCACATATTCATCGTTGCGGAGTCGTTTGTGTCACCGGTGTAATGAAGGTCTGCGGCCAGGGCCTTGCGGGCGGTCAGGCTGCTATCCATTCCGACGAGCTTCATCATGTCGACGATGGAGTGTTTCCAGTCGAGAGTCTCACCATTGTGCTCCGAAGCGAGCTTGTCGAGAATCGCCGCCACGTCGACGCTGGACGCCACCGCGGTTGCAGGGGCACCCGGCGCTGGTGTCGTGGCCTCGTGTCGGGCACCCGCAGGGATGCCGCTGGCGGGAACGGCATCGAAAGGACGCTCTGCAACCGCTGCGTGATGAAAGATCTTACCCATCAAATCTCCGAACATACCCATATGATTCTCCTTATGCTGCTTAAAATGCTTTGCAAAGCCTTGACCATGCCTCGAGATTGCGGTCGAGGTCGCCCGCAGTCCTGGTTTTTGACTTTCTGCCCGATCATTGGAAACACGTTATGACCGACCGGATTCGCCTGTCCGACATTTCCCCACTGAGCTGGGAGCATCCTGCCGATCGCGCGGCGCTGGATACGCTGCGGGCGCTGCCGGGGCTCGACGAGGTCGTGCGGAAGGTCCTCGGGGTCATCGGTGAGCGTGGCATTCGCCATCTGTTTCTCGGCAACGCCATGCGCGTGACCTTGTTGCAACGGCCGAAGCTGCACGAACTTTTTTCCGAGGTGTTGGAGACTCTCGACTGGCAGGGACCGCGGCCCGATCTGTACGTGACGCAGACCCCGATCACGAATGCGGGAGCGATCGGGCTCGATCAGCCTTTCATCGTCATCAATACCGGGACTCTTCATCTTCTGGACCGGGAAGAGCAGCGCAACGTTCTCGGGCACGAGCTCGGCCACATCATCAGCGGTCATGCCATCTACAGAACCATTGCGCTGCTGCTGCTGACCCTTGGGCTGCGGAACATACCGCTGGCGGGAATTGCCATTCTTCCGATCGAGATGGCCCTCTTCGAATGGTTCCGCAAGAGCGAGCTCTCCTGCGATCGGGCCGGCCTGCTGGCCGGCCAGCAACCGCGTATCTCACTGAGCACGCAGATGAAGCTGGCGGGCGGTTCACCCTCCTCGCACGACCATGACGATTCGCTCGACGTCGACGAGTTCATCGCTCAGGCCGATCGCTACGAGTTGAACGAGAGCGCACTCGATCTGGTCATGAAATATCTGAACACTGCCTTCCAGACCCATCCCTTCCACACCGTTCGTGCGGCCGAGCTTCATCGCTGGGTCCTGTCGGGGGAGTACGACAGGATTCTCCAGGGCCAGTATCTGCGCCGTAGTGCGCAGCCTTCCGTCACCGATGCCTATTCGACAGCGGCGGACTACTACAAGTCGCAGGCTCGCGATGTCTGGAACCAGGTCGGAGGCATGGTGAAGAATGCCCGCGATGCCGTGAACAAACACCTGAAGGTCCGCGAGGACGACCCGAAACGTTAGCGGCCTCGCGCTGTCTCATTCAGGAATTCGTCCGTTCCCCTTCTGTTAACCTGCCTTGACTGCGGGGTTTACCTCATGTAAATTCCCGCTCCTTCCCGCCTCCGTCCCCATCGTCTAGAGGCCCAGGACATCGCCCTTTCACGGCGGTAACACGGGTTCGAATCCCGTTGGGGACGCCATTGAATACAAAGAAGTTAATCCTGTTTTAGTGATCATCGGAAACTCGCAACTGGCGCCCGGTGGCCTTATTTCGTAAGCTGCCCGGCATCGAACATCAAGTTCGTCCATGGATCTGTTTCGGCCACACGCTGTATCCCGATACCGACAATGGGGACGATCGCCGCGGGTTTGTACACCTCGGTGTTCGGCTGAGAAACATTGATTGCTCCGATCGCGAACTCGACAGACAACGTCCATCGTCCTTCGGTGATGCCTGCTCTCTTGACCATCATTTCGACCATCTCCTCGAATTGAAATGTGTACCGGTCTGTCGTGGGCATCAGTTGACTCCTTTGGTCGTATTCATGACACCGTCACCGGTTAAGCCGGCCGGTACGAATACACCCGACCCGATCGAGGCAGACGTTGCGGCCCGACCACGTGACCACTGGGGGGCCCCTCCAAGAACGATGTTCTGCGACAAGACTTTCGTCACCGCGATTTGGATCCAGAGTTGAGTTTTCGCGGTCACTTCATCCTGGAACGATCGAAGAGAGTTCTCGCTCTGAAGGCGTCCCTCCCGCCGTCCGCATTCACGCGAGACGGAGTTCTGGATAAACTGATTCAGGCTAACGCCCTCAATCTCAGCAAACCGCGCAGCATCGCGGTGGAGCGACTTCCCTAGTCTGACGTTGAGTTTCCCGCTATATGCCGTTTCCACCGGTCGAACGGCGGGTAACTCCTCGGCGTCCTCAGCATAGATTTTGACGACGCCCTCGAGGGCTACCTGGAGTTCCCTAACAGCCTCTTCAAAAGTGCTTCCTAGTCCAGATACTTCGGGGAGCTCATCGCACACGGCGACGTACTCATTGTCCTCATCGCTCCAGAACACGCGGACCCCGTAATTTGGGACATTCGGCATTTTTTCTCCTACCTAGTCTTGGTCGATGATTGCGAGAAGTTGCTTGACTTGATATAGCTTTGCTTTTCCGTTTTGGCCCTCCTGGAAAGACAAAGGACGGGAGCCAGGGCGTTTGTAGACGTGATGGCTGCCTTCGGTCCCACGGTAGACAAAGCCATGACATTCAGCCAACAGACACAGTTCCTTGAATTTTAGGTTTTGGGGTCGTTGGCGGGCGGCTTGGAGTAGTTTTTCACATCTTCCCATAAGGCTCGTTATCGCCGGGCCGACAGTACCACGCGCGGTACCACATCCACAAGAACGCCTCTGTCTTCCGCTGAAATTTCCGTTATCGAGCGCTCCAGCTGACTTGTAAGCATCAGCCCAAGACCGGGAAGAGCAAGACGCTCCCGATCGCGGCGCCCGGTGTAGAGGTTCCGGCGAACAGATTCGAGAGACAGTCAACTAGTTGACAAAAGGGCCGACCACGGTGGCGCGCCCGGCGGTAACACGGGTTCGAATCCCGTTGGGGACGCCATTCAATACAAGGGCTTGTGTCGCAGGAGTGACACCCCGTCACGTGCACGATTGGCGATCAATGGCGACGATTGACCTCTGTGAAATTATTTTTTTGAATGTTGCATTGTGGGTTGAATTTCACAATTCGCCTCACTCTTCGGACCCATCAACCGATGGCGGATATGTACCCGCCGATCTCTGTGATGCGTCGCTCCAGCATCGCCACATCGAGGCGGCGGTCGTAACGCCCCCGGCGCATCATGCGCAGGCAGATGGATTCGGCTGCTGCCGCGGCCCTGGAGATCTCATCGAATCCGAGCGTACCGGCAGTCCCCGCCAGGGAGTGAAACTCCCGCATGAGCGCGTCGACGAACCGGTATCTCGGCTCGCTCTCGAGACCGACAAAATGTTCGCAAATGGTGATCAGGCGCAGCTCGAGCCGGGCGGCGAAACGTTTCCGTATCGGGGTGAAATCGGGACGGGGCGAAGCGCTCATCGCCGATCCTCGACCAGACCGCCAATGGTATTGAGCAATACCTCGAGATCGAGAGGCTTGGGGAGAAATCCATCGACTCCAAAATTCCTGAAGGCCTCGCTCTTGTGACGGGCCGATTTGTAGAGAGACGTCATCAGCACGACCTGGGTGGCGGGCGATTCGTCCTTGATGCGCCGGCAGAGCTCTCGCCCATCCATCCACGGCATGAGCGCGTCGGTCAGAACCAGGTCCGGCCGATGCTGACGAATCATCTCCAGGGCCAGACGTCCGTTGCCGGCCGTGAGGACGTCGTATCCTTCATGAAGCAGCGCATGCGAGAGAATGTCGAGCATGTCGTAGTCGTCGTCGACCACGAGAATCCTGGCACGGCGGGGTCGTGTGTCGGCTTGTGCGCGGAGCTGCGTCGGTACTGCGCTCATGTTTTTCTCCCAGGCGATCCATTCGGTGTGGTCATCCCTGTCCCGTGAGTCCTGGAAAGCGGAAGATAAATACAGGGTGGAGAATCATCGGCGGCATACCCACCGGCCAGGGCGCCCGCACCTCTCGGCGTGCGCCGTGGTCGGCGCAGGATTGGCGACATCGCTCTCGGCGAGGATGTAGCCGCTCAGCGCCGTTCAGCGCGTCTTGAATGGATTCCGAATCGTGAGCAGATGGTCGATCACCTGGCCGGTCTGCAGATCTTCTGAATAAAGTGTGGTGCAGTCAGCGTCCAGCGCGGCCGCCACGACGAGCGCGTCGTAAATGTGGTACCCGTAACGCATCGCGATTCGCAAGGCCGCCTCGTGTGTCTCAATCGTGATCGGAACCGGCGAGGGACACAGGATCTTGATCACCGCCAGTGCTTCTGCCACGTCCTCCCACGACATCCGCAGCTTTCGATGGGCGACCGCCGCGAACTCGTTCAGGACCTGCACGCTGACGATTCCGCCACTCACAAGCAGAGCTTCGGCACGCCCCGTCCGCTCGTCGTGCTGACCGACCGCATACAGCAAAACCTTGGTATCGAAGAACGCCTTATCGCTCATTCGCTTCTTTTCGGCTGAAGCGGAAGCCGCGTGGCAACGGACGGCGCAGCCGTCGGAGGCGGGCGAGCGCGTCCTCCCTGCTTCGGTCGCGGCTCATCTCGAATTCCCGCTCCCCCGCGATCCGAATCTCTATCTGGTCCCCCTCTTTCAGATCCAATGCTTCGACGACAGTCGCCGGGATTCGGACCGCAAGGCTGTTACCCCACTTTGTGAGACTTGCATGGCGTTCACTCCTGCGATGATATACATCGCCAAGTGTATATCCATCCGGCGCGCGGACTCAACGCTCAGGGGTAGCCTTCGGCGTTCAGATACGCTGGCCATCACCAGCCCAGGATTCGCTGGATCTCGGAGGGCAGCTGCATCGGATCGAAGGGCTTGGCGATGAAACCCATGACTCCGAGATCGGCGAAGCGGCGCCGGTCTGCCGGCTGTACCTTGGCCGTCAGAAAAATGACCGGAATTTGAGCTGTATTCTCGTGGTCACGAAGCCAGGCCAGCGTGGTCGGGCCGTCCATGACCGGCATCATCACGTCGAGCAGAATCGCGTCGGGAGGATCGTAGTAGGCGCAGAGGATCCCCTCCGCTCCATCAGCGGCGGTCGTGACCAGATACTCCCCCACCATCTCCAGGGTCATGGCCGTCACTTCCCGAATGTCGTCCTCATCATCGATCACCAGAATCCGCTTAGGCGACATGGCGTTCCTTCCCGGCACCCTGATCGGTAACCTTGCTCAGCATGCCGATCACCCGCCGCTCGAACTCCGCCGGCGTTATGCGACTCTTGGTGAGGAACTCGGTCGGCCCCAGCGTCAGCCGGCCACGATCGCCGGCCGTCAGCTCCTCGGCTGAGTAGACCACCACCGGAACATGATGAAACTCCTTTCGATCCCGAAGCCGCGCCATCACGGCGTACCCATCGAGCTCGGGGAGAACGACGTCGAGCACGACCAGATCGGGCACGATCTCCTCGAAGATCTCCAGCGCCTTTTTGCCGTCGGGAGCATGAAAGGTCTCGATCCCCTGATTCTGGAAGGATGCGATGACCACTCTGGCCAGATCGAGATCATCTTCGACCAGCACGACCCGCGGCCGCCGCTCTGCCATCCCGAGAACTCCCTGCAGCGCTTCGAGAAGGCTCGCTTCCTCCAGCGGTTTCTGCACCCATGCTTCCGGAGCCGTCTGCCGCCCCGCCGATTTGGCCCGGTCGGTCACGGTAACGAAGACGATGGGAATATCCGCGGTGGCCGGGTTGGCGCGGAGCGCCGCCATGGTCTGCCATCCATCCATGTAGGGCATCAGGACGTCGAGCAGAATCGAATGAGGTTGGAAATTCTCGACCTTCTCCAGCAGCTCGATGCCCGAGGGAACGGCCAGCACTTCGAATCCGTGAGATTCCAGCATGGTCTGCAGGACCTCGCGCACCGATGCGTCGTCGTCGCAAACCAGAATGCGGCGGCGGGCCCGCATGCGTTTCAGGGCGCGGGTGGAGCCAGAGATCGGTGCCGCCGGGTCCGAGGTCTCTACTGCAGGAATCGAGAACGAGAACTCGCTCCCCTCTCCGGGCATGCTGGTGACCCAGATCTCCCCGCCGTGCTGCCGAACGATGCTGCGGCAGATCGCCAGCCCCAGTCCTGACCCCCCCTTCTCACGGGAGTCGGAGGCGTCGACCTGATGAAAGCGGTCGAACACCGCGTCGAGCTTGTCGACCGGTATGCCGCGGCCCTGATCCCGGATCTGGAACACGACCTTCTTTCTGGAGGACTCCACGGCGCTGATCACAATCGCCGACTCCGGCGGGGAGAACTTGATGGCATTGCTGAGCAGGTTGGTGAGCGTCTGCAGGATGCGATCTGCATCGGCCCAGATGCTCCCCGCCGCACGATCGACCTCGATGCTGACTCTGGCTTTTTCAGCCATCGGTCGCATGACGTCCACGGCCTGGGCGATGAGCTCGGCCGGATTGCACCTGCGCGCCGACAGCGTGACGTTGCCCGACTCCATGCGCTCGATGTCGAGGATGTCGTTGATGAGCCGCACCAGGCGGTCGGTATTCGTGACGGCGATCTCCAGCATGCGGCGGCCGCGGTCGGGGATCTCTCCGAGCATCCCTCCCTCGAGAAGCCCCAGCGCGCCGCGGATCGATGTCAGCGGAGTGCGCAGCTCGTGACTGACGACAGAGACGAACTCGCTCTTGAGCTTCTCCACGGCCTGGCGCTCGGTGACATCGCGGAACGTGAGAACGAATCCCGCGACCTCCTCCGTCTCGTCGAGAATCTGGCTCAGCAAATACTCGGCGGGAAAGGCAACGCCTCCATCCCGGAAGAAGGTCATCTCCAGAGTCGCCGCTCCGCGGGTGCTTCCTTTCGGGGCAAAGGGATTGGCGTTGACGATCGCCGTCAGAGCGTGTCCCCGCATCTCCTCGGCATCGATACCGAGGATTTTCGCGGCAGCAGGATTGACGAAGGTGATCCTGCGGTCACGATCGGTGCCGATGATGGCGTCGGCAGCTCCATTCAGAATCGATTGCGTGCGCCGGCTAAGCTGGATCAGATCCCGGTTCGCATGAAGCAGGGCCAGCTCGGACTGCTTCCGGGCCGTGATGTCGACCATCGCACCGACCATCCGGACAGGGGCTCCATCCGATCCCCGTACTTTATAAGCGCTATCATAGGTGTCGGCCCAGGATCCATCGCGACGCCGGATCCGGTACTCCCCGATCCAGATATCGTCATCGTTGGCCAGGAAGTCTTGAAGCCCACCCATGACCCGCTCGGCCTCGTCAGGATGGAGCACAGTCGACCAGGCCGAGATGTCCATGATGTTGCCGGGAGCCTCGGCGTCGTACTCCTGCACGAAGGTGTTATTCACCCAGACCTTGTTCGTGGCCAGATTCCAGTCCCAGAGGACATCATGGGTGGCGCGGGCGACAAGCTGAAATCGCTCCTCGCTCTCGCGCAGAGCCCGGGCGGCATTCTCCCGCGCCGTAATGTCGGAAATCGCGCCGTACATCTTTACGACCCGGCCGGCGGCGTCACGAACAAGCTGGGCGCGATTGACGGCCTGCGAGGTCGTCCCATCGGTGCGAACGATGCGAAAGGCGCCCTCCCATGAGTCTGCCGTGCTCCTGATGGCTTTCACGGCGCTGGATTTCGTGGATATGTGATCGTCGGGATGCATCCAGCGAATGGCCTCCTTTATGTCGATCCATCCGTCGGAAGACATCTCGACCGAGTAGAGCTCCCTGGCCTGCTCACTGAACCATATGCGCTCGTTGGCCAGGTCCCACTCCCAGATCACGTCTTGGGTTGCGCGGGCCGCTCGATCAAAGCGCTCCTGGCTCTCTCGCAGCGCGGTGAGATTCTGCTCGAGTACCTCGATTCCGACCACCCTCTTCGACAACCGGCGCGCGTAGAGCGAGGAGCAGAGGATGAGGAATCCGACCAGGAGAACGAGGAGTTTCTCCTGAGCTCTGATCTCGCGGGTCATCGCCAGGTTGTGGTCGCGGTCTCGCTGCGCCATTTGCTGGATCTGCTTCTGACACTCGAGAAGCTGAGCGATTACGATCGCGTAGGTCCGATTCACGGCGGCCATGTGGCGGCCTGCCGCAGCGAGATCTCCGCCTTTGAAATCACGAAAAACGAACATTGACTGCATGGACAGATGATCCATCAATCCTGAGACCTGATTCAGGGTGAGGAATGCCGGTGCCTGCGCACTCCCCACGAGGTCTCGCAATCCATTCAAGATCTCGCCCATCCGGGCATCGAAGGCCACCCTGGCGCGGAGGGAGCGTCGCTGCTCTTGCTCGACGTCTTTCGAGGCGAAGACTTCATCCGGTGGTGCGGCCACGAGCTGGGCGAGCTTTATGAGGTTTGCTATGTACTCTTGCTCCCGGGACCATCGATCGCTCGATTGCACCGAGCTCCGGTATGAGCTCTCGATGCGGCTGCTGAAGAAAAGGCACAGAACGACCGCGCCCACATTGAAAATACTCAGCAGAACAAAGAAGAGGAGAAGCGTCGATCCTGCCGATCGCCCGGCGCTATGGGGTTCCATGGTTCGTTAGTCTCCGGGAGCTGAATATAAATACAGATGCGGGGATGTACATTGACCACCTCGCGCGTGTCATCAAAGATCCTTCGGTTGCACTCAGTCTTTTCCTGGTCCTTTGTTTTCGCGCGTGCTCCCTCAGGATGACAACGTGCCCCCCCAAACCCGTCTCGCTGTGAAGTCAATTGGCACTCATATCGGTTCGCATTGCTGAAGTGCCGAACGCGGGAACATTCCGCGCCTCCCGACCGTGAACCGGAAAGAACAGATGAAACGACGTTCCCTGCCCCATCTCGCTCTCCGCGAAAATGTAACCGCGATGGGCGGTGATGATCTGATACGTCACGGCCAGCCCGAGCCCCGTGCCCGATTTCTTGGTCGTGAACAGCGGCTCGAAAATATGAGGCAGGATCTCGGCCGGAATTCCCCGGCCGTCATCGCTGACGGTCAACTGTACGAAGGAGCGCTCGTCCTCAGTATCGAACCCCACCGAGGCGTCGTGCCGAAGGGTGATGCGGATGCTGCCCCCCTCGGGCATGGCATCGCGGGCGTTCAGCACGAGATTGCTCAAAGCCTGGTGGAGGGGAGTCGGATCGGCGTCAATCATCACCGGCTCATCGGGCAGCTCGATCTGAAGATCAACCCTGTCGGTCATCAGCCCGGCGGTGTCTTTCACGAATGCGGCGAGCCACTTCTTCAGGTCGAGCTCGACCAGTGCGGCCTCGGCCGGTCGAGTGAAACGCAGAATCTCCCGTGTGATCCGCTCGCCTCGCAGCACCGACTTGGCGATCTGGTTCGAGACCTCGGCGATTCCCGGATCCTCGGGCCAGCGCTTCTCGAGCACGCGGGTGAAAGGCTTGATCCCCATGAGAACGTTGTTGAACTCGTGGGTGATGGTAGCGGCCAGGCGTCCCAGCCCATCGAGACGCGTTGTCTGCTCGAGCTGTGACTTGAAGCGGGCCCGCTCTTCCTCGATCCGGGAGCGCTCGGTGACATCGGTCCCCGTACCGACAACGAAGTGGTGGTCGCCGGCCCGGATGGGCGTGGCCTGCCAGACGATCTTCCGCTCATCGCCTTCCCGGGTCAGAAGTGAATCGTGATGCTCTTTGAGCGGTTCGCGCAGGGCTATGGAAAGAGCCTGGCGCGCCTTTTCCTCATTGGCGGGCAGACCAACGTCCCAGATGTGCCGGTTCTTCAGCTCGTCGAGCGTGTAACCGATCGTGTTTTCAAAGGCCGGATTCACGCGGACGAAACAGCCCGAAGCGTCGAGCACGACGATCAGACTCGCCGTGGTATCGACGATCCGTGAGACGAAGTCCTTCTCATGCTGCAGCGCTTCCTCACTTTTGCGTCGAGCGATGGCGCTCCCGAAAATCTCGCCGGCTATCTGGAGCAGCGCGACACTATCGCTCTCTCCAGACATCTCCTCGCGGAGGGGGCTGAAGCCGGCGAAACCGATCAGCGCTCCGGCCACCATCATCGGTACCGACAGGAAAGAATTCACCTGCTCCGCCGTCAGGCTGTCCCGTTCGGCCTGGGCTTCCGGGGGAAGCTGATCGATGTCTTTGATTCGTACGAGCTCGCCGTTGCGCAAGCGGCTGAGGAGCCATGGCGACGCAGAACAGGGGAAGCCCGATCGATCCGATGGAAGAGAGTCCACTCCCGGAGCGCACCACTCGATGGAGTTTCCCGCGGCTTCGCCGTCGCCCGAGCAGAGGAAGAGGAAGGCGCGGTCGGCGTGGACGAACCGGCCGATTTTCTCCAGCGCATGTTGCAGCTCTTTGTCGAGCTCGGAGTCTGAGAGATTCACGAATCGCGTCGACAGGGAGGCGATCAGCTCCTGGAAAGAGGCTTGATGCTCGAGGGCCTTCTCGGCTCTGCGGCGCTCGCCACGTTCTTCGAACTCGAGAATGGCGCGCTCCAGAGCCGGGACGAGCCGCGTCAGTCGATTCTTCAGGACGTAGTCGGTCGCTCCCTCGAGGACCGCCTCGACGGCCCGCTCTTCGCCGAGGGTCCCTGAGACGAAAATGAACGGAGTCTCGCTTTTGATCTCGTTGCGTATGCGCAGGGCTGACAGACCATCGAATCCCGGCAGATTGTAATCGGACAGGATGATATCGGGCTCGAAGCTCAGGAGTCTCTCGCGGTATGAGGAGGCATCGTCGACCCGCTCATGAAGGTACGAGACGCCGGCGCGGCGGAGCTCCCGCTCCGTCAGCTCCGCATCGGCGGGCGAGTCCTCGAGCATCAGAATGCGGATCGGCTGTTTCATCGCGCTACCCTGGCCTGCTGAGCCGGCGCCGGACGATTGACGGCCATCCAGTAGAAGCCGAGCTGCGAGATCGTGTTGACGAAGCTGTCGAACTCGATCGGCTTCACCACGTAGCTGTTGACCCCCAGCGCATAACTCTGCATCCGGTCCTTTTCCTCCTCCGAGGAGGTCACCATCACCACGGGAATCGCCCGCGTCCGGGGATCGGCCTTGATCTCCCGCAGCACCTCGATCCCGTCGATCTTCGGAAGCTTCAGATCGAGAAAGATCACTCGCGGCACGTGATTGACGTCGCGGTCCCGATAGGCCCCGCGCGCGAAGAGGTAATCGAGCGCCTCCTCCCCGTCACGCACCGCGACGACATGGTTGGCGAGATTGTTTTTCTTCAAAACGCGGAGCGTGAGCTCCAGATCGTGGGGGTTGTCCTCGACGAGAAGAATCTCCAGTTCATCTGACACGCATGACCTCCTCTACGCTGGTAAGGTTAGTCCAGTTGAAGCCGCTAAAAAATACGGAACCCTACGCATTGGCGTGGGTGCGGTCTACGTAGTTTCCAGAGACACGCAGGCGCGCGCGTCAAAGGTGAGGCCCCTCTAACCGTGCATCGGCGAGCGGCCGAGACTCGCGGTCCTGGGAAGCGGCCTTCCCTGCTCAGCCGCAGCGACGGGACGCGTCGAGAGAGAACCGCGGGCTCGCTTTCGAGCGATCAGATAAACGTCGGCTGCCGACAGCAACGAGTCCAATGAATAGCCTTCCGCTTCCGAGGAGGCATAACCGCAGGTGAGGTTCAGATTGTAGAGGGCGCCACTCAGGACGTTTTCCGACTCGAGATTTCGATGAAGCCGGCCCAGAATCTTCTCGACCTCATCGGCGCTGGCGACCAGGAGCACGGTGAACTCATCGCCGCCGAACCGGGCCACGATGTCGGTCGGCCGGAGAGTAGCCTTCAGTACCGAGGCCACTCGCCTCAGGGCGCGATCGCCTTCGTCGTGGCCCCAGGCGTCGTTGATGTTCTTGAAACCATCCACGTCCATGTAGACGGCCGACACCGCCCATCGCTTGCGAACAGCGCGATTCATCTCCGCCTCGGAGAGTTGAAAAAAACCGCGGCGGTTATAAAGACTGGTCAGCTCGTCAGTGACGGTAAGCTCTCGGAGCTTTTCTTCCGCGGAGCGACGAGCGGCATCGGCCTGGTCGAGTAGCCTGGCGGTAAGCCAAACAATGACGGCCAGAGAAGTGGTCACCGCCAGCACCATCAGCTCGATTGCGAAGGTGACATCGTAGAGGTGAGCGTGGAGCCCGGCCAGGGTGAGCCACCCGACTAGACCCGGTACCAGAACCACCGCCGCGAGCTGTCGCCTGACGACGATGCCACCGAGACGATGGGAGAGCAGGAGTACCAAAGGGCTTTGGTCGATCATTAGCCATAGGTCATGGAGGCCGTTGGGAAAATACAGTCGCTGCGTCTCTGACTGGGGTTTCCGAGTTGCCCCGAAGCCGGCGCGGAGCTGCGGCATTGCACGGTTGCGCGATTGCGGGATTGCGCGATTGCACGAACGAGATCGCGGGAAGATTATGCCTGACCCCGGCTCGAGATCGCGAAAGGGGGGCGCTCCCGTAGGGACGCGCAGCTGCGCGTCCGATACCTCAGTGTTCGTCCACAAACCCTCCCGCCCCGCCCGAGTTGCGGTCGCGCAGCTGCGCGACCCTACGATTGCGCGACTGCACGATTGCACGACTGCCCGATTTGAAAGAGGTCCATTCCTCATCCAATCGATTGCGCCACTCCATATGGTTTTTTCAATCGTGCAATCGTGCAATCGTGCAATGTTGTACGTCTCAGTTAGACCGATCCAGCGCGTTTCGCAGCCTTGCCTTTGCCCGCATGTAGAGCGGCCCGACGGAGCCGATTGGGATTCCGAGCTCCTCGCTGACTTCGTCATACGGCGCCCCCTCCAGCCCGATCATCGTGCAGAGGAGCCGGGAACGCTCATCGAGCGACGCCAGCGCCTGCTGCATCATCATGACGTCGATGTGGGAAGTGCCATTCACGCCAATCACGTTTTCGTCAGGCGAGGTCAGCTCGCGTCCCCGCTCCCTCGTGCGCGCGTTCCGGTAGATCTGCTGTTTGCAGAGGTTCACGATCGTTCCCGCCAACCATGGCTTTGGTCTGGTGACTGACCCCTGTTTCTCGAGAAAGAGAATCCAGGCCTCCTGCACCAGCTCCTCGGTTTCTTCTGCTGTGAAGCCGTAGCGGCGTTGGGGGATGGCATACAGGATCCGCCTCACCTCGTGATACAGCTGCTCGACATCGGCGTGGCCCTCGGCACCGTCCGATACCACCCGCTCGATTTCGGCGATCATCTCGGTGACCGCCGCTACGATGGCCTCGAACTCCATCGGCTTGCGAAGCACCACCGAGGAGCCGCGTCGGAGAAGCTCCTGCTCGAGCTGCGGGGTCGCGTATCCGGTCAGACTGGCGATCCGCGAGTTAGGACTCTTCCTGCGGATCGAGTCGAGCAGGGTCAATCCCTCTTCCTCGGTCTGCAGACGCACGTCGGCGAGAATCACCCCATAGTCGTTTCCTTCCATCAACTCTTCGGCCGAGCGGCGGTCGTACGCTCCGTCGGCAGGCATATCCTCCAGCTCGAAAAGGGCTCGAAGACCATCAGTGATTGACTCCTCGTCATCAACGATCAATATTTTTGTCATGGTCGAATCCTTGTTCCTTCTCGTCATTCGGATAGACCACGAACACTGCCAGCGTGCCTTCGCTGTTAAGTGCTGCACTGGCTATGGTTTGTCTTCAAACCAGCCTCGGCGGAAGTGTCCAGAGACCGGACATCTGTTCGAAACCTGCACGGATCGGCGGCTCTAGGTCGGCGGCGACCTGTATTTTGGACGCGCCTGCTGCGGACCCATCGGTCAGAACAAAGCGGCTTTTGGGATAGAGTCGCTGGGCGGAGACCAAACATGAATACGGGGCTCGATGAATCGAGCTATCGAAGCCTTTTTCTCTTGGACTCGTTTCCGAGCGCCGTGATCGACATGGCGACAGACGAGATCCGCGAAGTGAACCAGGCCTTCGAAGAGCTCATGTCGCTGACGTCAGCGGAGCTGCGCGGACGGCGCTTCGATGAAGTCATGGAACAGACCATGGAATGGACGCGGGCCCGCGGCAAAGACGGCCCCGAGCTGGAAGTGGAGTCGAGCGAAGCGGCTCCCTGGAAGCTCGTCCGGCTGCGTCGAGCAGCAACGCAGGAACACGAAAGGCGCGCCGACAAATTGAGCTCGATGGCCGTTATGGCGGCGGGAATCAGTCATGACTTCAACAACGCGCTGATGGCCGCTTTGCCGTGGGCCGATCTGCTGCGACGGAAACACCAGGAGGACGCGAGCATTCAAACGGCCACCGAGCACATCCGAAACGCCATCTTCCGCGCCCGTGACATCACTAGTCTCCTTCTCGATTTCGCGCAGCCGGCGAAACCGAAACGAGCCCGGCAGGATCTGGTTTCCCTTGTTCGAGAGCAATCCATCAGGGCACCGGCCACAAGCCCCGGCATTGCGATTCACTTTCATTCGCCAACCGAGGCGATCCTCGTGGATGTCGACAAGGGTCAGATCGGTAAGGTCGTCGAACATCTGCTGCGGAACGCCCTCGAAGCGATCGCCAGCACCGGCACGATTCACATTCGCGTCAGCCGGCTCGACCCAAAGAAACGAACGGAGAACGGTCTCCCCCAGGATCGAGAGTTCGGAGTGATCGAAGTGAGCGATGATGGAAAAGGGATGTCTCCGGAGATGCTCGAGCATGCCTTCGATCCCTTTTTCACGACGAAAGACGTTCGGTCAGGGACTGGCCTCGGTCTCTCGATCGTCTTTCGGATCATCGAGGAGCATGGTGGAACGGTGCGAGCCGAATCGCAGGTCGGCAGTGGTACGACCATACGAGTCTTCCTCCCGACACTGAGGATCCCCGAAAGGCCGGTCGTCAGCGACCCCGGCGCTCTCCATATTCTGCTCGTAGACGACGAAGTCCCAATCGTCGAGGGCATTCAGGCATCGCTGGAGTTGAACGGCGTGCATGTGACCGCAGCCGGCTCCGGCGAAGAGGCATTGGGCCTGCTTCGCAACGGGCTTCGTCCCGACGGAATCGTTCTCGATCTCGGGCTTCCCGGAATGCGCGGCAATGAGGTTCATGCACTCATTCGAGCAATCGACGCGACGGTACCGATCATCATCTCCTCCGGATGGACCTCGGGCGCGGAAGCGGTCGATCTGCTGACTGACGGACGGACCAGGCTCCTGCAGAAACCCTACGACCCTGAAGAGATCCTCGTCGAGCTGAAGAAGTTCTAGTCATCGTCCGGAGTTACTGAGTATCCGATGAACGCCGAAGGCGTTCGTTGAACATCTTCGGCGTCTAAGTCCTCAGCTAGAGATCCCTCGCTGCGGCTTCTAATGACACCGCCTCATACCGTGTGGCGCGGCCGTCCTCGGCCGCCTTCGCGATGACGAATTCAGCAACACAACTCTCCAGCGACGCGACTCGTGTTCGAGAGAGAGGCGGCCGAGGGCGGCCGCGCCATACGGATGACACCGGCGCCCCGTGTCATCCTTCTCACCACCGTCGCGGCGTTGTTTTCGCGCGTGCTCCCTCAGGATGACAACGTTCCCAACCCCGTCGCAAATACTGGCGCACTACCGCCGGCTTCCAGCCGGCCGCGCGAACGTCCGCTACTTCTCCAAAACTTCCGCTTTCCCCATCTGAATCGAATCCTCGCTGTATTTCGGCGGTCCCGATTCGAGACTCACGCCTCGAAGGGAACCCATGCAATCTATGAAACCCGATTCCCGCCCTCTTTCACCATTCGTCCCGCTGGTCATTTTCCGGCTGGATGGGGAGCGCTATGCGCTGCCGCTGGCCGGGGTCGAGCGCATCGTCCGCGCTGTAGAGGTGACCCCGCTGCCGAGTGCGCCGGCCATTGTGCTCGGCGCGATCAATGTGGGCGGCAGCGTCCTCCCCGTGCTCGACATCCGGCGGCGCTTTCTGCTGCCGGAGCGGGAGATCGGTCCCGACGACCAGTTTCTGATCGCCCGGACTTCCAGCCGTGTCGTCGTGCTGGTGATCGATGAGGCGCAGGAGATCATTGAACCACGGCAAGCAGACATCATCGCCTCGGAGCGGATCGTCCCCGGCATGGAGCAATTCCAGGGAGTAGTCAAGCTCGACGACGGCCTGGTGTTGATCCACGACCTCGAGACGTTTCTCTCCCTGGACGACGCGCGCGGTCTGGATGAAGCGATGGATCGGGCGGCATCATGAGCCAGGTCCGCGAGGCGCAGTGGTCGCAGATCAGCGAGGTCATCGCCGAGAGCATGGGGCTGCATTTTCCGCCTGAGCGCTGGGACGATCTAAAGCGCGGCATGGCCGGCGCCGCGCAGGAGCTCGGCGTCGATGATGCCGTCTCGGCCGACTGGCTGCTGTCGGCGCCGCCGACCCAGGCCCAGCTCCAGATTCTGGCGAGCCATCTGACCATCGGCGAAACCTATTTTTTTCGGGACAACCAGACACTGGATGCACTCCGCGACGAGATCCTCCCCGCTCTGATTCGCGCCCGGCGTGGTCGCGAGCAGCGGCTTCGTCTGTGGAGCGCGGCCTGCTGCAGCGGCGAGGAGGCGTACACGCTGGCGATCCTCGTGCATCAGTTGCTGCCCGATCTGCAGGATTGGCGCGTCACGATCACCGCCACGGACATCAACCCGCGCGTGCTGCGCAAAGCCGTCACCGGCACGTATGGCGAGTGGTCGTTCCGCGATGCACCGGTCTGGCTCAAGCAGCGCTATTTCAACCGCACAGCGAACGGGCGCTTCACCATCATTCCGGACATCAGGAAGATGGTCACGTTTGCCCACCTGAACCTGGTGGAAGACGTCTATCCCTCGCTGGCGACCGACACGAATGCGATGGACATCATCTTCTGCCGCAACGTGCTGATGTACTTCACTGCACCACACGTCCGGAGAGTGATCGGTAATCTCCACCACTCGCTGGTGAAAGGGGGCTGGCTGGCGGTGAGCCCCAGCGAGGCATCGAAGGCGCTGTTTCCCCAGTTCCTCACCGTGAACTTCCCCGGCGCGATTTTCTTTCAGAAGAGTGACGCGGCGAATCACGCCGAGCCGGCGCCGTCTTTTCTTCCCACCACCGAAGAGCCATTGTGGCCCGTTTCCTCGTCAACTGATTGGACGACCGCGCCAATCGAAGAAGAGCCGATAGCGATAGAAGCACCGCGCAGTCTCCTCGACGCCGCGGAGATGTTCTATCTGGAAGGCCGCTTTGCCGAGGCAGTTTCGGTTCTGCTGGCTAACTCATCAACTCAGCAACTCAGCAACTCAGTAACTCAGCAACTCGACGAAGACTCGCTGGAGCCGGCGGCCTATCCGCTATTGGCGCGGGCGCTGGCCAACCTGGGGCGGCTGTCCGAGGCACTGGCATGGTGCAACCGCTGGATCGCCGGCGACAAAGTGGACGCGGCCGGCCACTACCTGCGAGCGGTGGTGCTGCTCGAGCAGGGTGCGACCGAAGATGCGCGCGCCTCGCTGCAACGGGCCATCTATCTTCATCCCGACTTCGTACTGGCCCATTTCGCTCTGGGCAATCTCGCGCGCAGCCGCGGAAAGAGCGGCGACGCGGAAAAGCATTTCGCCAACGCGCTGCACCTCGTGCGCCGTTATCAGCCGGACGAGTTGCTGCCCGAATCGGAGGGACTCACCGCCGGCCGTCTCGCTGAGACCCTGACCTCGGTTACCAGTCTCGGGAGCGCGCTATGAATGATCGGAACCGCCTCTCACCGCAGTCCGATGACAAGCAGATTCTGCGGGAACGCGCGCATCTCCTGGCACGCGCGTCGGAGAGCGCATCGCCCGCCGAGGCATCGATCGAGGTGCTCGAGTTTCGTCTGGCCCAGGAACGCTACGCGCTGGAGACCAGCTACGTGCGCGAGGTCTATCCGCTGAAGAACCTCACCTCGCTCCCCTGCACGCCACCGTTCGTGCTGGGAGTGGTCAATGTGCGCGGCCGCATCCTGCCGGTGCTGGACCTCAAGAAATTCTTCGGCCTGCCCGAGAACGGGTTGACCGATCTGCATCGAGTGATCCTCGTCGGCGGGCACGATCTGGAGCTAGGCCTGCTGGCCGACGTAAGCGTCGGCGTACGCAGCATTCCCATCGACAGTCTGCACGCACCGCTGCCAACTCTGACCGGAATCGGCGCCGAATATCTGAAAGGGGTCACAGCCGAGCGTCTCGTGGTGCTCGACATGAGCCGCATCCTTTCCGATCCGAGCCTCATCGTTCACGAGGAAGTTGAAAACTGAACACCAAGGGGGGAGCATCATGAAGTGGAATGTAGGAACCAAGATCGCCGCCGGCTTCGGTCTGGCGATCGTGACCTTCGTGACCGTCAGCGTTGTCTCCTACCGTGAGACCATGCGGCTGATCGCAGCCTCGGAATGGCGCAAACATACGTATGAGGTCCTGGGGCAGCTCGGGGAGACGCTCTCGCTGCTCAAGGACGTGGAGAGTGGCCAGCGTGGCTACGCACTGATCGGCGAAGACAAGTACCTCGAGCCCTATCTCGCCGCCGTCGATCGGATCGAACCAGGCATCCAGAGTATCCGGAAGCTGACCGCGGACAACGAGCGTCAGCAGCAGCGCCTCGACACGCTGGAGCCGCTGGTCAAAAGCCGCCTGGCATTTACCGCGGAGTCGATCGAGTCCCGGCGGGCCCATGGAGCCGAGGCCGCTCTTGAGCTCATCAAGACCGGAAGAGGAAAGGTCCTCATGGACCAGATTCGCGACGTCGTCGGCCAGATGAAGAGCGAGGAAGAGGGGCTGCTCAAGCTACGGAGTGATACGGCCGCGCATGATGCTGAAAACGCCAAGAGAGCGATCGTCGTGGGAACCATCATCGCGCTGATGCTGGCCATGCTGGCCGGATTTCTAATCGCTGGCGACATCGCCAGGCCGTTGCAGCAGCTCACCGTGGTCGCGGAGCGGATTACCGCGGGCGACTTGAGTGCGAGTGTCCCGGCCGGTGAGCGCGCCGACGAAGTGGGAGTGCTGTCGAGGGCCTTCAGCAGGATGACGGCTTCGCTGCGAGCCATGGCCACGATCGCCGAACAGATCGCGGCGGGCGACCTGCGGTCCGTGGTCACACCACAATCCTCCGCCGACGTGCTCGGTAACGCCTTCGCCCGCATGATCGAGGATCTTCGCAATCAGATTCGCGAGATGCTCGAGGGAGCAAACGTGCTCGGCTCGGCCGCCAGCGAGATCGTCTCCTCGACCAGCCAGCTCGCCTCCAGCGCCAGCGAGTCGGCCGCGGCGGTGAGCGAGACCACCACCACCGTGGAAGAGGTCCGGCAAACGGCGCAGGTAGCAAGCCAGAAAGCGAAGCTGGTCTCGGACAGTGCGCAGCGGGCGGCGCAGGTTTCTCAGAGCGGACGCAAGTCGGCCGACGACGTCGTCACCGGCATGAACCGCATCCGCCAGCAGATGGAGGCGATCGCGGTCAGCATGGTGCGGCTCTCCGAGCAAAGCCAGGCCATCGGCCAGATCATCGCCACGGTGGAAGACATCGCCACGCAATCGAACCTGCTGGCAGTCAACGCCGCCATCGAGGCCGCCAAGGCCGGCGAGCATGGCAAAGGTTTCGGAGTGGTGGCGCAGGAGGTCAAGAGTCTGGCCGAGCAGTCACGGCAGGCCACCAACCAGGTGCGCACGATTCTCGGCGACATTCAGAAAGCGACCGGTGCAGCGGTGATGGCAACCGAGGAGGGTGGGAAAGCGGTGGAGGCGGGAACGCGGCAGACCGAGGTGGCGGGAGGATCGATCCAGGCTCTGGCCGGCAGCGTGAACGACGCGGCGCAGGCAGCCACGCAGATCGCGGCGTCGAGTCAGGAGCAGCTCGTCGGTGTGGACCAGGTTGCCGGTGCGATGGAGAGCATCCGTCAGGCCAGCACGCAGAACGTGGCCAGCGCGAAACAACTCGAGACCGCGGCCCGAAACCTCAGTGAGCTCGGACAGCGACTCAAACTGACGGTCGCGCGCTACCAGTTGGTCTAGGACGACGGCGATGCTACCGAGAAACTTCTCAGCGATTCTTGTGTGGCACAGGCACTCTTGCCTGTGTGTCGGCCGTCGAGGCCGACTTCTCTGTGGAATTGCAGCAGGAACGCCGCGGCTCGACGCCGCGGCACACAGGCAAGAGTGCCTGTGCCACACAAGAGGCAGCGCGATCGAGCGATACCGATGATCACAACAGATCTCGAGTTTCGGGCGCTGCTGCAGTCGACCTTCAAGGTCGAGGCGGACGAGCACATGCAGGTGATCTCTAACGGTTTGCTGGAGCTGGAAAAAACATCCGGCGGCAACTCGCAGAGCATCATCGAGACGGTCTTCCGCGCCACGCACACGTTGAAAGGGGCGGCACGGGCCGTCGATCTCACGGAGATCGAATCGTTGTGCCAGCCAATGGAAGATACCCTGGCTTCCTGGAAGCGTCAGGAAAGCGCCCCCTCTCGCGGCGCCCTGGACCTGCTCCACCGTGCGCTGGACTCGATCGCGACGATTCTCACCGGCGCTTCAAATGCTAATGGTTCGCGCTCCGCGCGCCCGTCGCCGCATCGGTTGGAGAACTCTCCGGCCTCGGTCCCTGCTCGCGTGACATCGGCGAGCCCCTCTCTCCAACGCCCTGCCCCGGTTCGCACGACTCCTATGTCAGTTCCGCCGCAGGGCAAGGCTGTCGCCGAAGAAACCGTGCGCATCTCGCTGGCGAAGCTGGAAGCCCGGCTGCTGGAGTCTGAGGAAATGCTCAACGCGAAGCTCACCGCCGGGCAGCGGGCCGCCGATCTGCGCGAGCTCGGCGGACGCGTCGAAGAGTTGCGGAGAACGTGGGCGGCGGCCGAGCCGGACGTGCGTGGCCTTCGCCAGCCGCGCGGTCAGGTTTTCGTTGGCGTGGAGCGTGCCTCCTGTCCCGAGCTGGTGCGACTGCTGGACGTTTTCGATTCGAGTCTGGACACGCTCAAAGCGCTCGAGAGCACGGTGGCGGCACTCGGCCGGACGGCGGAGCAGGATCGCTACGCTGTCGGCAAGCTGGTCGACGATCTGCTCGAGGATTCCAAGAAGCTGCTGCTGCTGCCCTTCGCCACGATCTCTACTTCGTTTCCGAAGATAGTGCGCGATCTCTGCCGGGATCAGGGGAAGGAGGCCGACTTCACGATCCGCGGCGAGGAGGTCGAGATCGACAAACGCATTCTGGAGGAGATGAAAGATCCGATCGTTCATCTGCTCCGCAACAGCATCGATCATGGGATCGAGACCCCCGAGGAGCGCACGCGGCGGGGCAAGCCGGCACGGGCCACCATCACGCTCGTGGTCTCGCAGGTCAACGGCAGCAAAGCGCAACTGCTCCTCTCCGACGACGGCGCGGGGATCGACAGCGGCAAAGTGAAAGAGTCGGCGGTCCGGCAAGAGCTGATCTCGGCAGAGGAGGCCGGACGGCTCGATGAAACGGAGGCCCAGAGGCTGATCTTCCGATCGCTGCTATCGACGAGTCCGATCATCACCGAGCTGTCGGGTCGCGGGCTGGGACTGGCCATCGTGCAGGAGAAAGTCGAGAAGATGGGAGGCCGCGTCTCGGTCGAGAGCCGGCTCGGAGCGGGGACCGCCTTCTGCATCGTGATTCCATCGACACGGGCGACGTTCCGCGGCGTGCTGGTGGAGGCGGTGGGGCAGCTTCTGGTAGTGCCGACCGCGCAGGTCGAGCGGGTGGGCCGCGCCGTCGCCGGCGATCTGCAGACCGTCGAAGGTCATGACACGATCTCATTTGATGGCCGCACCCTTCCTCTGGTGCGGCTGGCCGACGCACTGGAGCTCCCGAGCGCGGAGGGGCCCACGCCGTCTGCCGCCGGCACACCGTTTCTCGTTCTGGGGAGCGGCGACGCCCGCGTTGCCTTCGCCGTCGATGCCGTGCGGGACGAGCAGGAGGTGCTGGTCAAGCCACTGCGCAAACCACTGTCGCGAGTGCGTAATGTCGCTGGCGTTACGGTGCTCGGCTCGGGCCGGGTCGCGGCGATACTCAATGTGTCCGACCTGCTCAGGTCGGCGCGGCGGACCGCCGGTGCCGAAGCCCAACGGACCAGCGCTCCGAAACCATCGGCCGTCAAAGCCCGCTCGATTCTGGTGGCCGAAGACTCCATCACTTCGCGGATGCTCCTCAAATCGATCCTGGAGTCGGCCGGCTACAAAGTGAGAACCGCCGTGGATGGAATGGAAGCCTTCACGCTGCTTCGCGCCGAGGCCTTCGATCTGATCGTCTCGGACGTGGAGATGCCGCGGCTCAACGGATTCGATCTGACGGCGCGGATCCGGGCCGATGGGAAGCTCGCCGACCTACCGGTCGTGCTGGTGACGGCCCTCGAAACGCGGGAGGACCGCGAGCGAGGCATCGACGCCGGCGCCAATGCCTACATCGTCAAGGGGAGCTTCGATCAGAGCAATCTGCTCGAGGCCGTGAGGAGGTTGATATGAGGGGTTGTTCTGCTGATGACACCGCCCTCATCCGTGTGGCGCGGCCGCCCTCGGCCGCCTTTCC
>DASZZV010000326.1:0-10009 GCA_035544835.1 Thermoanaerobaculia bacterium
TCGGAGTGGCGGCATCTTTGCCGCCTGGCTCGGCGCCGTCCCGCGGCGCCGTTCTCGTGCAAGCTATAGGGATGGGGGCGGCGGCGCGGGACGCCGCCGAGCCAGGCGACAGGATGTCGCCACTCCGATATCGATCAGGCATAACTCGAAGACAGCTCGTCGAGTCGCTTCAGCTCAAGATCGCCCAACTTCAACGTCATCGCTCCCACATTGTCGGTGACGTGCTTTTCCTTCGTCGCGCCCGGAATGGCTACCACGGTGTCGCCGTGGAACTGGATAGTCCAGGCCAGCGCAACCTGCGCCGAGGTGGCGGAGTGCGCGGTTGCAATCCGCGCCAGCTCGTCGATCAGAGGACGCGATCTCGCGAGACCACTATTCCGGAAGTCCCTCGTGAAGCGCCGGACGCCGCTCGCGGCGATCAGCGCCGGATCAGCGTGGAACTTTCCGGAGAGGATCCCCTGCGCCAGAGGTGAGTAGGCGATGATGGTGATGCCCAGTTGTTTTGCCGTCGCCAGCACTCCGTTCCGTTCGATGCTGCGATCGAGGAGGCTGTACCGCATCTGGTTTGAGGCCAGCGGTACTCCGAGCGTGGCTAGCGCTTCATGTGCAGCGCGCATTCGCTTTGCGGAGAAGTTGCTGACACCGACGGCACGGATTCTCCTGGCCTTGACGAGGTCGGACATCGCCTTCATCTGCGATTCCACCGAGGAAAAGGCGAAGGGTTGATGAACCTGATGTAGATCGATCGGGAATGGCGACAGGAATTGCAAACGCTCGTCGATGGTGCTGCGGATACTCTCAGCCCATCGCGCCGTGGGCCACCATTTCGTCGCCACCACCACGTCGCCCGGTTTCTTTCCTGCCGCGTCGAGCGCACGCGCCAGCGCTTCTTCCGATTGCCCACGTCCATAGATCTCGGCCGTGTCGAACCAGTTGATGCCCCCGTCCAGTGAGGCCCGGACAATTGCGTTCACCGTCGCCTGCGGAACCTCTTTCCAGAAGCCACCAACCAGTCCGCGGCCGCCCGAAAACTGCCAGCAGCCAAGTCCAATGGGTGTAATGTCGATATCGGTTTTTCCGAGACGTCGTTGCGAGATGGTTTCGCTCAAGTGAGTCCTCCGACTGGGTAGGAGCAAGATCGGTTCCGTCCTTCGCACCACACTCCAGCCAACGTTATGATCGCTGTATGCGATTGTTCCTGCACCGGCTGCGTCATGACCGGGGGCTGCGTCATCTCTGGCTGGCCGTCATCGCCATCTGCTCGACCTCCGTCGTGATCGCCTGCGTGATTTCCAGGACGAGCGAGAAAGGGAAGACGCTTCGGGAGCGTGCTGCTTCACTGGAGCTCTCGGGCCAGGTCGATCGAGCCGAAAAGCTCTACTGGGAAACTCTTCAGCACGGCCCGGTCGACACGGAAACGCTGCTCGGCTTCATCGACGCTCACGCCGCTCTGACGGACGGGGGCGAAGGTGACGAGCGGAACAGAGACCAGAACAGCGGCGAGAGCGAAGACGAGAAGAAAGACGAAGGTGCCCAAACGGTATTGGTTTCCTCCGTCACCGAAAAACAAATCGTGAGCTTTCTCGATCGCCGGGACTTCAATCCGTCGGTCTCCGCACTGGGGCACTACTGGTACGCGGTGCGAATGGTCGATAAGAAATCTGACACCAAATCCATTCGCAACCTCGCCGATGGGGCCAAGCCGGTGCGGTGGGCCAACCATCTTCTAGCTCGCGCCGCGCTCATGAACGACGACTCGCCGGAAGCTGCCCGGAGATTCGAGCGAGAGGGACTTTCCTTCCCGACCGAGGCGCGGGAAGATCTTCGTCACGCCCTTTTCATCTGGTCCGACAACGATGCCTGGGAAGAGTTGCGAAAACGCCGGAATGACTCGCGTTATGCAGCGGTGATTGGCCCCGCTTTCCGCCTCATCCTCGCCGAGCATGACCGCGACTGGTTTGAGGTCATCCGCTACGTATGGCCGGCCGGTTTCGAAGGGGTGAAGGCCTGGCCCCTTTTCCTGGCGGCACTGTCTGGAGCGCTGTGGTTCGCCATCGCCACGAGAATGGGCCGGATCGGCGAAGGCGTCGAGGGGCGCAAGGGGCTCTATGCGGCCGCATTCGTTCTGGGCATTCTGAGCGTTTATCCCACGCTCCTACTCATTACGCTCGAGGAATCGGTCTTTTCGTTACGCCTGGTGGGCCAGCCGATTCCCGACGCCATCTATTTCGTATTCGGAGTCGGCCTGCGCGAAGAGCTCTGTAAGCTGCTCGCTTTCCTTCCCCTGCTTCCGATTCTGTGGCGGCGCAGGTTACGTATCGAGGCGCTTACCTGTGGCGCCCTGGTCGGTCTCGGTTTCGCCGCGGAAGAGAATATCGGCTACTTTCATCGTATGGAGATCGCCGATGCACTGGGGCGATTTCTGACGGCGAATTTTCTCCACATGTCGCTCACGGCGCTGATCGCCGTTTCTGCATTCGAATCGAGCCGGCGAGCCGGGGTTCGACGGGATACGTTCGGGACGGTCTTTCCGCTCGCCGTTTTTCTGCATGGGGCCTACGACTTCGTTCTCGAAAGCCGGGAGACCGCCGGATTCTCTTTCCTGGCCATGGGGGTTTTCATCCTCCTCTCGCGACAGTTCCTGAGGGAGATGATGAGCACTTGTCCTGCTCAGCGACAGCGAAGCGTCCTGCGGACCTTCGTCATCTCACTGGTCATACTCACCGGCGTCTCGTACATCTACGCGACGACCCTGGTCGGTGCGGTTCAGGGGCTGGCCGTAATCGGCAGCGGCCTGCTAGGCGTTGCCATCATGATCTATATGTTCGTGAGGGAGCTGGCTTACTGAACGAATTGAGAATTGGGAATTGAGAATTGAGAAATAGACGAAGCGTTTGAGCGTGATTCGAACGGTCTTATCTTCCCTCTCCCCGGCGGGGAGAGGGTGCCGCCGCAGCGGCGGGTGAGGGGACGAACGACTACGCTGCCTGAGCTTTGAGCGCGAATAAAAAGAACCATGCAGTCGTGCCCTCGAACGTTATCGCGAGACTGTTACGCTCCTAACCCAGCGCTGCGTGCCACCTCTCCCCGCGGAGGGAGAGGGGAGAGAGCTCGACCTGTTTTTCTCAATTCTCAATTGGCTTCTCCCACTGTTCTTTCGTGAGAGGCTCGATCAGCGGAAGCTTCTTCGACGCCAGTGACGTGTTGATCGAAGCGAGCTGCTTACTCGTCCAGCTGTCGAAGTCCTTGACGACGTCACCGAGCTCACGCCCGAGTGCCTCGCTCCGTTCGACCTGGGTGTGCGAAGGTTGCCCGTCATACTGAAGCACGTCACTGTATAGAGCGGTGAGGTATTCGCGGAGGCGTTCTTCCCCTGTGATCATGCCGCCTTCTTTGGTGGCCACGATCTTCCGGCGAAGCTCATCTACCTGCGCCGAAGCGTTGCGGAGTCTTGCCACCAGCGGATCATCTGCCGGCACTTTCGAGGCGCGGTCGTCGAGTGCCAGTCGCACGTTGTTGATGCGATCCACGGCAAAGCTCATCTCGCCCAGCTGTCGATAGAGCTTCATGGCCAGATCGAACTGCGCCTTGCGATCTCCGGCCGTGTGTTTCGAGCGGGGATCGGAGATCACCTGAAGCGCGGTCGTGTAAACACTCTTGTCTTTGGTCATTCGCACGGTGTAGGTGCCGGGCGGAACTCGGGGACCACGGTTCGCGCTGAAATCGGCCGAGGCGGCGGTCGGTACTCTGGGGGGGCCAACGCGCATGGACCACTGCACGCGATTCAGCCCGCGTCGCTTCCCGCTGGGGATGGTTCCGATGACTTTTCCATCGGAGTCGAGAACCTCGATCTTGAGATCGCCGAAGATGTGGCGCTTCTTCTGGTAGTAGGTGATGACGGCGTCACTGGTCGGATTGGCACCGACGAATTGAGCATCGCCATTCACCCAGCCGCCGGAAGCGGTGATCCGTTGGACCGTCGGCTTCGAATCGACGAAGAGAACTTCCTTGTTGAGCGCCTCGGTCGTCAGCGCCCGTAAAGGGGTGATGTCATCGACGATCCAGATTCCGCGGCCATGGGTGGCGATGACCAGGTCGTGGTCACGCGGGTGAATGGCCAGATCGCGAACGGCCACACTCGGCAGATCGTTTCCCTTGTACTGCGCCCACTGCTTCCCGCCGTCGAGTGAAATCCACAAACCGAACTCAGTCCCGAGAAAGAGAAGATCTCTGTTGACCAGATCTTCCTTGATGACGTGGGCATAGCCTCGAACCGGGCCGCCCTGACCGACCACGGGAATCCAGCTTTTCCCGAAATCGGAAGTGCGATAGGCGAACGGCTTCATGTCGCCGAAAGTGTGGAGGTCGAAGGTCGCATAGGCCGTTCCCTCGTCGAAGTGTCCGGCGTCGATGGACGATACCCAGGCGTTCTTCGGGAGGCCTGCTATGTTGGCAACGACGTTGGTCCAGCTCTTTCCGGCATCGCGCGACAGCTGAAGGTTCCCGTCATCGGTCCCGACCCAAAGCACGCTGCTGTTCTTCGGTGATTCGCAGATGGCATAGATGGTCGTGTGCATCTCGGCGGCGGAGTTGTCGACGGTGATGCCGCCGGACTGTTCCTGGCGTTGTTTGGTGGGATCGTTGGTGGTGAGGTCGGGTGAGATGCGATCCCAGGTCTGACCGTGATCGCTGGAACGGAAGAGAAACTGCGCACCGAGGTAGACGGTGCCCTTCGGGCTGACGTGAATCGGCGTGTTCCAGTTGAAGCGGAGCTTGCCTTCGTTGTAGCCGGGGAGTGGCTTGAGCCCACGCGTCTCATGCGTCTTGCGATTGACTCGACCGATCTCCCCTCCCTGCGCTTCGGCATAGAGATAGTCGGGATCGGTGGGATCGGGGAACATCCAGAAACCATCGCCGCCGTACATGTTCTCCCACCGGCTGTTGGTGATGCCGCCGGGATACTGCGAGTCGCCGACCCAGGAGCTGTTGTCCTGCAGGCCGCCGTAGACGCGGTAGGGGCGCTCCATGTCGACGCTGACATGGTAGAACTGCGAGACCGGCAGGTTGTCGGCCTTCCACCAGCGATTCCCTCCGTCATACGAATACCAGAGGCCGCCGTCATCGCCGGCGATCAGACGATCGGTGTCTTTCGGATCGATCCACACAGCGTGATAGTCGCCATGTCCGCCGCCAGTGATGTCGCTGAAGCTCTTGCCTCCGTCGTTGCTGGCGATGAGGGATCCGCCCCCTTTGTAAATCTTCTCTTCATTGCGCGGATCGACGATGAGATTGGCGAAGTAGAAAGGACGCCACACCATGCCCTGACTGCGGTCGCGAAGTTGCCATGTGTTCCCGCCGTCGTCGGAGCGATAGAGCCCATTGGCCGGTGGCTCCGCCTCGATCAGCGCGTAGACGACACTCGGTTTGGACGGCGCGATGGTGACGGCTACACGGCCCCATGGTCTGGCGGGAAGTCCGCCGGCATTCTTCGAGTCGAGGGCTTTCCAGGTGGCACCGCCATCAGTGGTCTTGAACAGTCCACTTCCACTCGGCGCCCCGGCTCCTTCGCCGCCCGAGCGGAAGGTCCACCCCTTACGCCGAAAGTCCCACATGCCGGCGAACAGCGTTCCCGGATTCTGGCTGTCCATGGCTAACATCGAGCAGCCGCTCGAGCCGTTTGCTCCCGCCAGAACTTTGACCCAGGTGGTGCCGCCGTCGGTCGTCTTGTAGACGCCGCGCTGATCGCTGTCGCTCCAGAGCGGGCCGGTGGCGCATGCGTACACGGTTTTGGAGTCAGTGGGATTCACGACGATCTTTGCGATCCGCTCCGACCCCTGCAGACCGACGTTGGCCCAGTTGTCGCCGCCGTCCTGCGATCTGTAGACCCCGTTGCCTACTGATACGCTGTTGCGCGTCCATGTCTCGCCGCTGCCGACCCAGATCGTTTTCGGATTCGTCGGGTCGATGGTGACCGCTCCGATCGACATCACCGGCTGCTTGTCGAAGATCGACCTGTAAGTAGTGCCGCCGTTGACCGACTTCCAGAGACCGCCGCTGGCCGAGCCGATGAAGAGGGTCAAACGATCGCCCTCGTGCACGGCGTCGATGGCGGCGATGCGCCCGCTCATGGCGGCTGAACCGATGTTGCGCGAGCCCAATCCGGAGATGGTGTCGGAGTCGACACGCACGGCGGCGCTCGTCGAGGCCGGCGGTGGTTGCGGCTGCGCCACTGAGGGCAGTGCCAGCAGGCAGGTCAGAGATGCAGCGACGACTGCTGTGCGGGTCGTCATCATGTTGATCATCGCACGCTCCCTCTCACTTCTTCCTGCGACGCGACGTGCTGTAAGGCAGCGACGGGCGGCTTCTTCTCTTCCTTCTTCTGTTGTTGTTCGGGCTGCTTATCGGCGGCATCGGGTGCCATGGGCTTGCCATCATTTGTCGGCAACGAAGGTTTCTTGAACCGCTCTTCGGCGATAGGGACGTTAGCCTCGATCCGTTCATACGTGTACTTCTGGCGGTTCGGACTCCCTTTGGTGTTGACCTCGATGGAGAAAGGGAGGTACCAGCCTGCCACCTCCTTATAGTCACCGAGGGAGGACTCATACGTGCGCTCAGCGCCGCGAATGATGAGCGTCGACTCGATCTTGATGGGAACGTAATAGTCCGTATCCATGTAGTAGTAGCGGGTGTCACCACTGGCGAGAGTCACTTTCAATTTGTAGGCGTCGGTTCCCTCGACCGGTTCCATGCCCACGTACTCGACTTTGTTTCCCTTCTGGCGATAGTTGACCAGCGGGCCGTCCAGGTCGGAGTCTTCAATGATCGACTTCAACTCTTCTTCGCCCAGCGGCTCGGGATCTTTCTTTCCGTCCCACGGTTCGATCTTCCAGCCGGTCTTCCCATCCCAGGCAGTGATTCCGTCCATTCCCTGAAGCATGAAGTCCTGTCGGACCTTGTCCGGTCGTTTGTTCTCCTGCGTGATCTTCGCCTCGAAGCCACCGGCGCGGCTGTACTTGCCGACGCGGCGGAGAGTCGTGACGGCTTTGATCTTCTCCATTCCGCCGACCGTCTTGACGAACTTCGCGATGATGTCGTCCGCCGTCTGAGCGAACAGGGGCGTCGTGAACAAAAGAATGCCTGCAAAGGTCAGAAGTCTTCTGAGCATGCTATCTCCTCGTTAGGGGGCCGCATTCCTGCGGTTGAAACCGCGCCAGTGTATCTCCAGCTCTTTCAGATGGACCAACGTTCACTCGTGCATCGCGCAATGTTTTCTAGTGTGCTACAAGCGAGAGACGCACGGTTGCGTAGGGCCGCACGGCGTGCGGCCGGTACCTTCGCCCGCGGAAGACGAACGCTCGGCCGTCAATGGCGAAAACCCGTAACGGGTGCACGATCCATGAATCTTGTTTTCAAGGAAGAGGGTACCGGCCGCACGGCGTGCGGCCCTACGCAGGATTTCATTCCCTAGACTTGGACTCCAAACCGACTCACGACTTAGACTGAAGTCTCCCCGACGCATCTGCTTTTCACGGTGCAACGTAGATGTGACGTCGAGGAGGAGGTTGCGATTGGATCAGCTTTTCTCCAGCTCGTTCCCACCGATTTTCACGGGCCTGCCGACGGACGCGCGTCGGATCGTGGCTGATGTCGTGGGACGCTGGCCGGCCAGGCCGCTTGGCCTCAAGCCGGTACAGCCGCTCCTGGAGCGGTTGCTGGAGACGCTGGTCCACGCCGAGGCATTCAGTGGCGCTCTGTTCATCGGTAAGTCGCGCCTGCTCTTGTTGCATGACGGATGGATCGTCGCCGCCATCGATCTCACCACCAATCGCCCGCAGGACGTGATCGCAGAGTCTCTGCCGGCCCAGGAAGAGTTGACGCTTCACGCAGTTCCCGCCGGCACACCGCAGGAAATGATTCCGCTGCTGGCCTCACTGCTGACTCCGCGAAAGGTCAGGCATGGCGATCTCGATTCCAGCTTCATCAACCTGCCGGCCATGGCCAGGAAACTCGAGGCCGAGGCTTTCTCGGGCGTGCTGAGTTTCCGGCGCGGAACTGATGTCGGTCATGTGCTGATCGATCGTGGCCTGACGCTGGCGACGCTTCTGGGCGGCGCCTGGAGCGAGGTGCCGGCTGGTGCACCGTGGGAGAGCTGGATTTCCGATCTCGAGGTCAAGGCATCCGTCGAGGAGCTCGTCCCCCATCCGGTGACGATCTCGTATCGCCATGTTCTGCGCGACCTTCAGGTCGATGTCCAGGGCGGTGAGGAGAAGGCAGCAAAGGGTGGACTTCTGAAGCTGGGGACGCAGTCGCGTCCATTGAATCCCTCGGCGCGAGTGCTCACGATCTCGGCTTCCCCGCGTGGCGCGGCTGGTCAATCTATTGACGAGCTGGTGCAGCGAGACAGCGTTTATCGCTTTCTCGGCTGGGCCCTCAATGACCTGCCGGCGATTCTGCAGCCGGCCAGAAAGGCGGAGAGGTGGAAGTATCTGGAGAGCTGGCTGTATCTGGTGCGCAGGGCTACGCTTCATCATGACCTTCCGCGGACCGGTTCGGCGGAGAAGGACTTTTTTGATCTGGTGATGAGTGATGCCGACGGGAAGGTTCTCCATGTCGGAAAACGGGTGGCCACGCTGAACACGTTGGCCGTCGACGCCTTCATTGAAGAGGTGAAGCTGGCCAAGACCGCACGGGACAAGAGGGGCGACATCGGCGGGGCATTTCTGATCTCGCCGTCCATCGACGACGGAGCTGTGGCGGCATATCGTTCGGCCACGAAGAGCGACGACGCCGGGGGCGGCAAGGTTTTCAGCGCCGAGGCGGTGACGGGCTATGAAGGGTTCGTCCGCATGGCGGCGCGAAGAGGGTTTCACCTGATGCTGGTCCGCGAGATCGGGGAGCGGTTCGAGCCGTTGTTCTGAGCAGATCGCGATCCGGGCAAGTGGTCCTGCTTTCGTCGGCCCGCCTCGCTCACTGCCCTATTGACCGCTTTGGCCAGCGACGTGAGGATCTCCAGCTCGCGGCGCGAGGGCATAAGGCATTGTGGGGAAAGAGCCTCGAACAGAGAGATCCTCGAACAGAGAGATCCTCGATTAGCCAACTGAGCGCGGTTTCCGTCAGATTCAAGCGAAAGCGTAATATATGCAGCCTGCTGCAATCCGAAAAGCGCTCGACGGAGCTACTCGGGCAAGAAATAAGGAGAGTTAAGAATGAAACTCATTGCTTTGGTTCTTTCTGCTTCGATGCTTCTCGTCTCCGGCTGCGCCACCAAGGACGCAGCTATGAATGCGGATGCGAGTATGGCGAAGCCGACCCAGTCGATTGCCGAGGTGGCGATGTCGACTGGAATGCACAACACGCTCGTCGCTGCGCTGAAGGCGGCAGGGCTCGTGGACATGTTGATGGCGGCCGGCGACTACACCGTCTTTGCGCCTACCGATGAGGCTTTCGCCAAACTGCCTGCTGGCACGGTGGAGATGTTGCTGAAACCGGAGAACCGCGACAAGCTTCGTGCGGTACTGCAGTACCACGTCGTTGCCGGCCGCGTGAGCGCCGCTAAGGTCATGAAGATGTCGAAGGCCCGCAGCGTTTCGGGACAGGACATCTCGATCTCGATGATGGGCGATCAGGTGATGATCGGAAACGCCCACGTCGTCAAGGCAGACGTGATGGCCACCAACGGGGTGGTGCACGTGATCGACACCGTTCTCATGCCTCCCGGCATGTAAGCGCCGGAAGCTCGGATCGTACGAGAGAGCGGGCCCTATGGCTCGCTCTCTTTTTTTGCGAAGAGCGTCGTGGCGCGATCATCGAGCAAGCAGAAGGTAGAAACCTCGGCCCTCGGCCCTACTTGACTCTTCCGCGTCCCATCGAGTCCAATAGCCGCTCATGGATCTCAACCGCCTCGCATCGATGCTCCCGCTGACGACTCAACCGGCTGAGGGGAATCGTGTGGAGACGACGGCGTACACGACGACGACCACGAGCGTGGTGCGGAGCGGCGTGCGCTAGA
>DASZZV010000327.1:0-10979 GCA_035544835.1 Thermoanaerobaculia bacterium
CCCGGCGATCAAAGCGACCAGGACACCCAGCGGCACAGCACTCCACCGGATCCGCAAGATTGACAGGATCCCCAGGCTCAGGGCGGCGACGCCTGCTCCAATGGGGAATGCGTTCCCGCACCTGGCCAGTCGCGGGAGACCTGGTTCCACGGCGCCGCCGAGGAACCACCCCAACAGGGTCATGAGGGCGATCGCCAGAAAGACGCTCATGGCCTTCTTCGCGACAACGATGCCGTCGCGGTGGTCCACACGGTGTCGTGAATCGGTGAGGTGTACTGCATGTGCCAGGCGGCGACATAGTCGGCGGTTCGGAATCGATCGCCGTAAACCACACCGGATCGCGACACGACCGGAAGCACGCGCCGTCCCTCCAGCAGATACATCCCGCGAAAGTACAGGTACCCGTACTGCACGAACCAGTCGGCGTTGGGCGTGATGATCAGGACGGTGCTGCCGGGCGTTGTCGACTCTTCGACGTGTCGAAGAAAGTCGGGATAGGAAGGATCGTGGCGGTCCGGCTGGCGCGACAGCCTCGCGTTCCAGGCCTTTCGATCAGCCCACAGAAATCCCTCATAGTGAGGCCGCATCCCTCCGTAGACGAAAAGCGCAAAGAGGACCACCACAAACAACAGCGTGAGCGATTTACGCTCGATGAATCGACGCCAGCTCAAGCATTCTCATTATGAGGGAAGCGCAAAGGCGTGTGGGATGACCCCGAGGGGTGCGGGCGGCTTCGCCCGCACTTGTTAAAGGATGTGGGTGCCCGTTTCATGAGAGCCGGCGAAGTGGCAGCCGCGGCGCAGGATCAGAACGCGTATCCGAGGGTCAGGAACGGGACGACCTTGTCTTCGTAGGGCTTCGCATTCGGATTGAAACCGAGATCGAAGCGTACCGGCCCGAGCGGCGTGATGTAGCGAATACCCACTCCCGGGCCGTATCGGAAGTCGCCGAATCGTATCGACTTCAAATCCCCCCACACGTTTCCGGCGTCGAGGAACACCGCTCCATTGAGGCTGCCCAGAATCGGGAAACGGTATTCGAGGTTGATCAGGACCAGGCCGTTGCCGCCGATCACGATGACGTCGTTGGGACCGGCACCGGGGCTTCCGTTGCGAACGATCGAGGTGGCCGGCCCGAAGACGCCGGCCGCATCCGGCTCGCCGAGAATACCGAGGCGGTCGAGCGGGAAACCGCGATGCGATGTCTCACCGCCCGCCGTGAACCGTTCCGAGAAAGGGACGGCGTTCAAACCGGAGCCGCCGGAAATCGGCTGGATCAGCCCGAGGCGTCCCGACACCGCGAACACGCTTCGGTCCGTAATCGGGCGATACCAGGAGCCCTGCGAGAAGCTCTTCAGGAAGCTGGCCCTGGCGCTGGCCAGCGGGAAGGCATACTCGAGTGACGTACTGGCCAGGAATCCCTTGTGCGGATTGATGGCGTCGTCGCGCTTATCCCAGAAGACAGTGGGCGTGAGACTGGAGATCTGAATGCTCTGGTCCTGCCGCTCCAGACCGGGCACCTGTCCGGCCACAGCCTCGCAGGTTTTCTTGTTACCTTTCGAGTCGAGACAGTCGACGTTGACAACGCGGTACTCGTAATGGAGTGACCATCTGCTGCGCTCATGCACCACGCGCGAGGCCTCGACGAAGAGTCCGCGGCGCTTGATGTCGAACTCCGCGAGACGGCGCTGGTCGCTCTGGAAAATCGTCAGCTGGACCGGAATGTCGAGCGGCCCGACGAACGGCTCGCGGTAGGTGAGGAAGAATCGATCTTCGCGCTGGGCGACGAGCGCTTCGAATCCCAGGAAGCGGGCCGTGCCAAACAGATTCCGATGAGAGACGGAAACGGTGGTGCGCGCTCCCTGATCGGTCGAGTAACCGATGGCGCCGGCAAGGCTCAACGCTCTTCCTTCCTCGACCTGGATGGCCACATCCCGTTGCGCGGTGGTCGTGCCGGTCTTCTCCTCATTCACCTCCACGCGCTGGAAAATTCCGAGCCGATAGAGTTCCTGCTGCGCTTCGAGCAGAGCGCGAAAAGTGAAGGGCTGCCCCTTGCGGAGGTGAGTTTTCCTCAGAATGACGTTGGAGTGCGTGTAGATGTTTCCGCGCACAACGACGTCGTGTATGTCTACCTTTGGTCCTTCGGCGATGCGGTACGTCAGCGTCACCTGCCTGCGATCGGGGCTGAGGTCGGTGCGCGGGACGATCTGCACCTCGGCGTTTCCGCGGTCGAAGTAGAAGGTTCTGAGCCTGAGCAGGTCGGTAGCAAGGTCCTGCGGATTGAGCGGCGAACCTGGCTTCAGGATCGCCTTCGGCAGATCCTTTGTCTCAACCTGTTCGTTGCCCTCGAATGCGATCTTCGTGACAATGGTCTGCACACCCTCATTGATGGGGAAAATGATCTGCAACCTGCCCGGAGCGATTTCCTTCGCTATGGGCTGATCGACTTTGGCGAGGGTGAAACCCTGCAGTTGATAGAGCGTTCCCACGGCATCGCGATCGGTATTCAACTGCTCCTGTGTGACTCCCTGCGGCCGGCGCAGCAGGGATGACACCACCTTCTTGATGCCGCCAATCGGCCCGGTCGCAATCACTTTCCTGAGCTTCTTGTCGGATACCTGCTGATTCCCCTGAAACTCAACGCCTGCCACTTCATAACGTTTACCAGGCTTGATGTTGAAGGTGATCACGAACTCGTCGCCGACGGTCTTCTCCAGTGGATCGATGCTGGCGAAGAAGTAGCCGCGCTGCTGATAGGTTTGCAGCAACCGGTCGGTCGTCCGGGCAATCACGTCCTCGGAATAGGGCTCGCTCCTCCGGAATGGAATCAGACGGCGTACCTCGCGTTTCGGCACGCCCGCCACCTCGACCTTGACGATCGGGCCAACTACGACCTTGTACCGAAGGCGTACCGATTGGGTGGCCTTGTCGTAGGTCTCGCCCCCGGAGCGTATGTCCGCTTTCCGTCGCCCCTTCCTAACAAGGCTTCGCGTAATCGACTCAACGTTGTTTCTGCTCTCGTCGAGCTTGAAGGATTGTCCGATGCGCTTCTGAACAGGCTTCAGCACCTCGGCAGTCGTGTAGGGCTCGAGGTTGCCTTCGAGATCGATGCCGGCGATCTTTGCATGTGGTCCCTCGGAAACATGGAAAGTGACATCGACTCGATTCGTTTCACGGAAGAACTTTGTCTCTGGATCCACGGTTGCTTCGAAGTAACCTCGGCGCGCCAGGCTCTCCTGCAGAGCGACCGCGCTTCGATCGACGGCGTTGAGACTCAGTACGTCCCCCCTCTTGAGGAGCACGTCACTTCTTCCCCCTCCTCGCTTCGATTTGAACCCCTCGAAATGGACCGACTCGATCCTGTAGTTCAGCGACAGACCAAAGGTCAGATCGCGGTCGAGTCCCCGAGGAGTCTCCTCGACTCGTATGTCGCGGAAGTCACCGGTTGCATACAGGGATTTGATCGACCCCTGCACATCGCGGATCAGTAGAGGCTTACCGCTCTTGACGTCGATCAGGTCGCCCAGCTTCGAGGTGTCGTACGGGGAGTCGGTCTCGAAACGAATCGCACCGATCGAGCCCACAGTCGATGACGCCTCTTTCGCCGCTGCGGTCTGCTTTCCGGCCTCTGACTTCTTCTCGCTGTTCGCCTCGCTGGTGATGGTGGAATCCGTCAGGAGAGTCGTTCCTGCTTTGACCTTACGGACGCGATCAACCGGCTGCCACCAGTGACCTTCGTACTGCCGCCGGAAGCGGGCGTCGACGGCGTTGAAGATGTAAGCCGGCCCCTGCTCACTGTCGCGCGTAAGCTGCAGGATCCAGTCAGGCGTTACCTGCCATTCCACGATCTCCACGTTCTTGTCACTGTTCAGGTTGTAGATGACGACCGCGCGCACGTTGTTGGAGATGCGTTTCTCGAAAGTCGCCTGCGTCTGAGAGCCGGACTTGGATCCGGACGATTCGACGACATCGAGACGGAAACTGTCAGCGAAAGGGAGGATTTTCGACCCGATCAATCCACCCAGACTCTGAATCAGCAGCGAGCTTCCCGCCGATCGAAGAGAAGCCACAGATGCCGCGGCCGCCCGGCCGGTCGAGCTCGGACCGAACTGGCCGGGTCCGATCAGCGAGAGTAACGTCAGATCGCTCACCGGAGGGTCGGTGGTGATGTTCGTATTGATCTTGTCGAGCGTTCCGGTGACGTTGACGGTGAGCTGCACATCCTGCATCCGTCCTTCCACGGTGACATCGAAGTAAGGGTCGATCCGCAAGGGGTTTTGAAAATTGATCGTGCCGCGAGTGACCCGATAGTCGATGTCCTGAAAGCGAACCTTTCCCCCTTCATCCACGGTAACGACACCGAGCACGACCGGGTTGGCCAGCGTGCCGTTCACGTCGAGGTCGGCCGAGGCCGTGACGCTGGCGATGTTGTCCTTAATGGCCAGCGTGTCGGGGGCATTGAGATGCACACGAAGCGCCACCCGGTCCTGCCACGATGCCGCGACTGCCGGAAGCAGGCCACGCCGTTCCAGCACCAGGTTCAGAATCGACGTCCCGAAATCGAAGTCTTTAAAGTACAGCGCCCGCGACACCTTTACGTCGCCCTGCAGCACCATGTGCTCACTCGGATCGCCCGACAGAACAAGCGAGAAATCGCCATCGACGGTCACGCCGGCAAAGTAGCGGAGCGATACTTCCTGGCCCTGAATGTTGAGCCGGACCGCTTTCGGAGTGAGCCCTGCCAGAGCGATGAAGCCTCCGGCGATCACCCTGCCACCACCCAGCGACGCCTTGAGTGAATCGATCTCGACCCGGTCGCCCTCGAAGATCAGCGTGCCGGTGATGTTGTCGATGACCTGCGGAAACCCGGCAATCCTGAGCTGCGCGTTCTGAACCTCGGCCTCACCGTTTACGCGCGGATCATCGAGTGTGCCGGTGACCGAGGCGGCGACGTTGACATGTCCTTCCGCCTTGATGTCTTTGGTGAAGAACTGAATGAATGCTGCCTCGACCAACCCCTTTACGGTGAGGTTGATCGAGCGATCCCCGGTGAGGCCGGCATATCCGGCGATCGAGAAGTTCGATCCCGCGAGTCCCACTTCGAATGAGTCGAACGACACCCGTCCTTTGCGGAACGAGAACTGGATGGGACGAGGTACGGTGAGCTCGTTTCCGGCGACGTGAAGCTGAAGGACGGGAACGGAACCGAGGATCTCCACCGTATCGAGCGAGTTGATGTTGCCGCCGAGACTGAGGTCGGCCGTGAGATTCCCCGATGCCGGAAACTCCGAGCCAGGCGCGAAGATGGCCAGGAACTGCGCGATGTCGATGATGGCCACCTGGACGTTGCCCGATAGTGAGCCATCCGGCGCAACGGCGCCGGTGCCATCGATGGAGAGGACGCCCGCGGCCGAGCCCTTCACCACCAGCTGACCGTTGCGGATGGCCACATAAATCTTCGGTGGCGGCGAGCCTGCCGGAAGCTGAACTCCGGTGATGGTGCCTTTGTCGAGCGACGCTTCGAGGACGATTTCCGGTGACGTCAAGGTTCCGGCGCCACTCGAGCTGATCGAAATCGTCCCACCGAAAAACTTCGACAGCGCACCGACTGTCTTGAGTTTTGAGATATCGATCGTGGTCGGCTGCAGAATGTAACTGAAGCGCTCGCCGGCGGAATCGAGATTGGCCTCGCCTTTGAGCACACCGGCCGGAGCATGAACCTCGACATTCGAGGCCTTGAGACTTCCCTGCGTGAACAGCAGGTCGGCAGTAGCGACGTCGATCGGCTCCCCGTAAAGCGAGCCGTTACGCAGTGACACTGCGCCTGCGCCTTCCAGCTTCGCTTTGGTCCCGTCGAGGTGGAGCGTCCCGGTGACCGCGCCGGTAGCCGGGATCTTCCCCAGGTCAAGGAAGGTAATGATCTCCTGGACATCGACGGCATCAGCACCGACATCGAGATTGAACTCAACGTTCCCTTTTCCGGGAAGCCAGGCAATCAACCCGTTGAGGCGCAGTTTCGATTTGTCGCGCGTGACCACGAAGTTCGCGAAACTCACGTTGCCCCTGTCGGGAGTTCCCCTGACCACCAGGTTCCCCGTGCCGCGCCCATCGAGACCGAGTTGGAGATTGATGGCGTCGAGTGCCCGCTTGACGGGGTAGCCGTCGGCGCTGAGATTGAGATTGAATTCCGGCGAAGGTCCGCGATCGGGGAAGTCGAGAGTTCCGGTGATTTCGAGGCGTCCTCCATCGAAATTGAATTGACCGCGCTCGAAGTTGAGCCGGCTGGTCTTGCCGTCGTAACGGAGCCCGAGCGCGGCGTCACCCAGATCTACCTGGTTGTAACGAACGTGCTGACCCTCGATCGAGGCCATGACCAGAGGATCTTTGAAACGCCCCTCGATCGTCCCGCTGGCTGTGGCGGATCCACCCAGTCCGAGGACGGTGTAGTTCTTCTTGCCGAGCGAATGGGCGAGGTTGAATGCGAGCTGGTCGAGATCAGTCAGATCACTGCTGTGGATCTGATACTTCAGTTTCGCGTAGAGATCATCGATGCGCAGGCTGCCGGCGAAATCGACATGAGACGTGCTCGTGTCCAGCGACCCTTTCTGGAATCCGATCACACCACGACGGAGTGTGAAGTCGGTGGCCCCGGCAATCGGAACGGCATAGTGAGGGTTGCCGAATGAGAGTGAAGAACGACTCAGCGCGGCATGACCGACGCCCGAGCCCTGAAGGATCCGGTCCTTCTCCCAATCGTAGTGGAGCTGCCCCGTCGCCGCACCACGAAGACCGCTGTTCTCCACCGTCCAGTCGGCGAACAGCTTCTCGAGCGAGATGTGGTCGTAGCGAAGATCGACGTGCATCGGATAGGGCTCGGAGTAATTCGCGAGTAAGTAGTGTGCCCCGATCGTCCCTCCGCCGTATCGCGCTGACTTGATGTCAGCGACCGTTTTCTCTCCGGTCGTGACCATGTGACCGCGCACGTCAGCGAGGTCGTAGGCGTCAGCCTTCAACTGCGGCACGCGGAGATCGGCGTCCAGCTTGAAGTCGCCCCCACGCCCGCCCAGCTTTCCGTTGAATGCCACCAGTCCCTGCAGCGTCTTGTCGACCCTGAAGATCTGACGCACGCGATGGAGGTCGATGTGCGATGCGATGTCGAGGTTGTAAACACCCTCGGTGAGAGGATCGAGTTTGCCGGCAACGAAAGTCTCGATGCCCTGGCCTCGCAGCGCGATCGACTTCAGTTCCAGCTTTCCTGGAACGTAGAGAAAGCCCCCGCGCAGAGCAACCTGGAAGGGGAGATAGTCCTGAATGCGGACGGTCACGCTCGGACTCTCCGCCAACCCGGCGTAGTTCTGAAGGCGCGCAGTCGGAGTCACTTCAGAAGAGAGTCCGGCGATATTGACGACGATCTGGTGCCGGCGATCGTTGAAGTCGAAGGCGAGATTTTTGATGAACATCTTCGACACATCCAGGCGGACGATCTCGCCCTTGCTGGGCGGACTCGGTTTCCAGCTGGGAAAGTTGTGCGTGAGAGGAGCGCCTTCAGGAAAGACCTCGAAATCGACGTGCGGATCCCGGATGTCGATGCGGCCGACCTTGATACGCCGCTGAAGAAAGGAGTCGATGCCGCCCACGATCTCGACCTGACGCACGGTCGCGAAGTACGGAGTCAGGGCTCCGGGAGCGTTGGCTATCCGAAGGTCGTCGACGATGACGCGAGTCTGCAGGCCTCGGATGAGGGTCACCTTGCCGATGAAGACCTTACGGTTCAGGTGAGAAGCGAGGTTTTCGACGATCTTTGCCTGGATCAGCCGGGCGAACCTCTCAGTTCCAATGTAGAAGAAGACGCTGACGAGAAGGATGGCCAGAACAACCAGACCGGCGATGAAGAGGCCCCGCACACACCCCCACATGGGCGTGCGACGCCGGCGCACCAGTGCGCTTTGCTCCGCCTCTGAAGGCGCCATCTCTTGCGAAGTCTCGTTTGAATCCATGAATAAGCCGTCGAAGTCTATGTGGTTATGGCTCTTGCAAGCTTCTGACCTCTGGAAGAGTAAAGCAAAACCGCGTCGATCAGCCGCTAGTCTCGCTACCATTCATAAGTCCTGGTGTAACGCGTAGGGCCGCACGGCGTGCGGCCGGTACCATTGGTCACGGCGGAAAACAACCGTTCAAAGTGAATCCCAAACGGATGACCTTCGCGGAGACGTTATGAATGATTTGTCGCCGAGGGATTCGCATTGTTCCATTTTGGTTTCCGCGACCGAAGGTACCGGCCGCACGCCGTGCGGCCCTACGCCCAGCACCCGGTGAAACGGAGAGCAGCCTATCCGCTTCCGCAGCAGAAACCCTGTGAGAAATGCGGGCCAGAATCGCGAGCGACCAGAAACAGATCCCGGACATTATTTCCAGTGGCCGGGATGATGATCGGCTCCCCGATTTTCTCGAGGATGCTTCGAGAGTCGGAGCGTTCGAGGGCGCGACTGATTTCATCGGTGGTTGCGGTCACGGGACCCGCGCCGCCGGAGAAAACCACCGCACCCGCCGTTCCCGAGTTCCCGTCGACCCCGTCGGAGGCGGCAAACAATCCGCAAACATCTCCGCGCCGCTCTTCGATCGATCGCATGGCAAAGCGGGCCGCGACCTCGCCACACCGCCCTCCGCGCCCCTCTCCGTTCACAACGACCGTTGGCTCTCCCCCGGCGATGGCGACTTCGTCTGTAGCCAGCCGGGTGGCGATGGTGAACAACTCGCGCGCAACGCTCTGGACATCACCGGTCATTTCTCTGTCGATGATCGACGCCCTCAGGCCGAGTCTCGTCACCTCATCAGCGGCAGCGCGAACGAGAGTCGAATTGTCACCGGCGAGGTGAGGCCGCGCCCCCGATTTCGGGGTCTCAGGAACCTGGCCGCTTTCGAGTCGTTCGGCAATGGAAGCAGCACAATCTCCCGGAAGTCTCCGGAGAATCGCAGCCGCTTCCCCGAGTGACGTCGGGTCAGCCAGGGTGGGACCCGAGCCGACAAGATGAAGGGCTCCCGTTCCGACGTCCGACAGCACGAACGTCACGGAGTGGCCGGTGACGCTGGCCAGTCGCCCACCCTTGATGGCCGAGAGATGCTTGCGAACGGTGTTGATGCCCTCGATGGCAAGACCGCTCCGCAGCATCACCCTGTTGATCTCCACAAGATCGCCGGCATCGAACCATGGCTTGAGCGGCGCTTCTACGCAAGCCGACGACCCTCCGGAAATCAGGAAGAGGGTAGGGAAGAATCGATCGATGAAACGAAGAAGACTCTCACCGGCAGCGAAGCTGTCGGGAGAGAGCTGGGGATGCGAGCCAATACGGAGCTCCGTAACTCCTTCAACCACGGGATAGCCAGCCGGGACACTCATGAAAGAGCGCCGGATATCGAGTGTCGCCGCCGCTCCGCTGAGCATGGCAGCAGCGCACTTCCCGAGGGCGACGACATCGACGGTCCGCGCCTCTTTCGAGCGCTCGATGGCTGATCTGGTGAGGGTTGCCGGGTCGCACCGCCGCAGAGACACGTCGAAGACCTCACGGAGCCGGCGCGCAATTGAGCTCTTCACCTGTCGATTGTAAAAGGAAGCGGAACCGTCGAGCGGGTTAAACTGGGTCGTGGCCAGAACCAGGATCCGCGCCCGGCTCTTCACGATGACCGCGCTCAACGGCTGTCTGCTCATCGCCGTGGTCGCTCTGCTGACCTGGCGCGCTCATGACGCCCAGCGCCAGCTCACTCGAATCATCGTCGTCGACAGCCGTGCCTTGACCGACCTCACCGACTTCGCCCGGAATCATGTTGCTTTTCAGAACCAATGGAATGCCCTCAGTCTGTCGGCTCCCGATCAGCTTCCGAGTCTCGTGCAGCGATACCGCGCCTCGTCGGCAGTTCTTGGAAGTACGGCGCTGAAAAACAGCGTGGACGCTGGCTCACTGAGGCAACGAGTGGATGCACTGATTGCGACCGCAGCCGATTCAGCGTCGAGCTGGAGCTCGCTCACGCCCGACGGGCAGATCGAAAGTCAGCAGCGGCTCTACGTCCTGAGCGACGAGATCAATCGAACACTCAACGCCGCCGTCTCCCGAAAGAAATCCGATATCGAACAAAAGGTCCCTGTCATCGCCGACGAAGGGGACAAGACCAAGCTGATGGGGTTCGCCATCGCCTGGATTGTCATGGTTCTGAGTCTGGCCGTGGCCCGGCTGACCGTGGCCAGGGTCGTCCAGCCTCTCGAGCTCCTCTCGGCCGCTGCCAGGAAGCTGGAAGATGGAGATCGTTCAGCACGAGCTCCGATCGCCGGAGACTTCGAGGTGGCCCAGCTGGGCGAGTCGTTCAACAGCATGGCTCGGGCCGTGGAGGAATCTGGCGCGCAACTCTCACTTCGAGCCCGGACCGACGAGCTCACGCAGATGCCAAACTTTCGCGCCTTCCGCGAAAAAATCGACGAGGAGATCGAGCGCGCCAGTCGATACACGCATGCCTTCGGACTCCTGGTCTTCGATCTCGATCGCTTCAAGAAGTACAACGATCAGTACGGGCACCTGGCCGGCAATCAGGCACTGCAGACCGTGGCCGTAGCCATCCGTCACTCCATGCGCGCGGTCGATTCGCCGGCCCGCTACGGGGGCGAGGAGTTTGCCGCCGTGCTGCCGCAGATCGATGAGGCCGGCCTGGCCTTGACCGCGGAACGCATCCGCGCCGGGGTGGAGTCGATCGAACCGATCGAAGGGCGATCACGGATCACGATGAGTATTGGTGGGGCGATGTATCCCGAAGACGGACTCACCGCGGAGGAGCTCTTCAAAGCGGCTGATGCCCGGCTCTACGAGGCCAAGGAAGGCGGAAGGAATCGCGCTGTGACGCCGGGGGCGGTTGCGACGCCAAAGCGGAAGTCTCGCGCGGCGAAGTAACGGCGGCATATCGGAGTGGCGGCATCTTGCCGCCTGGCTCGGCGGC
>DASZZV010000328.1:0-3370 GCA_035544835.1 Thermoanaerobaculia bacterium
AGCGCGCGAAGGCGCGCGGTAGATCTGTAGCACCGGGCGTGAGCCCGGTGTTGCGCGCCTGCAACTCAATTTTTGTCAGCCCGCGAAGGCGGGCGACAGACATTTCTGGCGCGATCTGCCGCCCGCCTTCGCGGGCTCCGGAGGGATTTCAAACCTCTCCGACGACACCGGGCTCACGCCCCGGTGCTACAGATCTACCGCGCGCCTTCGCGCGCTGCGGAGCTGATGACACCCTCGCGACATCCTCGCGACACCCTCGCGACATCCTCGGCTTCCGCCTGGCGCTACAGGCTGGCGCGCCTTCGCGCGCCAGGAACCTCTCCTTCCTTCTTTGCCTTTTCACCTCAGCGGGGTTTATTCTCCATATCAATAAATCTGGGTCTTGAATCGGAGAGGTGAGATGGCTGTTCAGGTGGCGCCGTCGTCTGTCGAGAAAGAACTGGAGTACCGCAAGCGGCTGACTCAGATCACGAATCAGATCAACTCCGCCGAGTCGATCACACAGATTCTGATGTCACTCAAAGACAAGATGATGGAACTGCTCGAGTGCGAGCGGCTGACCATCTACGCAATCGACACGAAGAACCAGGAGCTCTATTCGGTCCAGAAGGTCGGCGATGCACCGAAAGAGATTCGCGTCCCGAAGTCTTTCGCATCGATCACCGGCTTCACGGCCTTGAGCCGGCGAACGGTAAGCATCCAGGACGCGTACGACCCCGCCGAGCTGGCCAAGCTCCACGCCAACCTGCGTTTTGACCAGCGCTGGGACAAGCAGACCGGGTTCCGCACAAAGTCGGTGCTGGCGGCTCCGATCATGTTCGAGAAGTATCTGCTCGGTGTCATTCAGCTCATCAACAAGCGTCGCGGGCCTGCCTTCACGCAATTGGACGAAGACAGCGCGGAAGAGATTGCCCGCATTCTCGGGATCGCTTTCTATAACCAACATCGCGCCACCCGCCAGACCAAGCCGACGAAGTACGGCCCGCTCGTCGACAAGGGGATCGTCTCGGAGAAGGACATCGAGGCGGCCGTAACCAGCGCCCGCGTCAACAATATCGACGTGAGTCAGGCTTTGATCGAGGACTACAACGTTCCCAAAGAAGAAATAGGAAAGAGTCTGGCCGCCTTCTACTCAACGCAGTTTTTCAGTTACGACGGGGCGCAGACCATCCCGGAAGATCTGAAGGGCCGAGTCCCTTCGGATATGTGGAAGAAGTACACCTGCGCGCCAATCGAGCGGCGGCCGGGAGTTCTGGTTCTGGCTGTCGACGATCCTCACGACATGATGCGTCTGGATGGTGTTCGAGCCATGAACCTGTCCCCTCGGTATGAGTTCTGGGTAGCGACCAAGCCCGACATCATGACGTACATTGCCACCTCCTACGGCGAGTCGGAGGAGCCGGTCGGGGAGCCGAGCGATCTCGCCAAGATCGTGACTGAGCTGGGAGATGGCGAGGCCGAGATCGAGGAGGAAAAGCTGCCGGAGGGAGCACCGGAGATCGACGAGACCGATCACGGGATCGTGAAGTTCGCCAATCAGCTCATCATCGAGGCGACGGCCCGAGGCGCGTCCGATATTCATATCGAGCCTGATGGTTCGAAGAACCCCTGCGGGATCAGGCTGCGCATCGACGGCGATTGCGAGAAGTATCTGGAGATTCCCGGCCCACATCGCAACGCTCTCGTGCAGCGCCTCAAGATCATGGCCAAGCTCGACATCTCTGAGCGCCGTAAACCGCAGGACGGCAAGATCCGCTTCAAATACTCCAAGGGCGTCATCGAGCTTCGTGTCGCCACCATCCCGACTGCCAACGGCAACGAAGATGTGGTCATGCGTATCCTCGCTGCCTCCAAGCCGATTTCGCTCGATAAAATGGGTTTCAGCGAGAAGAACCTGACCAGGTTCAAGCAGGTCATTCAGAAGCCTTACGGAATCTGTCTCGTGGTCGGTCCGACCGGTTCCGGTAAGACAACCACACTGCACTCGGCACTCGGTTTCATCAACACAGTCGACATGAAGATCTGGACGGCCGAGGATCCCGTCGAGATCACGCAGAAAGGACTGCGGCAGGTGCAGGTCCAGCCAAAGATCGACTTTACATTCGCCACGGCCATGCGATCGTTCCTCCGCGCCGACCCCGACGTGATCATGGTCGGTGAGATGCGTGACCACGAGACGGCCGCGATCGGAATCGAGGCATCGCTGACGGGCCATCTGGTCTTCTCGACGCTGCATACGAACTCAGCGCCGGAGACGATTACCCGCCTGCTGGACATGAAGATCGATCCCTTCAACTTCGCTGACGCTTTGCTGGGCATCCTGGCGCAGCGCCTGATCCGCACGCTATGCCAGAAGTGTCGCGAGCCCTACAACCCCACTCCTGAGGAGTTCGACGAGATCGTTGAGGTTTACGGTCGTGAGTACTTTTCCCGGACGGGCGTGACCTACGGCCCCGAGCTCACGCTTTATAAGCCGAAAGGCTGCAGGGATTGTCACGACAGCGGCTTCAAGGGTCGTATGGGTATTCATGAGCTCCTCGTCGGCTCCGATACGGTGAAGAGGGCGGTGCAGCGGCGCGCGCCGATCGATGAGCTGCGCAAGATCGCACTCGACGAAGGGATGACGACCCTCCTGCAGGACGGCCTCGAGAAAATGTTCAAGGGAATTGCTGATTTCAAGCAGATACGGGCCGTGGCGGTGAAGTAAGGAGCCCACTCAAGAATTGCTAAAGGCGAATTTTGAATGTTGAATGTTGAATTGTGAATTGTGAATTGGGAACGTGGGCGCCCGGAGCGCATCATCAATTCAAAATTCAAAATTCAAAATTCAACATTCAAAATTCGCCTTTTTGCCTTTTGCCTAGGCGGCCCTCTGCATGAAGGTCGCCTTTCTCACTCCCCTCCCGCCGGTTCGATCGGGGATCGCTCAATACTCGGCGATGCTGCTGCCGGCTTTATCGGGCCGGTTGGATGTGACTGCCGTCGTCCAACAGTCGCTCGTCGATCCGAGGGTGGGAGCGACGATCGACTACAGCCGGTTTGTCGACATCAAAGGCTCATACGACGCCGTCATCTGCCAGCTCGGCAACAATCTGCATCACGAATTCATCTTTGATTTTGCACGGCAGAATCGGTCAATCGTCGTGCTTCATGATCTGGTGCTCCACCACCTGATCGCTGAGAAGACGCTCGCCCGCGGCAACGAGAGTGCCTACATCGACGAACTGCGACGAAGTGAGGGCGCACTGGGAGAGGCATACGCCCGTGGGCGCGCGGCTGGATTTCATCTGGAGCTGGCCAACTTCCTTTTGCCGGCCGTGCGTGAGGTCGCCGAGGAGTCGCTGCACGTGATCGTGCACAACGATTTCGC
>DASZZV010000329.1:0-1531 GCA_035544835.1 Thermoanaerobaculia bacterium
CTCGGACGTTAAAGTAGGTGGCCTGCGCGCGTACGAATCGAAACTGGTTTTGCGCCGTTCCTGGACAGTGTGGCCGATGTGTTCGAGGGTCAGAGACTCACCGTCCGATCGCCGAGGCAACGGGCTGCTATACTCTCGTTATGGACGTCCGAATCGTGTATTGTGACACGTGAGCAACTACGGCGACGAATGCGGCGAGTCTCGCTGCACGGATCCGGGAGCAGCTGAACATACCCGTAGAACTTGAGAAGGGCCGCCACGGTCAGTTCGACATCGTGGTGAATGGCCGACAAGTCGTTTCGCGCAAGGGCGGGTTGCTCGCGAAGCTCGTAAACAGGCCGTGGCCAACGGGTGATAATGCAGTTGCTGCTGTGCGAGAAGCCTTGCAGGATAGCGGAAAGTGAGATTCCCGGTGGAACGCTACGACAGCCCGAGAAATCAGGTAAGAGGGGCGCCGGTAGTCTCCGGGCCACCTAACTTGTCTTTGGAGCGGACCTTGCCCGCTCGTCTGCCGGGCTGACACCATGAGCGCCGCGGCGAGCAAGGTTCGCTCAACCCGGACGTTAGGTGCGGTGCATAGTGGCGCCGAGAGGAGTTGCCACCTGAGAGCCTGGGATACCGACGTCGTTTTTCAGAGCCTCCATACGTCATGGCGAGAGCGGCCGAGGCGGGAAACTCGGAAGCGAGGGTACGGCGACGGCGGGCTGCTTTGGCATAAGAGCGGATTGTGGTCAATCGCAGCTCCAGCTAGAATCAGCACGTGAGCCGTGATCCCCATTTGTCGAAGCCCTATGATGCCTAACGTGAGCCGCAAGAAACGAAAGGAGCCGAAAGAAAGAAACGTCATGACGAAGAGCGGGTCTCAGAAAGGAGAGTCTCCATCTCGGATGATCGACGAGAGGATCAAGGAGTTGAGCGACTGGCGGGGCAAGATGCTCTCCCGGCTCCGCACATTGATCAAGCAAGCCGACCCCGAGGTGGTCGAGGAGTGGAAGTGGAGAGGGGTTCCGGTGTGGTCTCACGACGGATTGATCTGCACCGGCGAGACGTACAAGAACGTCGTGAAGATGACTTTTTCCAAGGGGGCCGCACTTGAGGACCCATCAGGCCTCTTCAACTCCAGCCTCGATGGCAATACCAGGCGTGCCATCGACTTCCACGAGGGCGAGAAGATTGACGCGAAGGCATTGAAGGCTCTTATTCGCGCGGCCGTGACGCTGAACGCGTCCCGCGCCCATGGCTGATCGAGCGGAAGGGGGTAAGACGGCGAATGGCACCATGTAGATCCTGGGATCGACGGTGTAGTCGTGCGCGAAGTGCTGCACGTCCCTCGTGACCACGGAGTGATCACGGAGATGTTTCGCCGGGAGTGGGATCCGACTTCCATGCCGGTCGTGCACATCTACCAATCGCGACTGTTTCCGGGGGCGATCGGGGCCTGGAGCTGTCACACGAAATCGATCGACCGCCTCTTCGTGAATCAGGGGCTTCTGAAGGTAGTGCTGTTCGACGGACGCGAAGAAAGCAACAC
>DASZZV010000330.1:0-14992 GCA_035544835.1 Thermoanaerobaculia bacterium
GAGCCGGCCAGTGAGGGATACCCCTGGTCCTAAGGGATTCCGCCGGTCTTGAGTCGTCGTCTGGCGACTCTGGTCGCGCTGATTCTCGGCATCTCCTTCCCTGCCATAGCGAATGCGCAGTCTCCGTCCGACGAGTGGCGGACGCTGGTAACGGCGCACTTCAGAGTGCATTACACGCGGGAGTATGAGGAATTCGCGAAGCATGTCGCGTCGCAGATCGAATCGATCCGGACCGACGTCTCGAGTGAGGTCGGGTACACCACCAGTCAAGCTATCGACGTGGTGGTACAGAATCCATTCTCGCAACTGAGTGGCGAGGCCATTACTCCCCTGGCGTGGCCCCGAATTGTCTTATGGGCATATCCTCCGGAAGCGGGCGGTGAGCTAGGTACCTTCTCCGACTGGGCGGTCCTTCTGGTCGTTCACGAGGAGACCCACATCGCGCACCTTCTCCGTCCCACCCGAAATCCGCTGCAACGGCTTCTATCCCGAGTGAACCCGATTGCGATGGGACCCGTCCCTGGAGCACCGCGATGGGTGCTTGAGGGATTCGCGACAGTGATCGAGGGAAGGCTGACGGGATTCGGACGGCCTAACGGCGCCTGGCGGGAAGTCATTCTCCGGACGTGGGCTCGCTCCGGCCGGCTTCCCACATACGGACAGCTTGCTTCGGACCGTCAGAACTGGCTCGGGATGTCGATGGCATATCTCGCCGGCTCCTCCTTCCTCGAGTGGCTCGAGAGGCGGCAGGGGGCGGGAAGTCTCAAGCTTCTCTGGGCCAGCATGTCGGCCCGGCAGCAGCGCAGCTTCGATGTCGCTTTTCAGAACGTGTTCGGCGACCTGCCATCGGTCCTCTACGGTTTCTACACGGCCGAACTAACGCACGCTGCGCTCGATTCGCGGACGCCGAAGGTGGAGGGGGAAGTGTGGCAAGACCTGAGGTGGCGGACCGAGCGGCCGGATGTCTCACCGGATGGAGCGACACTGACAACGGTGCTCCGATCGCGGACCCGGCCACCTCGGCTGACGCTGTTTTCGACATTGCCGGACGAGAAAGGGGAGAAGGAGTATGCCGAGCGGATCGAACGCATGCTCCAGAAGGATCCCCAGGACGTGCGACCGATTCGAGCGCATCCCCTCGCTCGGAAGCCGTTGCATGAACTGGTGCGTCCCGATCTGAAGTGGATGGCATCGCCTCGCTTCATCGGCTCGACGGGTGATGTGCTGTTCGTCGCCTACACGCCCGATGCAAAAGGTGACCTCCACAGCGATCTCTTTCGATGGACCCCGTCGCGTGCCGTGGTGACTCGTCTGACACGTCAGGCAGACCTGCGCGATCCCTCGGTGTCGGAGGATGGCAGCTTCGCGGTCGCAGTGCGAACTCGAAACGGGAAATCCCAGCTTGTTCGGTTTGATCTGATGAGTCGTGAGACGACCGGTGTGACCATTCCATCACTCGATGCGCCAGTCGACGATCCTGCCGTATCGCACGATGGGAGAATCGTTTTCGTCCGTAACGAAGGGAAAGGGTGGGTGCTCATTATCCGGGAGAACGGAGTCGATCGCGCGCTTGCGGTGGGCGACGGCACCGGCGATCTTTACGGGCCCGTCTTCTCGGCCGATGGTCGGACGATCCTCGTCACCGCGTCGCGGAAGGCCTCCACAGAGATCTGGCGTGTGCCGTTGTCGGGCCTGGCGCAACCGCTAACTAGCAGCGCAGGTGCCGCCTTCTACCCCGTGGATGATCGCAAGGGCGGCTTCTTCTACCTCGGGCTCGATCCCGATGGAGTGGACATTCGCCATTTCACTGGCGAAGCAGTCGTCTCGATTTCTCCGGAACTGGAGAATCGCCCGACGCCCGTAAAGCAATTCGTTCAGCAGAGCGTTCCCGAGGGCCATCCTTATGGTCTCGGGGGACAGGAGATGCTCCCCCTCGTCGGGTTCAACGCTCGGTCCCATGGCGAGTCGAATGGGGAACTGCTGTTGAGGCTTGGCGACATTGTCGGGAGGCTCGATACGACGATCAGTGCCTCTTACGCCGTCGGCAGTCGCGGAGTGCAGGGCATTGCCCTGAGATCTGTCTGGCGCGGTAGTCCGATCGGACTCGATGGATCCCTCTTTCATATCGATGATGCCGCGGATCTGCCGAGAACTTCGGGGGGCGAAGTATCGGCGCTTCGTGAATGGCAGACCGGGACAGCGACGAATCTCATCAGAGGTGGAGTCGCCATCGCCCGCATCGAAGATCGTACGAGCCGGCGCCTGGCTTTGCGCCTGTCGCGTGAGGGAACTCCTCATCATAACGAGCTCGGGCTTCCCTACTCGATCGCGGTTGGCGGAGAAAGGGGAAGCAACGGGGAGTGGAGCTGGACGAAGTTCGGCGGAAGTGGCTACGTCGGAGTCTCGACAACCGCCATCTCCGCGATCGCCTCGGCTGGGTTTTACTCCGGAAGTGATCTTCCGTTGGGTGAGCGCTACGTTGTCGGGGGCAGTCGAACCTCGCTGGAGTCGCCGCTCAGCTCGTCCAGCCGGCTGTACGCGCCTGAGCTGCAGCGGGGTGTTATCACCGCCAGGGGGGTAGCGACATACGGTATCGAGATTGGATCGCGATCGCTATCAGCACTGCATCTCTTCGCGAACAGGGTTGAGGGCCGGAGCGATTTCGCCTCTTCCCGAACTACCGACGCCTTCGGCTTCAGGAGCGATTTTTCCTTCGGCCCGATGCCGATCCTGAAGCTGCCGGCGTTGTCGTTCACGGCCGGCATTGCGCGTGTCCGGGTGGAGGGTGACTTCGATACAAACGTCTGGGCTGGCGTGAGCTGGAAACCGTAAGCCGCATGTGTGCGGAGGGGCATCTTGTGTGGCACAGGCACTCTTGCCTGTGTGCCGCGGCGTCGAGCCGTCGGCGTTCCTGTGCAACTCACAGGGAGCTCGGCCTCGACGGCCGACACACAGGCAAGAGTGCCTGCGCCACACAAGAAGCAACCGATCGGCTTGACCGTGTGGCGCGGCCGCCCTCGGCCGCCTTTCCGACCACGAATTCAACAGCACAATTCTCCGGCGCGCCACTCGTATTTCGAGAGAGAGGCGGCCGCCGACCTGCAGGCGAGCGTCGAACTCGAAGGCTCGGCGCACTGAACGCTTTAGGCGCCAGCGCCGCGATGTCATCAGCTACCTTCCCTACACCGCCGCGGAGCCTACGGCCTTTTCATCTGCCCGCGACCTTCCAGAGGTAGGTCTGCCTCGTCCGGTAATCAATGGTGACGAGATACTTCGAGAGCAAACGATTCCCGATTCGCGGTGCAGACACCTTCGCTAACTGATAGTCGACCCTGCCCCAGGAGTCGCTTCCTACGGTCACTATGCCTTCTGCCCGCTTCTTGACGCGCCACGGTATCAACAGGGTATCGGGACTCGAAGTATCGATGACGGCGTCATAGGATTGACCGTCGACGGTGATGGGCAGAGTTGGCAGTTCGTGGAATGGGAAGGGGCGGGCATCCGATCTGGCTTGCTGATGCAGGTCGATGGTCAGAAGCTTCTTGTCGTAGTCGAGGGTCAGCGCGGTTCCCTCCCAGGCGTCAGCACCGAGGATTCCATCGGCGATTCCCGCCAGGTTCAATCGATCCGGGGTGACCGTGATGCTGGTTTTACCGCCGAAGGTCACCGGAGTCGCAGTTGGCCGGCCGGCGCCGTTGAGAACGGAGCGGGGAGTGCCGGTGGCGACGATCAGATGTCGTTGTTTACCCTCGATCGCAGCCGAGATCATGACGACGTTTTTCTCGAGTGAGAAGGCGACGTTGACCTCATTTCGACGTTCGTTCTGCCAGGGCGGGCGGTACGAGCAGCCGCTCAGAAGGATGAGCACGATGAGTGCGCGGGTTGCCGCGCGCGATTCTTTCGATAACATATGCGCCTTTGAAGGAGTCACCTGATGACCGTTGCGAATGAAGCAGAAAAACTCACTGAGTTCAAGAATGAGGCCTTGACCGATTTTTCGAAGGATGAAAATCGTCAGGCCATGCTCGAGGCCTTGCAGAAAGTACGAGCCGGTCTGGGCCGGGAGCATCCGCTCATCATCGACGGAAAGCGGATCACCGGGCTCGACACACTCGAGTCGATCAACCCTTCGCGAAAGAGCGAGGTGCTGGGGCGATTTCAGAAAGGAACCAGAAAGCACGCCGAAGCGGCTGTCGAAGCGGCCCTGCGAGCGTTCGACAGGTGGAAGACGCAACCGATCGATGTTCGTGCCGGACTTCTCGTGAAGGCGGCTGACATCATGCGTCGCAGGAAGCACGAGTTCTCGGCGGTGATGATTCTCGAGGTCGGAAAGTCGTTCGCTGAAGCAGACGCCGACACGGCCGAGGCCATTGATTTCCTCGAGTTCTATGCTCGGGACGCCTATCGCCTGGCTGGGCCCCAGCCGATCGTGAAGATCGAGGCCGAGGACAACGAGCTGGTGTATCTCCCGCTGGGAGTCGGCGCCGTGATCCCGCCGTGGAACTTTCCTCTGGCCATCATGGCCGGGATGACTGTGGCCGCGGTCGCGACTGGCAACACTGTCGTGCTCAAGCCCTCTTCGGATGCCCCCTGGATCGCCTGGAAGTTCGTCGAGCTGCTCGAGGAAGCAGGAATGCCGGCGGGCGTCGTGAACTATGTAAGCGGCTCCGGTGGGGAGGTTGGCGAGACATTCATCCAGCATCCCAAAGTACGGTTCATCGCCTTCACGGGATCGAAGGAAGTCGGACTTCACATCAACGAGGAAGCGGCCAAGACGAAAAAGGGACAGATCTGGATCAAGCGTGTCATCGCTGAGATGGGCGGGAAGGACGCCATCATCGTTGACAGCGAGACCGACCTGAACGACGCCGCCGGAGCAGTGGTGGCATCGGCGTTCGGATTTCAGGGGCAGAAATGCTCGGCCTGTTCGCGAGCGATCGTCGATGAAGCTGTCTATGACCAGTTCGTCGAGTTGGTTGCCGAGAAGACCAAACAGCTGATTGTCGGCGACGTCGAGAACCCTCAAACGAACTTCGGCCCGGTCGTGAATCACTCGGCATTCAAGAAGATCCGGAGCTACATCGAGCAGGGAAGTAGAGAAGGTCGGATCGTCGCCGGGGGTAACCACGATTCCAGCGAGGGCTTCTTCATCGATCCGACCGTGATCGCCGACGTTGCGCCCGACGCCATGATCTCGCAGGAAGAAATCTTCGGCCCGGTGCTGGCGATCACGAAGTCGAAGAACTTCGATGAGTCTCTGCGGATTGCCAACGACACGCAGTACGGTCTTACCGGTGCGGTCTTCACTCGTAATGAGGAGAAGCTGGCGAAGGCGCGCGAGGAGTTCTTCGTCGGGAATCTCTATCTGAATCGTAAGTGCACCGGCGCCCTTGTCGGAGTGCATCCCTTCGGAGGATTCAACATGTCGGGAACGGACTCCAAGGCCGGTGGGCATGATTACCTACTGTTGTTTCTGCAGGCCAAGGTGGTTTCGCGGAAGCGCATCGGTGTGCCGCCGAAGGATCAGCAAGGGTTTTAGTTGGCTGAATGACGGGGCGGCGGCGCGGGACGCCGCCGGGCCAGGCGACAGGATGTCGCCACTCCGATAAAGCTGTGAGTTGGAACTTACTGGCCGCCACCCGCGGGAGGCGGAGTTGGCAGCGGAGCCGGCTCGGCAGGCTGCGTGCTCGTTTCCGGAGCCGCCGGCTCGACGGCAGGTGCCGGCGCCGGCGATGCGATGGGCTCAGCGTGCTTCTTCTCGCGTGGATTCGTGATCTGAGGTTTCTCGTCATGACCGAGAGTAAAGACGACCGTGAGATTGAAGATGACGTCGACCGGCCGGCCATTCAACGTGCCGGGACGGAACTTCCAGCCCTTCACGGCGTTGATGGCTGACTCAGTCAGTCCCATCGGAAGTCCTTTGATCACACTGACCTTATTGACGTTTCCATTACGATCGATGATGGCTTCGACGATGACGATGCCGGCTACACGGGCGCTCTTGGCTGCCGACGTGTACTCGGGCTGAATGCGCTGGGTGACGGTCGGAGCTTTGACGTCACCCCCGACACGAAGGGGTCCGCCGCTGTCGCCGTTTCCGCCCTGGCCTGTTCCGGTGCCGCCGAGGGTTATTCCGGTGCCGCCGAGGGTTCCGCCGACAACGCCACCCTTGACTCCGCCGATCACGCCACCGATTTCCCCACCGACGGTACCGCCCTGGACGCCGCCGGTAACGCCGCCCACAACCCCGCCCTCAGAAGTGCCAGGAGAGGTGGGGAGAGCACTGATACCGGTGTCTTCTGAGGGCGTCGAGGCCCTTTCCTCAGGAACTACGATGCTCGGCAGCGTCTTCGGAATGACGCGCGGCTGCACAAAGGTCGGAGTCTCGATCGGCTTCACCACCTGCTTAGGCGTAACTTTTGGCGCCGAGCTCGAACTTGAAGCCGGCGGTGGTGGAGGGGGAGGCGGCGGTGGAGGTGCTCCTCCTGTCTCCAGGAATGCGCGAATCGGTTTGGATTCCGCCGTGACTTTATGGGCGGTGAGGGAAACGAAAATGATCAATCCTACGAGCAGACTGTGAACTACGGCTGAAAAAATGTAGTTCTTCCACGGCCGTTTGCCCTGCCGTTTGCCCGACTCGATGAGTGTTTTTTTCAAGTCCATCTGTGCGCTCCTAGCGATTCAAGATAAAGGCTGTTTCTGCGATTCTTAATAGCAAGGGCCTTACCATGTTTTGCGATTTCTAAGTCTCTCCAGGAAAAGAATTTGCCGCTGCGGCCTCATCCATATGGGCCTGGTCCGATGGGATGGGCAGAGATTGCCGATCGGGGGTGGGGCAGATCTGGTATGGGTGGCCTCACTGCACTACAATGCGCGCGGAATGAGGCGTGAACCGGCGGCGGCCCTGCTCGTCATAGTTGCACTGATCGTCACCGGGTGTCTCACAGCCAAGCCGGCCGCAGCGCCGACGAAACCTGATCGGATCGTCGCTCAAGCGGTCGATCCTTACGGCACCATCTGGTGGGCGCTGGCGAGTGGATCGAGCTGTTCCCTTTCCATGCGAACTGCAGACGGCAAGAGCCAGAAGAGGTTCGAGGTTCCGTTTTGTCCCGAGGGGATGGAGGCGAACGGCGATGGCTCGCTCCTGCTCCGATCAAGCCGTCTGACCGAGTTGCGCGACTCTGATGGATCTCTTTTACTTGCCGGCAGACAGTTGCTCGCGGCCCGCGACCGAACTCATTTCCTTCAGCGCGATGGTGGCTGGCTACTGCATTGGGGAGACAAATCTGTCGCCCTCGCCCCCAGCTCACCGCTCAGAGATGTGGTGATTTCCGAAAACTCGGCGACGATCTGGGCGCTCCAGAACAGGGGCGCGAGCGAGTCTCTGGTCAGGCTCGACGGTGCCGGAGAACATGTCGTCATGAGCGCGCATCGCATCGATTCGTTCGCAATGTCGCCCGATGAGACCGAGATCGTCGTCTCGGCCATGCGCGACGGCAGTTTCGATCCAGCCATCATTGCTGCGGATGGGTCGAAGACGAAGTGGGTTAGTCCTGATCCCGCCCCCGAGACCGACGTCACCTGGGCGCCCAGGGGACACAAGATTTCCTACGTTGTCCATACCGCGGCCGGAAGCCTGGTTCGAACGGTTCACGTCCCGACCGGTTTTGCAGTCGCCGTCTCTTTTCCTTCTTCTTCGCTGATCAGTTTGAAATGGGAACCGAAAGCGGAGCGCCTGGCCATTCTTTACTCTTCTCTCACATCGCCTTCTCGAATCGATCTGGTCGCCTATCAGAGTGGCGACCATCAGATCGTGGCGCAATCGGGGCCCGATTTTCCGGGCGAGGCCGAGCCCTTTTCCTGGAAGGGTGCAACGACGATCGTTCTACCTCCGGCCGGCCTTCGTTATGGTGCTCGGGAGCCGGTGGTTGTATGGAAGGGGTCGAACGACGTGTTTGAATGGAACGAGGCCACGGCTCAGTTGCGTCGCGACGGTACCGGGGTCATCGTCACGAGCGCCTCGGCTGTCCTCGATGCCGGCTTCTGGAGCGAGGTGGCGCGATTGTCATGGGTCGATCCAGCTCGCACATTTGTGGTCGAGCGGCCGGGTAGTCACTCGCGCTACCCTGACAATGTTCAAACGATACTTCTAACGGCGCCGCAACCAGGGCGCTCTGCGGAAGATGAACTGGAGTCCTCCGCTGTCTCCCGCCTGGAGATGCTGCTCAAAGGGAAAAACAGGATTGATGGCCGAAGCTGAAACCGATCGTAAGTCGACGTTGCGTGAGTACTACGAAGCCCTGCTGATTGCCGTCATCTTCGTGAACTTCGCGCGGATCTTTGTCTTCCAGGCATTCAAGATTCCGACAGGGTCGATGATTGACAACCTGCTCGTCGGCGACCACATCATCGTCAACAAGTTCGCGTATGGCCCGCCTGGAACCGCCCTCTTCGAGAAGTTGTTTCCCTTCCGGGAAATTCATCGAGGGGACATCATCGTGTTCCGCTTTCCGGATGATCCCAATACAGACTTCGTCAAACGGGTCATCGGTCTTCCGAACGACACGATCGTGGTACGCGATAAAAAAGTTTTTGTGAATGGTACGGCTCAGAATGAGCCTTACACCGTTCATGAAGATCCTCAGATCATTCCCCTGCGCCCGGCGCTCCTGGAGCCTTATCGCTCGCGTGATCAATTTGGTCCGTACACCGTCCCGCCCGACAAGTACTTCGCGATGGGAGACAATCGGGATCGGTCCAATGACTCGCGATACTGGGGTCCCGTACCGCGGTCGTTGATCAAGGGACGCGCCTTCCTGGTTTACTGGTCCTTCCGAGGAGTGCCTCCCGATCCGAGAAGTCCGGCCGCGGAGCGCGTCAAGGAGCTTGCCGGAGTGATGATTCATTTCCTTACCCGGACGAGATGGGATCGAACCTTCCTGATCGTCGACAGCAAGTACCATTACCACGCGGAGCCTGACGACGTACCCAATGAGTGATGAAGTCGAGGAGTTTCCCGAGGTTTCGGCCGCGCTCAGCAGCAAGCAGTACAGCGACGCTCTGATCGTCGAACGGGAGCATCACTGCATCTCGAGGCGCGCGATCCCGGAAAGCGTTCTCAAGGTTCTCTATCGCCTGCATCGCAGTGGCTATCGTGCTTTTCTCTGTGGAGGAAGCGTCCGCGACCTGCTGATGAATCGCACCCCGAAGGATTTCGACATCGCCACGGATGCCCATCCCATGGACATCCGGCGACTGTTCCGGAACAGCAGGATCATCGGCCGGCGATTTCGACTCGTGCACGTGATGTTTCAGGATCGGGTTCTGGAGGTCTCGACGTTCCGTCGAGAGCCGGAGAAGATTCCCGAGGGGGAGTTGCTGGTAACCGACGACAACACCTTCGGAAATCCGAGGGAGGATGCCCGGCGCCGCGACTTCACGATCAATGGGCTGTTCTACAACATCGCCGACTTCTCGATCATCGATTACGTAGGCGGCCTTCATGATCTCAACGACCGGCTGATACGGGTGATCGGCGATCCCGATCTTCGATTCCGGGAGGATCCTGTCCGGATGCTGCGGGCGGTAGAGTTCGCGGCGCGACTCGACTTCGAGATCGAGGCGCAGACTTACGACGCCATCATTCGTCATCGCACGGACATCCTCAAGGCCTCCGCGCCCAGGGTTTCCGAGGAGATCCTCGATCTTCTGCGACGGGGTTGGTCGCTCGACGCCATGGAGTTGCTCGTCGAGACTACCTTGATGGAGCCGCTTCTCCCCGAGCTCTTCAATCCGTTGAGCCGAGGGAAGGTTTCCTACTTCTGGAAGATGCTGGAGGTTCTGGACCGAACCGTGAAATCGGGACGCAGCGTCTCGGACGCAGTCTTTCTCTCCGTTCTGTTTCTGCCCTTTGTTCTCGAGGAGCTGGAGCGGGAAGAGACCAGACGTGGTACGCGCCTGAGGTCGGCCGATGTGCTGTTCGTGATCCGCGAGCTGATCGAGCCGGTGTGCGCGCGCATGACCCTGTCTGCCGGCATCCGCCATCAGAGTGAACAGTCGCTCGAACTGCTGTGGAGACTCTTCGAGCCGCCATCGGACCGTCGAGCCATGTTTCGCTTCATCTTCCGCGAGCAGTTCACCGACGCCCTGTCACTTCTGGAGCTCTACGCTCTGTCCTCTGGTAAGTATGTCGAGACGTTCCGGCAATGGCAGCAGTTTGCTGGCAAGGTGAAGAAAGAGGAGGGCGGAACGAATGGGCCGCCAGTCCGGAAACGCCGGCGCCGGCGATGAGCGGGCCTGCCGATTTTCCCATCTATCTCGACCACCACTCGACGACTCCCTGCGATCCCAGAGTGCTCGAGAAGATGCTGCCTTTCTTCTCCGAGAGATTCGGAAACCCGGCCGCCGTGACTCATGCGCAGGGCCGTCAGGCCTCGACGGCGCTCGAAGAAGCACGTAGCGTAGTTGCGGACTTCATCCGCGCCAGGCCCACCGAGATCTACTTCACATCGGGAGCGACCGAGGCCAACAACATCGCCATTCGCGGCGTTGCAGTGCGACAGCCGGGTCACGTGATCACGACGGCGATCGAGCATAAGTCGGTGCTGGCGCCGGTCGAGCAATTGGCGGGTATCGAGGTAACGAGACTCCGGCCGGACCCGGAAGGTTTCGTGAGCGCCGAGCAGGTGAGGGAAGCGCTGCGTCCGGAGACCTTTCTCGTTTCCGTGATAGCGGCGAACGGCGAGATTGGAACGATCCAGCCGCTCCAGGAGATCGCGTCAGTCTGCCGGGAGCATGGAGTTGTCTTTCATACCGACGCCACTCAGGCAATCGGCAGAATTCCATTCGATGTGAATGCGATCGGCTGTGACCTGGCGTCGATGTCTGCGCACAAGGTCTACGGCCCTAAGGGTATTGGCGCGCTGTACGTCCGCAAAGGTGTGCGCATAAGTCCGCTGGTTGTCGGGGGAGGACAGGAACGGAATCTCCGTTCCGGGACCGTCAACCTGCCAGGTGTGATCGGTCTGGCTGAGGCGCTGAAGTACCGCTCCGACGAGATGGCTGGCGAAGCGGCCCGGCTGACGGCTCTTCGCAACCTGATGTGGGACCGGGTGACCGGGGAGATCGAGCTCGCTTCCGTCAACGGCCCGCGAGGTTTAAGATTGCCGGGAAACCTCAACTTCAGCTTTGCAAGAGTCGACAGTGAGGCCTTGATGATGTCGATGCGTCGTTTCTCTCTGTCGTCAGGCTCTGCCTGCAGTGCGGGAGAGAAGGATCCGTCCTACGTTTTGCGCGCGATCGGAGTGCCCGAGGATCTTGCCATGAGCTCGATTCGCGTGGGACTGGGAAGAATGAATACCGAGGAGCAGGTCAACCAGTTCGTGGACGACCTCCAGGTCTCCGTATCGCGGCTTCGCGAAATCTCGGTCTGACGATGGCCGACTCGCTGATCCTGGTCGTCACTTCAGGGGATCGCAAGCTGATCCTCAGCGACTGCGTTCTGCGACGCCGGGAGAAGACTGTGGACACGGTGTCGTCGGGGGACGAAGCGCTGCTGAGGATTCAGCGGGATCGACCAGGTCTCGTCATTTTTGGACGTGAGCTCACCGACATGAGTGCTCCGGAGTTCTGTCGCGTGGTGCGCGAAAATGCTCTTACGCGCTCGACATCGCTGTTGTGCATTTCGGACTCGGATGAGAAAGGAGAGGCCGAGCTCTGTCTGGCCGCCGGCTGTAACGATGTTCTCTTTCGGCCTTACCTTCTTCAGGATCTAGATGGGAAGATTCAGAAACTGACCGCGGTGCCGATCCGAAAGGAGCTCCGTACACTGGTGAAGATTCAGGTTGCATTCGAGGCTGAGGGGCGGGGCTTGCTTGGGCATAGTGTGAATGTCTCGGCCAGCGGAATTCTGGTGCAGACTGAACATCAATTTGCCTGTGACTCCCTGCTCAGACTTCATTTTTATCTGCAGAACGACCCCCTCCCCATCCTTACCGACTCGCAGCTGGTGCGGGCCGAATTCTCGGGAGGGTCGCCAAAGTACGGCCTCCGGTATGTGAATCTTCCTTTGACGGAACAGCAGAGATTGGAGTCTTTCGTACGAAGATTGCGATCGAGGGACCTTGTGTGACATACGATACGGCCAGAATGGAAGCGTTAGCGGAAGCGATCATCGCCGCGAAGAAGGGCGAGTATCTCCGGGCCCTCACTCTTTTCGGCGACTTTGAGTCGGCAAAGAGCGATCCTCGATTCCCGGAGGCGCTCTCGTATTACGGACTGTGCCTCGCGCTTGTGGAGAAAGACTACAAGTCTGCGATCGACCTCTGCCGGAAAGCCGTGGATAAGCAGTTCTTCAGCCCCGATAACTATTCGAACCTGGCTCGCGTCTACCTCGCTTCCGGTCAGCGCCAGAAAGCGTTGGAGACACTCGACGAGGGGCTGAAGATCCTGCCTGATGACGAGGTCCTCACCCTGCTCCGGGAAGACATGGGGCGTCGCTCGCGACCACCCGTGCCTTTTCTGTCCCGCGGCAATGCGCTCAATCGAGCGCTTGGTCGCTCTCGGCGCGTGAAGAAAGAGCCACCCTTGCCACCGCCTCCTCCCCTCGATGAAGACGTCTGAATTGGGTTCAGCGCGCGAAGGCGCGCGGAAGACCTGTAGCACCGGGCGTGAGCCCGGTGTCACGCCGAAGACCGAACAACAACTGCTTTCAATTCTACGAGCCCGCGAAGGCGGGCGGCAGATCACGGACACACGCTGTCGCCCGCCTTCGCGGGCTGAGAATTGGAGGGTGCGCTTTCGCCAACACCGGGCTCACGCCCGGTGCTACAGGTCTACCGCGCGCTTCGCGCGCTGCAAATCGCTCAATCGTGCCATAACGCGATCGGGGAAGAGATCGTTGTTGGCTTGCTTTACTTGCCGCGATATAGCTGGCGAAGCCGTTCGGGGCTCGTTCCGGTGCGGTAGGCGATGATGATCCGCCAGTTCGTGGCCGCCGTGACCCACACGCCTTTGCGAAGAAATCGTCGCCCTGACGTTTGCACTTTCTCTCGCAGCAGGATGGGCTTTCCGATCCGTTTCATCCGGAGGGCCAGCTCGTAGTCTTCCATGATCGGCATTTCACGGAAGCCGCCCCCGCGCTCGAAGGCTTCGCGAGTGATGAACTGCCCCTGATCTCCCCATGGACATCGAGTAAGCGAAGTCCGAAGGTTGATCATGGCCGCGGCGACTTTCAGCTTTCGCTCCTGCTCGAAGAAACTGATTCGGAAGCCGCCGAAATCGAAGCCGCGCTGGACGGCCGAACGGATAGTGTCGGCGGCGTTACTCGGGAGAAGCGTATCGGCGTGGAGAAAGAGGAGCACGTCGCAATCGCAGGTCGCGGCGGCCTTATTCAACTGCCGCGCCCGGATGACTTCGCCATTCATGACTCGGGCCCCGGCGTCGCCAGCGATCTGCATCGTGGCGTCGGTGCTGCCGCCGTCGCTGACGACGATGTCCTCGATTCCGGCTGCTCGCGCCGAGCGAATGGAGTCGGCAATCGTGCGCTCTTCATTGAGCGATGGAATGACAGCCGAGATTCGTAGGCTCATCGGCAGCGAATGGTACCATCGCACCGTGAATTGTTACCTCCTGACCGGCGGCCGGTCGAGGAGAATGGGGCGCGACAAGCGCGATCTGCCCTTTGGCGCTTCGACTTTCTTCCACCGCGCCCTGGCAGCCGCGACTGCGGTCTTCGACGACGTGATCGTGGTTGGCCCTGCTCCCCGCGATTACTCAGGTACTTCCATCCCTGATCTGGCCCATGAGGACCATGCTCCCATCTTCGGAATCAGGACCGCGCTTGCACATGCCGCCCTCGGGCGCATCTGGATCGTAGCCACCGATTACCCGCTGATGACGTCAGCGATGCTCGGTTATCTTCGGGATCGGTTTCGTCAATCTGACCATCCCCTGTGCGTGCCGCGCCTCGACGGACGTGCCCACATGCTCTGCGCCGGATACGACGCTCTGCTCCTGCCGCGGGTGCTGTCGAAGATCGAGCTCGGCGACCTGCAGCTGAAGGGATTGGTCGATGAGGAGCATACCCTCATCATCGAGGAGGCAGAGCTCGAGCAGGCAGGTTCTGTCGATGCGTTTGCGAACGTGAATACCCCTTCAGAGTACGATCGAGCATTGGAGACTTATGAACGAGCGTCGCGATCCTGATCCGCAGCAGCTTTCTCACGTCCGGGCTGACGGCACCGTAGCCATGGTCGACGTTAGTGGTAAGTCGGTCACGAGCCGGGAGGCGGTTGCGGCGGCCACGGTGCAGATGTCGCCCGTGACCATTCGTCTGCTTCGCGACAAGGCCCTTCCAAAAGGCGACGTGCTCACGACTGCCAGGGTGGCGGGGATTCTCGCTGCAAAGCAGGCCTCGTCACTCATCCCCTTGACGCACCCATTGCCGATCACCTTCATCGATATTGAATTCGAGATCGGTGATTCGTCTGTCGAGGTCACCGCGACGACGCGCTGCGACGGAAAAACGGGCGTGGAGATCGAGGCAATGACGGCTTGCGCTGTGGCATGTCTGACGATCTACGACATGTGCAAGAGCGCGCAGAAAGATATCGTGATCACCGACCTCCGCCTGCTGCGCAAGAGCGGCGGCAAGAGCGGGACCTTCGAGCGGGGGTAGGGACTGATTTTCACGCGGGCTTGCTGTTGCTGTCATCCCGAGCCGGGAAACAACGGTGGCACGTAGTTGAAGCCCAATGAACCGTTGTCATCCTGAGCGATTGACCGCGGAGCGCGGCGTCTGAGTGAAAGAAACCAGGGTGTCATCCCGAGCAAGGGACAGCGCGCACGCTATCCCTTGCTTCTAAGAAACTCCCTGTATTTACGCGGGTTCCCCGATGTGTCATCCCGAGCCGCAGCGAGGGATCTGGGCGGGGGCCCTTCCATCGTGGTGCTCGCAAACATTTTCGATGGCCAAGGGTCTAAGGCCCCCGCC
>DASZZV010000331.1:0-6945 GCA_035544835.1 Thermoanaerobaculia bacterium
CAGACTCGATCAGCGTCGGTGAGATTGCCCCGCAGTTGAAGGCGATGAAGGGCTTGGCGCGGCGGCGCGAAAGATGATGGATGGTGTTGGCGACCACCTCTTTCCCCGATCCCGACTCGCCGACGATGAAGACGTTGGCATCGGTGTTGGCCACCATCTCAATCTCTTCGAACAGCTTCTGCATCGCCCGCGACTTGCCGACGAGGTGTCCGAGAGTCCCCATTTTCTGCAGTTGCCGGCGGAGCTCCAGAATCTCCTGCTTCATCAACTGCTTGTCTTCGACAGTCTTCAGAATGACCTGGAGACGCGCGAGATCGACAGGCTTGGTGACGTAGTCCTCGGCGCCGACTTTGAGCGCTTTCACGGCCGAGTCCACAGTGGCATGTCCCGTGAGAATGACCACCGAGACGTCCGGGTAGCTCTCCTTCACCCGATGAAGGAGATCGAGACCCGAGCCGTCGGGTAGCTTGAGGTCGACGATGGCGACATCAGGCACCATTTTGGTGATGGAGCTCCAGGCCGACTTGACGTTCCCGGCCACCTCGGCGTCGTAGCCCCACTCCTCCACGACGTCTGCCATCCCGGCGGATGTGGCGTGATCGTCGTCAACGATGAGTATCTTTCTCATTGCTCTCCCAAAGGCAGCGACAGTTCCAGAAGCAAATCATCTCCTTCACGATGCGCGGTGATCTCACCACCGCAGGTCTCGGCGATCAGCCGTGCCGTCGCCAGCGAAAGGTCAGCGGCCCCTTCAGCGTCCGTGAAATAGAATTTGAACAGTTTTTCAACTTCGACTTCCCGGCTGGCGGCAGGCCCGCGAAGCTGCAGATTGTACCTGTTCGACTCCGACCGCCGCGTCAGAACGGTGTGCGACCGGTCGAGCATTCTAGTTCCACCTTCGAGAAAATGCTTCAACAGTTCGCGTAACCGCCCTGGCGAACCCCAACAGGAGGCAGCAGGTCCCTGGTCGAACTGCAATTCGAAAGGGGTGACTACTTCGCGTAATGTCTTTTCGAGGTCGATTTGTTCCGCGGCCGGTGAGCCTTTCGGCGGCACGGCAAAGGTGAAGAAGGCGTCAAAGATCTTGCCGAGACGACGAAGCTCCATCTCGATGGCTGCGGTGTATGCGATCAGTTTTTCGTCTTCTCCGCCGGTGAGCTTCCGAAGCCGTATCCGCAGCAGCTCGAGATTCAGGACGGCTATGTTCAGCGGCGTCTTGAGGTCATGGGCCGTATCAGAACTGCGGTTGAAGAAGGCTTCGGCGTAGCGTCTCTGAGAGCTGTCCATTCGAGAAGCCTCGCAGCAGCGATGCTATTCTCTCCGGCTTACAACCTGAGTCCTGGCCAGCGACTCCTCGAGGCGTGCCTGCGCGAGAGCGAATCCTTCATCGTGACTGGCCAGCGAGGCCAGCTCACGTTCGGCCTCGGTACGCATCCGCTCGGCCTCCCCTCGATCAATATCCTCAGCCCGATATGCAGCCTCGGCCAGCACGATGACCCGATCGGGAAGAACCTCGGCGAAGCCACCGGCCACGACCAGCAGCGTCTTCCGCCCGCCTTCGCGATAGGACATCTCACCGATTCCGAGAGCGGCCAGCATCGGGGTGTGCCCTGGAAGAACGCCGAACTGACCGTCCAGACCGGGAAGCACTACCTCATCCGCCTCGAGCTCGAGCAGCTTGAGGTCGGTCGTCACCAGAGTGAGCTGGATTTTGGTAGGAAGCCTGAAGTCAGCCATGAATCGTTATGCTGCCTCGTTCTTCATTTTCTCGGCGCGCTCGAGGACTTCCTCGATCGTGCCCATGAGATAGAAGGCCTGCTCCGGAATCTCGTCATGCTTTCCCTCGACCAGTTCCTTGAATCCGCGGATCGTGTCGGCAATCTTGACGTACTTGCCTTTGATGCCGGTGAACTGCTCGGCCACGAAGAAGGGCTGGGAGAGAAACCGCTGAATCTTGCGGGCCCGGGAGACGATGATCTTGTCGTCTTCAGAGAGCTCGTCGATTCCGAGAATGGCGATGATGTCCTGCAGATCTTTGTACTTCTGCAGAACCGCCTGAACGGCGCGCGCAACGTTGTAGTGCTCGTCACCGAGGATTCGAGGATCGAGAATCTTCGAGGTGGACGCCAGAGGATCGACCGCCGGATAGATACCCAGCTCGGCGATCTGACGCGAGAGAACCGAGGTGGCGTCGAGGTGAGCGAAGGCCGTGGCCGGCGCAGGATCGGTGAGATCGTCGGCCGGAACGTAAATGGCCTGAACGGACGTGATCGAACCCGACTTCGTCGACGTGATGCGCTCCTGCAACTCGCCCATCTCGGTCGCCAGGTTCGGCTGGTAACCGACGGCCGAAGGCATACGGCCGAGCAGAGCGGAGACTTCGGACCCGGCCTGCGTGAAACGGAAGATGTTGTCGATGAAGAGAAGCACGTCCTGCTTTTCGACGTCGCGGAAGTACTCGGCGACGGTGAGGCCGGTCAGACCGACACGGAGACGGGCCCCTGGCGGCTCGGTCATCTGACCGTAGATGAGTGCTGCTTTGGATTTGCTGGGATCGCCAGGAACGATGACACCCGACTCCGAGAATTCGAGATAGAGATCGTTTCCCTCGCGAGTACGCTCGCCCACGCCGGCGAATACAGAGAAGCCACCATGCTCCATGGCGACGTTGTGGATGAGCTCCTGAATGAGGACGGTCTTGCCAACTCCGGCGCCGCCGAACAGGCCGGTCTTGCCGCCCTTGGTATAGGGCTCGAGTAGATCGATGACCTTGATGCCGGTCTCGAAGATCTGGACCTCGGTGGACTGCTCGTCAAAACGTGGCGGGTCTCGATGGATCGGCCACCGTTCTTCGGACTCGATCGGACCGAGTCCATCGACCGGCTCGCCGAGCACGTTGAGAATGCGCCCCAGCGTCTGGCGTCCGACGGGAACGGTGATAGCGGCGCCGGTATCAATGGCCTTCATGCCGCGAACCATGCCGTCGGTCGGCTTCATGGCGATGCAGCGCACCTGGCTCTCTCCGGTATGCAGCGCCGCTTCGACGATGACGTCGATCGGAACCTTTCCCAGCTCGCCGTTGTCGAGAATCCGGATGGCGTTGCCGATGGCCGGCAGGAAGCCCTCTTCGAACTGGATATCGACGGCGGGGCCGATGATCTGAATGACTTTCCCGATCTGCTGCTTCTTCTCGTCTGCCATGAGACTCCCCAGTAAGCTGACTTAGTCGGCCGCCGCTGCGCCCGAGACAATTTCGATGATTTCTTTGGTGATGGCTGCCTGCCGGATGCGGTTGTAGGTCAGCGTGAGACTGTCGATCATCTCCGAGGCGTTCCTCGTCGCCGACTCCATGGCCGTCATCCGCGCGCCATGTTCGGCGGCGTTGGACTCGAGCAGGATGCGATGCAACTGAAACTGAACGTACCGCGGCAGCAGCGCGTTGAGAATCTGCTCCGGCCCCGGCAGGTAGATGTAGTCGATTCCGGTTTCTTCAAGGGCCTCGACCTGCTCGATAGGTAGCAGCCTCTCCACCCGGAGATTCTGCTGCATGATCGACTTGAACTCGTTGTAGACGACATAGACGGCGTCGATCTTCTCGGCGATGAAATCCTCGGCAATGATGGCCGCAAACTCCTGACTGACCGCCGGGGTGAGGGCCTGGAAAATCCCCAGAGCCTGATGGCGGATGGGGATGGTGCGTCGCTTGAAAAAATCGACGGCTTTGCGGCCGATCGGCATCAGTTGAACTTCCGGCCAGTGCTTGTCGCGAATGGTGTTCTGAGCGACCTTGATGATGTTGTTGTTAAAGGCGCCGCACAGGCCCTTATCCGAAGTCACAACGAGAAGAAGAACGCGATTTTCCTCGCGCACTCGGAGCAGCGGATGATCGAAGGCCTCGATGCGAGCGGCCAGCGAAGACAGAATCTTGCGAAGACCGCCGGCATATGGGCGCGCCGCCAGCATGCGCTCCTGGGCACGACGCAGCTTGGCCGCCGAAACCATCTTCATGGCTTTGGTGATCTGCTGCGTGTTCTTGACGCTGCGAATGCGGCGCCGGATGTCGATCGTGCTCGGCAACGCTTACGCTCCTACGGATACGTCAGGATTGTCTTTGATGTACTGCTCTTTGAACTCGGTCAGGGCAGCCTTCATGGAACCCGACAACTCGTCATCGACCTTCGATGCTTTCTCGATGCGGCCGACCAGATCGGCGCGCTCGTCAGCCAGCCACTTGTGCAGCGCGACCTCGAATTTGCGCAGTGCCGATACCTTGAGGTTGTCGAGATAGCCCTGAACGCCGGCGAAGATCGACATGACCTGCAACCCGATCGGCAGCGGAACATACTGCCCCTGCTTCAGGATCTCCACGAGCCTTTGGCCGCGGTTGAGCTGGGACTGCGTGGCCTTGTCGAGATCGGATCCGAACTGAGCGAAGGCGGCTAACTCGCGGTACTGCGCCAGATCGAGACGAAGCGTTCCGGAGTAGTTACGCATGGCGCGGATCTGAGCCGCTCCGCCGACGCGTGAAACCGACAGGCCGACGTTGACGGCCGGCCGGACGCCGGAATGAAAGAGGTCCGTCTCCAGATAGATCTGGCCGTCGGTGATGGAGATGACGTTGGTTGGAATGTAGGCCGAGACGTCGCCGGCCTGAGTCTCGATGATCGGCAGTGCTGTCAGCGAACCGGCGCCCATGGCGTCGTTGAGCTTCGAGGCGCGCTCCAGAAGACGGGAGTGAAGATAGAAAACGTCGCCCGGGTAAGCCTCGCGGCCGGGGGGACGACGGAGGAGGAGCGAGATCTCGCGGTAGGCCTGCGCGTGCTTGGACAGATCGTCGTAGATGCAGAGTGCATGACCCTTGTTGTACATAAAGTACTCGCCCATCGCGCAACCGGCGTAAGGAGCCAGGTACTGAAGCGGTGCCGGCTCGGAGGCGGAAGCCGACACGATGATGGTGTGCTCCATCGCGCCGAAGTCCTCGAGGGTCTTGACCACCTGTGCGACGGTCGACTTCTTCTGACCGATGGCGATGTAGACGCAGATGACGCCTTTGCCCTTCTGGTTGATGATCGTGTCGATGGCGACGGCGGTCTTTCCGGTCTGCCGGTCGCCGATGATCAGCTCGCGCTGGCCGCGGCCGATCGGAATCATGGCGTCGATGGCCTTGAGGCCGGTCTGCAAGGGCTGTTTGACGGGCATGCGATCGATGACGCCGGGAGCGATACGCTCTACCGGATAAAACTCCGTCGACGCGATCGGTCCCTTTCCGTCAATCGGTATTCCCAGCGGATTCACGACCCGGCCGATCAGAGCCGGACCGACTGGAACCGAGATGATGCGTCCGGTGCGCTTGACCTGGTCGCCTTCCTTGATCTCCTGAACTTCACCCAGAAGAACAGCTCCGACGTTGTCTTCCTCGAGGTTCAGGGCCAGCCCGAAGATGTCGTGCGGGAACTCCAGGAGCTCGCCGGCCATGACTCGTGTGAGCCCGTAAATGCGGGCGATCCCATCGCCGACCGACATGACCGAGCCGACTTCTGATACATCGACTCCCCGATCAATTCCTGCTATTTGTTGACGAATAATCTCTGTGATTTCGTCTGCTTTTAAATCGACGGCCATATCTTCTCCAAATGTAGCCGAAACAGCTTATGTTAATGAGTGGCGGAACTTCTCAATGTGGCCGGTCACCGAGGCATCGAAGACTTCGCTCCCGACCGTGACTACGAATCCGCCCAGAAGCGACGGATCGGTCGTGACCTCGAGCTCGATCTGTTTTCCGACACGCTGCGCCAGCGCCTGGGTGAGCTTCGTTTTCTCCGCCTCGCCGAGCGGCTGCGCCGAACGGACCTTCGCTGTGGCAATCCCCAGGCGGATGTTGATCATCTCGTGCAACGACTCGAGAATCTGGCCAAGATCGTTGATGCGATAGTTCTTCACCAGAACGTCGAGAAAGCGGCCGGCCAGGTCCGATAGACCGACTTTTGCTCCGATGCTGGCGACGACGCGCGATTTGGTGGCGTAATCGACGCCGGGATTGGCGAACAGCCCCATGAGCTCGGGTGAGCCGGACCGTGCCCGCTCGAAATAGGCCAGCTCATCGGCTACGAGCTTGGCCTTCTCGGGCGAGCCGGCCAGTTGGATGACTGCTTTTGCGTAAGGACGCGCGAATCTGCGGATCACGATCTGCTCTCCCCGACGCTCCGCACGCTCTCGTCAAAGAGCCGGCGGCGATCTTCTTCGGTGAGCGAGGTCTCGAGAATCTGCCGCGCACGATCGGCGGCCAGCGTGCCGGCGTACTCGGTGAGCTCCTTGCGAGCCTGCTTGATTCTCGCTTCCACTTCGTTCTTGGCGGTGTTGAGAATCTTCTCGGCCTCATTGCGGGCCGACTCGATGATCTCCCGTTTCTGACGCTCCCCTTCATCGTGGGCGCGCGTCAGCACCGATTGCACTTCCTTCTCGATCCCGCTGAGGCGACTCTGAATGTCGGTTGCGAGTTGATCCGATTTGGTACGGCGCGCTTTGGCCTCTTCGAGCTGGGCACGGATCTGCTCACCGCGAGCACGGAAGGCAGATCCTATCGGCCCCTTGAGCAGATAGACCAGAACGCCGATGAAGAGCAGCATGTTGGCCAGCTTGAGGATCCAGGTGGGGATTCCCAGAAAGGTCTCCGGGGCATGCTCTCCCTCGCCATGTGCCTCGCTTGCCTGAGCACCTTCAGGGGCGACTTTCTCTGAGCCCTGAGCCGAATGATCCGTGCCACTAACCTCAGCATTCCCTCGCGGAACGATAGCAAGTACCAGAAAAAGAGCCAGCAATATGCTTCGCATCAGAGCGCCCTTCCGGCGATTCGATCGGCGGCCATTTTGGCCAGCGTCGCGGCGTCACGAACGACCTTCTCGCGGGCCTCGTTCACGTCGGCGGCCAGGCGGCCGGCGGCATCCT
>DASZZV010000332.1:0-6608 GCA_035544835.1 Thermoanaerobaculia bacterium
ACGCGCGAACCGATATCTTCGCGCTCGGAGCTGTGCTGTACGAGATGGCCACCGCCAGGCGGGCGTTCGAAGGAAAAACCAGAACCTCACTCATCGCGGCGATCGTTACCGGCGAGCCGCGGCCGATCTCGGAAGTCCAGCCGCTCACACCGCCCGCTTTCGAGCACGTACTCCAGAAATGTCTGGCCAAGGAGCCGGACGACCGCTGGCAGAGTGCCCATGACATCGCCGAGGAGTTGCAGTGGATTCGGGAAACCGGCTCTCAGGCTGGCGTCGGCGGACATCTGAATGCGAATCGCAGCAGGCGCGATCGGATGCGGACGGCAGCGCTCGCGTCCTTGTTGATCATTGTTGCCGGCGTCACCGGTTTCGCCATTGCCAGGGCACGATCGCAGCCATCGATGCCGATTCGGTTGACCTTCATGTCTCCGGAGCTTGCCGGCGGCGCAGACGACTCTGAAGCGTCGGGCTTCGCCCTGTCGCCGGATGGAACCACGCTGGCGTTCATCGGAGTGCGAAACGCAACCCGTTCGTTGTTCGTCCGCCCTCTGAATCGATTCGAGTCGCGCCCGCTGCCGGGGACCGAGGGGGCGTCGTTTCCGTTCTGGTCACCGGACAGCAGGAACATCGGCTTCTTTGCGGGAGGAAAGATGAAGCGCATCGCCGTCGCCGGCAATCTCGCCAGATGGTTTGAGGGCGTCCATTGCCCGCATCGACCCTAAAACTGCAAAGAGCGATGTCTGGTCGGTCGATCTCGACCGGGCAGTGTTTTCCCGCGTGACCGCTGGGCCCGGAGAAAATGTTCTCGGCCTCTGGTCGCCTGACGGCAAACAGATCGCCTTCACATCCGATCGGAATGGTGCGTTTGATCTGTTTCTTACCTCGGCTGGGGGAGGCGGAATCGAGCAGCCCGTCCTCCAATCACACTCCACCAAATACTTTGACGACTGGTCCTCCGATGGTCAGTTCCTCGTTTATGAGCTCCTGACTACGCAGTCGGACCTCTGGATTCTTCGCTTGTCCGATCGACAGACGATGCCCTTTGTCGTCACGCCCTTCAACGAGACGCATGCGCAATTCTCGCCCGATGGTAAATGGGTGGCGTACACGTCTGACGAATCCGGAGCCGCTGAAGTGTACGTTCAGGCCTTCCCCTCTTCCGGTGAAAAGTCCCAGGTCTCCACGGCCGGAGGCGATGAGGCGATGTGGAGTCGGGACGGCAGCAAACTCTTCTACATTACGCCAGATAGGAAGATGGTTGCAGTCGCCATCTCCACGACGCCCCGATTTCGAGTGCTGAGCGCCAACACACTCTTTTCTGTGCGCGTCTGGAACTACTCGCCGTCGGGATCGCGAAACGGTTATGTTCCCGCGCCTGATGGAAAGCGCTTTCTCGTCAATGTGGCGCTCGATTCAGGAGCCGCGCCGATTCAGATCGTGACGGACTGGATTGACGAGTTGCATCGATGAGCATTTCGCCAGGTTCTCATTCCCCGCACTAAGATGGCTCAGAGGAAATGGCGCATGGCTTCACGCCGGAAGCCGGAGCTCTTCACGTCAGTCACCGAGGCTCTCAACAGCGCGCCAAATGCTACCAGACCTTGCAGTGCTTCTTGTTGCCCATCGGCGCGTCATCCCCGCAATTGAAGGCCTTTTGAAACTGAGGGAGATCCGACACGATCCCGTTGATTCGATATTTCCCCGGCGAATGCGGATTGGTGATGGCGTTGGCACGCAGGTTTTCCGGCCGCTGGTTTTCGCACGCCCACTGCGCCATTCCGATGAAGAAGCGCTGATCGGGAGTAAAGCCGTCAGCAGGCTGCAGGTTCTCGTGCTCGGTCACATCCTTCCAGGCGATATAAGCCAGCAGCGTTCCGCCGAGATCGGCGACATCTTCGCCTGAGGTCAACTTTGAGTTGATCTTGATGTCGTCGATGATCGTGTACCCCGCGTACTGTTCACGGATGCAGCCGATGCGCTCCTCGAATGCCTTTGCATCCTCCGGGGTCCACCAATCCTTGAGATTTCCCTGAGCGTCGAACTGCCGCCCCTCGTCATCGAAAGCGTGCGTGAGCTCGTGACCGATGGTCGCCCCGGTGTTCCCGTAATTGGGAGCGGCGTCCATCTTCGGGTCATACAGCGGCGGCTGCAGAACGCCGGCCGGGAAGTTGATGTCGTTCATCTGCGGGTTGTAGTAGGCGTTGACGGTAGGAGGCGTCATTCCCCACTCTCCGCGATCGACCGGCTTGCCGATCTTGGCCAGCTGGCGATTCGATTCGAAGAGGGTAGCGCGAGTCGCGTTTCCGAAAAAGTCGCCGGCCTTCAACTGCAGGGCTGAGTAATCCCGCCAGCGCTCCGGGTAACCGACCTTGTTCGAGATGGCGTGGAGTTTCTCGAGCGCGCGTCCCTTCGTCACGTCGGTCATCCAATCGAGAGTCTTGATCTCATTCTCCATCGCCTTCTCGATTTGCTGCGTCATCTCGATGGTCTTCTGTTTGGTCTCCGCGGTGAAAGTGCGGCGAACGAATTCCTGGCCCAGCGATTCCCCGAGGTCGCGATCGACGTATCGCACGCACTGCTTCCAGCGCGGTGTGATCGTGCTCACGCCGCGAAGCGTCTTGCGGTAGAAGTCGAAATCCTCGGCAACGAACTTCTTCGACAGGTACGGCGCGCGGGAGTGCGCGGCATGCCAGCGCAGGTAGACCTTCCATTGGGATAGCGGCACACTCAGAATCTCCGCGTCGACCGCTTTGAAGAATTCCGGCTCGGCCACGTTGATGACCGTGATTTTGCCGAGATTGTTGTCGGCGAGATATCGATCCCAGTTGAATGACGGAGCCAGCGCCTTCAACTGCGCCGGTGTCATCTTGTGATACAGCTTGTAGGGATCGCGCTTTTCGACTTTGGTCAACGACGCTTTGGCGAGATCGGTCTCGATCCGCATCACCGAGACGGCGTCCCTGGCCGCCTGCCCCTTCGATTCACCGGACAACTCCAGCATTCGCGCTACATGTCGTAGATACTTCGCGCGAATCTCTTTCGATTTCTCGTCCGTTTTGAGGTAGTAGTCGCGATCGGGCATACCGAGCCCGCCGGCGCCGGCCGAGGCGATGACCTGTGTCGCGTCACCGAAGTCCTGATCCGATCCAAAACCGAAGAGGAAGCTGCTGCCATAAGCGCGGGGATGCTCTACTGCCAGAAACATGGCGAGGTCATAACGGCTCTTGAGCCCGGAAATCTCTCGCAGGATCGGCTGAAGAGGTGCTGCACCGAGAGCCTCGATCGCTGATTCGTCGATACACGATGCGAAGTAATCGCCGATTTGCTGCTGCACGGGTGTGCGACCGGCAGAGGCGTGCGAAGCCTCATCCAGGATTCCCCAGAGATAGCGGGCGTTGTCGTCGGTCAGTTTGCCGTAGACGCTCCAGGAGGCCTGATCTCCCGGAATGGGGTTGTTCTTCATCCACCCACCACAGGTGAACTGATAGAAATCGGTACAGGGGTCGATGCCCTTGTCCATGGACGGAACATCGAGGCTCGGCGTGTAGGGAATCTGAGTCAACGGGTGATCTTTCACCGCGGTCTTCGCTGCCGGCTCAGGCGTCATCTTCGGCGGCGGTGCAACGGCAGGTTTCGCAACGGCCGGCTTGGCCTCCTGTACGGGCCGCGCCTCAGGGTTGCTCTGCGCAAAAAGAGGGGTCGCGACCAAGAGTACGGCGGCAATCGAACGCTTCATTTCAGCTCCTCGGGCGTAGGGACGCGCAGCTTGCGCGTCCGGTACCTGCGGGGCACAGTGTAGCGCCGCAGGCCGCGCCGGAAGAACCCCGTTGTGCGCGACCATTGGCGTCGACGGCGGCGGAGTACCGGACGGGCAGCTGCCCGTCCCTGCCCTGCCCCGCACGAAGATGCAGAAATGAAAAACGGGAAGCCTTTTCGGCCTCCCGTTTCGAGTGGCCGCAGATTGCATCTGCGGTTTTCTGTTAGCCACGAAGCGAAGTTAAAAACTTCGCCCACGAGTTACTTACCGGTTTCCGCAGCGCTCCTCGTGCTGACGGCGACGCTCCTCGCGATCGGCTTTCATCTTGTCGAACTGTGCGCGCTGATCGGCATTCAGGATTGAAACGAACTTCTGTTCCTGGGCCTGTCGAAGCTGCTTCATCTGCTCGCGCTGCGACTCCAGCGCCGGCTTGAGTGAATCAGCCTTGGCCGTGTCGCCGGCTTCACGGGCTTCGCGGAGTTCCTTCCTGGTCTGATGAAAGGATTCAAGGAACGAGGCGTTCTGCTCGCGGAAGTCTTTCCGCATCCCATCCCACTGTTGCTTCTGTTCGGCCGAGAGGTTGAGCTTCTCGGCGAGGGGCGCACCGTCATGATGCCGGCCGCCGCCACCGTCGGGCCCTCTCTGTCCATCGTTCGGTGCAGCGACGGCCAGTGACGCGCTGAGTGCGACGACCGCTACCGCCGACATCCATTTGCTATTTTTCTTCATGAGTTGTCCCCTCTGATCTGGCGGGCTTGAGTTTTCTGTATTGCCAGCTCATGAAGAGACAGTCGATAACGCTTTTTGTTTACATCATCGGTGATCAAAGGCGGGCCTGTAACAAGTCGCGCACAATCCAAGCCTCTGCTTCGTAGGGGCGACCCCTACACGTTCGCCCGCACCGGCAGCACGACCATCGGTACACCGAGCCACTGCAGACGCCCCTGAATGAGAGTGGGCGTCTCGTTGTGAAGGAGTTTCTGGAACCATTTCTCACGCTTGAAGACCAGCTTTCCCGAGATGATCGTGGCCCGCGGATATTGTTGCGCAACGGCCTGACACAGCCTGGTCGCTCCCTCCACGACTTCAATGCCGATGTCCATCACCGCCTCGGCCGGATACCCCAGACCGCGGCAGAGCGCCACATACTTTTCGAGATCCTCGTTGGTCTTCTGCTGGAGCGCCTCGATGTCTTCGGCCCCCTTGAACGTCCCCGAATCGACGACGGCCACCGATACGAAGACGAACTGCTTATAGAGCCCGGGAAAAAAACGAAATGCATTGAGGAAGGTGTGCACTCCCAGACCGTTAAACGAGCTCACCAGAAGCACAGCCGTCGGAACATCTGGCTGCATAGCAGCGACAGTCGGTTGTCCGTGTGTTGGGATGCTGCCAAGCACGTCGTCGAGCTGGCGAAGACCAGCACTGACACTGTCGTAATGACGACTGATTCCGAAACAGAGGAGCACGAACGCGGTCGTGATTCCGACCGTGATCCAGCCGCCGTGCGAGAACTTCTCGAAGAGAGTGACGGCGAGGATCGTTGCGCACATGATCAGCGCGACCAGATGAAGGATCAGATTCCGTCTCCGCTTCGTCTCCTTTTTTCGAGGCCACCAGTAGCGCGTCATCCCCAGCTGCGACAAGGTGAAGGTCAGAAAGACGTTGATCGAGTACATGACGACCAGAAGGTGGATGTTCCCTTCTGTGTAGAAGAGCATTGCCAGAGCGGCGCCGCCCATCAGCAAGACGCCGTTCTGCATGGTCAGCTGTTCTGACAACGACGAAAATCGATGCGGGAGGAACGAGTCGATGGCCATGTTCGACATGACCCGGGGACCGTCGATGAATCCCGCCTGAGCTGCCACGAACAACAGCAGGCCTTCGGAGATGAGCGTCACCAGCACCAGCCAGTAGCCGACTGGAAGATGAAAAAGCGTCCAGGAGCCAAAGAGTTGCTCGGCCAGGACGGCATTCATCGTCTTCATCGGATGCGGGGTCGTGTGCAGAAGGAGGTAGCCGACCAGGATTCCCGCGGCCGTCAGGGCCAGCGACAGGGCCATGTAAAGCATGGTCCGCTTCCCCGTCGCGACGCGAGGCTCACGCATGATCTGAAGCCCGTTTGAGACCGCCTCGATGCCGGTGTAGGTTCCGCCGCCGAGCGAGTAGGCCCGCATGAACAGAAGCAGCATCCCGCCGAGGCCGAGCGTCGTAAGTCCGTGAGAGAAACCGGTCGAGACGTGGTGACTGACTTCCGGGACGTCATCGAGATGGGAAAAGAGCGCCCAGCCGATCAGCAGCGCGTGCGTCGCCAGAAAGACCAGGAAGACCGGAAGAAGTACCTTCACCGATTCCTTCACTCCGCGAAGATTGAGAACGATCAGCAGAAGGATGGCCGCGATCTCCACGATGAATTTCCAGTGCTGGAGATGGTGCGGAAGAAAACTGAAGATAGCATTGCCGCCGGAAGCGATGGAGACAGTAATCGTCAGGATGTAATCGACGACCAGCGCGCAACCCGAGACGACCCCGATCCTCGGTCCAAGGAGTCTCGAGGCGACGACGTAACCACCGCCGCCCGTCGGGAAACGCTCGATGATCCCGCTGTAGGAGGCGGACAGGATCAGGACAGTGAAGGCGGTAACCACGGCCAGCGCGACCGCCAGATAGGTATGTTCCCCCAGCGCGTGAAAGGCTTCTTCCGGTCCGTATGCCGACGAAGAGAGGCCGTCGGCGCCGAGACCGACCCAGGCCAGAAAGGCGATCAGCGACATCTTGTGCAGTGTGGAGGTATCGGTTACGTCGCGAGGTCCGCCGAGGATGCGGTGCCCTACGCGCGTGGCGAGCGTTC
>DASZZV010000333.1:0-4361 GCA_035544835.1 Thermoanaerobaculia bacterium
CTCGCAAACGGCGTCGATTTGAGTCTACTTCGCCTGTAACCTCAGACGAAGATCACCGAGTCTGGAATGACAACGCGCGACTCAGTGGCTGAATCGCGAGAGCGAAGATCTCTGACTCAGCCACGGGCGAAGTAGCTTCACGTCGTTCGTCGGTATCGAGGTCCCTCGCCCCTCCCCACCCACCCGCCCTTGCTCGGGATGACAGCAACGGCAGACCCGGTGTGAACTGAAGGTCGTTTAGAGGATTAGCGGGTCTCTGCCTCCCCCTCCGTCCTGGTTTCCGCTGGGTCTGTCAGGATGGACCGTGACCCCGGGCTTCGAGTACGAGGACATCCGGTCCGACAGGTACGATGTGAAGTTCACGACGAACCGGTTCCTGCTGAACTTCGAATACAACTTCGGCCGTTAATCAGCGCAGGCGTTTGAGGCGCTCGGCGAACGGGCCGGGCGCTTCAAAGCCGGTGAGGCGATCGATCTCATTGCCGCTGCCGTCGAGCAGAACCACGGTGGGCACGCCGATGATGGAGAACCGCGTGGAGACGGCCTTCACTGTGGCATCGTTCTCTTTCGTCAGATCGGCCTTCAGCCGGACAAAACGCTCCGCCTCCCTCGCCACCGCGGTGTCTGTGAAGGTATGCGCGTCGAGCTCCTTACAGGGCGTGCACCAGTCGGCATAGAAGTCGATCATCACCGGCTTCGACGCCCCTTTCGCTTTCGCGAGCGCCGCATCATCGAACCGCACCCACGACATTTCCTCACCGTGCGTGCGCGGCCAGAAGCACCAGACCGCGGCGATCAACAGAACCGTCGCGCAGGTCCAGCTCAACGAACGACCGCGGCCGGAGGGATCTCTTCTGAAGAAGAGAAATATCGCGCCGGCCAATAGGCTCAGTCCCGCGCCGAGGTAGAACCAGCGATCGCCGAGGAGAGGTCGCACGAAATAAAAGGACATTGCCACCAGCACGAATCCCATGGCCTGTTTCACTGTGACCATCCATCCGCCCGAGCGCGGCATGGAGTTCACTGCAGTAGAGAAAATCCCCAGGAGGAGAAAAGGAAATCCTAAACCGAGCGCCAGCACGAAGAAGAGAAGAAAGCCGAGCCCGGGACTTCCTATCTGGGCCACCAGCGCGATGAGCGAAATGATGAAGGGACCGACGCAGGGGGCCGCTACGACGCCGGCCAGAAGCCCCATCGTGAGCGAGCCGACGTAGCCGGCGCGCGCGCCGGCGCGATCGCTCAGGAAATGGGGAACACGGATGTCGTAGAGTCCAAACATCGACAGCGACAAGACGAGCATCAGGCCGGCGAAGAAGATCAGAACGGCCGGTAGCTGAAGCCAGGCCCCAAAGAGTCTCCCGGAGAGGGCCGAAAAGACGCCCAGAATCGAGTAGGTGAAAGCGAGACCGAGGACGTAAAGCACCGACAGTCCCACACGGCGCCCACGCCTGCCTTCGGTCTGCGAGCTGAAAAAGCCGACTGTCAAAGGAATGAGCGGATACACGCACGGCGTGAGATTCAGCAACAGACCGGCCACGAAGATGACCAGCAGCGTGAGGGCGATCCCGTGGGATTCGAAAGTCTGGCGCAGGTCGCCGTGCAGCATTCCGGAGAACGACTGAGGGTGCGACGCACCGAGTCGCGAGAAGTTGGTATTCGAGGGAATCGGTGCGGGCCGTGGCGCTGCAGTTTTTAGAACCGACGCGGTCAGGGTTGTGTTCACACTGATCGACTTCGGGCGAAGGCACACATGATCGTTGCAGGCCTGATACGACAGGACCGCCTTGAGCGGACCGTCAGGCTGCAGTCGCTTTGCGGTGAACGAGATGTCGATCTCGCCGTCGTAAACCGCCTTCTTCGTGCCGGGTGAGAAGGTGAATTCTCGTTCTACATCCGGTGGGTAATCGACACGAGAGACCTGCAGGGCTAGTGAGTCGATCTGCAGCTTGGTGGCGATGGCAAATTCGTCCTTGGGATTGCCGGACTGAATGTGCCAGCCTGCCGGGATCGATATGTGGGCCATGCCATGGAGCTCATCGCCGGTGGGCTGCTCGAGTGTGATTTTGATACCGATCTGTGGCTCGCCGTTCGGAGACGGCACGGAGCCGAGACCGAGTTGCAACCCGAAAGCCGGCAGCGCCAACCCCAGAAGGAGCAGCGTTGGGGAGAGGCGAAGCGACGGGAGATTACTGCTTCTTTGCAAGCTGCTGCTCGACTAGGGGGATGAAGTAGTCAGCGTTGGGGCCGAGCGGAGAGGCGGGGTAACGGGTCTTGAATGCCTTCAGCTCGCGGAGAGCAGAGGAGAAGTCGCTTTTCTCCATATAATCCTGGGCCAGGAGCATCTGAATTTTCTCGGCATAGGAACCCTTCTGGGCGGTGGCCTGAAACTTAGCGATGGTCTTGATCGAAACGTCGAACTTTTTCTGAAGGGCCTGACTCGTAGCCAGGTAGTAGTAAGCCTCGTCGCGCAGGTCAGCGGGTAGGCCCTTCTTGCTGACCAGCCTGGTCGTCAGCAACTCCACCGTGGGCAGGGACCGACGCGTCATAAGCTCTTTAGTCAACGCCAGCCTGCCCTTATCGTCGAGCTTGTCGGCCTCGCTGACCCGCTTGAGGAAGCTGGCGTATTCAGCTCGCGCAGCCTCGATGCGCTTCACGAACTCGTCAGGAGGCGAGTAGCCGTTGATGACGCCGGCGACTGTGAGATCCGAGGTGAGCAGCAGGAAAGTCGGCAGCTGATTGACTTCCAGCTCCCGCGCCATGGTCGATCCTTCCTTGCCGTCTTCTGTATCGAGTCGAAGCAGCACCAGATTGCGCGACGTGCTCTGGAACTTCGCCGAAGTGAAGACCTCTTTCTCCATGCGGTGACACCAGCCGCACCACTCGGCGAACATGTCGACGAGGATCAACTGATCGTTCTTCTTCGCCTCTCTTCGGGCCTGCGGGAGAGAGGCCATCCAGACTCCGCCAGCCATGAGCTGTGGAGCGACCATCGCGGTCATGACCAGCATGAGAATCGTACGCTTCAATCCGGGAGTCCTCCGTTCCTGCCGTCCAACGACTCCGTTCCGCAGCCTATTCCGTTTCCAGGCCCTGGCGAGGTTACAAATCGGCTTCTTATCTACGTCGCGACTCGGCGTAGTCGCGTGCCGCAGCGACGAACGCCTCGAACAGTCTTTCCGCCGGCTTCTCTCCCGCCATATCCTCGGGATGCCACTGCACACCGACATAGAAGGGGTGCTGCGGATCTTCCACGCCTTCCACGATTCCATCTGGCGCCGAGGCATTCACCAGCAACCCCTTGCCCACCTTCCCGACGGATTGATGGTGCGACGAATTCACGTCCGGTGACTCATCCCCGATGATGGAAGCCAGTCGCGTCCCTTTCTCCAGATGGATGAGATGACGGGCCCGCTCGTGGCCGGGCCCGCTGTGCTGCAGCGCATCCTGGTGATGCGAGGAAATATCCTGAATCAGCGTTCCACCGGCCGCGACATTCATCACCTGAGAGCCGAGACATATACCGAGGGTCGGCAGACGTTTTTCGCGGGCCGCCCGAGCCATGGAAAACTCGCTGGCCTGCCGCCTCGGATCCATCGGCTCTACGGATGGATGGCGGTCTTCGCCATATTCCGCAGGGTCGCAATCATCGCCCCCGGCCAGAAGCAGGCCATCAAGACTCTCCAGCAGATCGTCCACGTTCTCGGTCTGCGGGGGAATCAGGATCGGAACCGCACCCGCTTTCCGTAACGACTCAACATAGGTGAGGTAGGCGAAGGCGCGCTCGCGATTTGCGCCAGGCACCCGATAGACGTCTGATCCGATTCCGATGACGGGTTTGGGCATTCTCTCTCCAGAAGGGCAGTTTATTCCATTCCAGGCAACGCCGCCGTGTGTCAACTCGTGGATCCGGGAGCGTTGTCATCCTGAGGAAGCACGCGCTAAACAAAGGACTCAAAGGAAAGTGAGTGCGACCGAAGGATCTTTGGTGACAGCGCGCTAGGTCGTCAACGTACGCCATCGTGATGTCACCAAAGATCCTTCGCTATCGCTCAGGATGACAAACATTACGTGTGCCCCAACACCCGATGCGGCCTGTACGGCCCTTCGAGCGTCTGCACCTCTACTTCAGACAGCTTCAGATCGATGGCCGCGATCGCGTCATTCAGATGCGACATCTTCGTCGCTCCGACAATCGGTGACGTAACGCCAGGCTTCCCCAGGAGCCAGGCCAGCGCGATTTGGGCGTTCGGCACTCCCCGTGCCTTCGCGAGCTCGCTGACCTGCGACACCACGTCAAAATCCGCATCCTCGTAATACAACCCCTGCGCATAGTCATCGGTCTTCGCCCGGACCGTCTCTCC
>DASZZV010000334.1:0-11062 GCA_035544835.1 Thermoanaerobaculia bacterium
ATCCTGAGCCGCCGCGGCGAAGGATCTCCAGCGGCAGGATCTGAATTCAGATCGCTATATCTTGAGATCCTTCGCTGCGGCTTCTAAGAAACTCCCTGTATTTACGCGGGTTCCCTGATGTGTCATCCCGAGCCGCAGCGAAGGATCTCAAGATATAGCGATCTGAATTCAGATCCTGCCGCTGGAGATCCTTCGCCGCGGCGGCTCAGGATGACAAGCACGTTTCTTTCCCTCATCGGCGACCGCAGCGTCGTGCCTTGCTCAGGATGACAATTCTTGTTTCTGTATCTCAAGAACGACGCATCGTCGTATTTCGCTCGGGATGACATACTGTGCAAACGACCATCAGCATTCAACTTCCATTGAAGGAAACCAGGTGAAATTAGGAATCGCTGATTTTCAATACGAGGATCTCTACTCGTACGACCGGCTCAAGGCGCTCGCCGAGAGCTTCGACGACTTCGTTCGTACCCGCGAGGAAGGCCTCTTCTCAGAATTCGACACCTACCGTCAGTCGGCACAGGCCGGCACCGAGCACGGTGGCGTTACGTCGCCCGAGGAATCGCGAATCCTCATTGAGGTCGGACGCTACCTCTCGCAGTTCCTGGTGAAACTCTTCGGCATCGAAGGGGAGAATGAAGCCCTCCGGACGCGCGCGCTCAGAGATGCTGAAGTCGCCGCCTTCAAGAAGGACTTCGTGGTCAAACGCGTGGCCAAAATCGCGACCCCGGCTCTGGCCACGGAGGAACTGGCCTCCGTCGAAGCCTCGGCTCTGGATGCGCTGGAATCGGTCACCGGCGGCGCCCTGTCCCGCGATCGCGAGCTGGCACTGGCTCATGTGGTCAACAAGCTGATCAAACTGGAGAAGGATTATCCGCGCAGCGCTTCGACGCTCTCACCGTCGACCGAAGGGCGGGCCGAGCTCCGCCAGATTCTGGAGCGTCTTCGAGGCACTGCGGCCGGCCGGGGATACTTCAATCCCGTCCTCCAGCCGATCGAGCCTTTCGCCCGCGAGGCTGGCTCTCCTGAGATGTTTCAGCGGGAAGCGGCGGCCCTGCACGGCGTACTCGATCTCTTCGTTCGATGGGCAGCAGCCCGGCGCATGGCTCCGTCAGCGGAATGGAACTCTCACGAATGGACCTCGTTTCGCCTTCCCCACACGCTTCACTTCGATCGCCTCGTCAACCTCGAACAGGGTCCGGCATCTTCGGGCTCGCCAGTCCCTAGTGTCCGCGGCGCGGAGTCGGCACTCCGGCGTCGTGACGGCTTCGGTCTCACCGATCCGCGCTTCACGCCTCGCGAAATCACCGACGAAGCTCACTACTGCATCTATTGTCACGAGCGAAAAAAAGACTCCTGCGCTCACGGCTTCGTCGAAAAGGACGGCAGCTACAAACCGAATCCCCTCGGCCTGCCGCTGCAGGGTTGCCCGCTCGACGAGAAGATCGGAGAGATGAACGAGCTCCGCGCCGGCGGCGACTCGATCGGATCGCTGGCCATGGTCATCGTCGACAACCCGATGTGCCCCGGCACAGGACATCGGATCTGCAACGACTGCATGCGCGCCTGCATCTTCCAGAAGCAGGAGCCGGTCAACATTCCTCAGATCGAGACTGGCGTCCTCACCGACGTTCTGTTCCTGCCCTATGGCTTCGAGATCTACTCGCTCCTTACGCGATGGAATCCGCTGAACGCGCGCCGCCCCGTTGCCAGACCCTTCAATGGCAAGAAGGTGCTGATAGTCGGACTCGGTCCCGCCGGATACACGCTTGCGCATCATCTGGCCTGCGAGGGCTTCGGCGTCGCCGCCATCGACGCCCTCAAGATCGAGCCGATGGACGAAGCCATCGTCGGCTCAGCCACGAGGTTGCCGGAGCCGATCGCCGACATCAGGAAACTGTGGGATCGCCTCGACGAGCGCATCCTGGCGGGTTTCGGCGGCGTCTCCGAATACGGCATCACCGTGCGCTGGGATAAGAACTTCCTGAAGTGCATCCGCATCGCCGTAGAGCGAAACCGCAACATCAGGATCTACGGCGGGATTCGATTCGGCGGCACCCTGAGCATCGAGGACGCCTTCGACCGCTTTGGCTTCGACCACATCGCCATCGCCGCCGGCGCCGGGACGCCGACGCTGGTCCGCATGAAGAACAACCTCGTGCGCGGAATCAGGAAAGCATCCGACTTCCTGATGGCGCTGCAGCTCACCGGGGCATTCAAGAAGGACTCCCTGGCCAATCTCCAGGTCTGCCTCCCGGCCCTGGTCATCGGCGGCGGATTGACCGCCGTCGACACCGCGACCGAGCTTTTCGCTTACTACCCTCTTCAGGTCGAAAAGATTGCGGAGCGGTACCAGATTCTCGGCAACGAGATCGGTGAGGACCGCGTCCGCAGCGGGTACGACGCTGAAGAGCTGCAGATCCTCGACGAGTTTCTGATGCATGGACGAGTAGTGAAAGCCGAGAGAGAAAGAGCGACAAAAGCGGGAGAAGCACCGAACTTCATCCCCCTGATCCGCTCCTGGGGCGGCGTCAGCATCGCCTACCGGAAGAGTATCAACGACTCGCCCGCCTATCGCCTGAACTACGAAGAAGTCGCCAAGGCGATGGAGGAAGGCATCGAGTACATCGACGGCATTTCTCCGGTCGAAGCCCTCCAGGACTCCTTTGGGCATCTGCGCGCCGTGGTGTTCCAGAAACAGACTGTCGAAGACGGGCGCTGGGTCGACTCCGGCGCAGTCTTCGAGATCCCCTGCCGCAGCGTGATGGTTGCCGCCGGCACCAGCCCGAACGTCATCTATGAGAAGGAGCACCCGGGTACATTTCAACTCGACAAGTACGGCGAGTTTTTTCAGGGACACCGGCTCCAGATCGAGGGAGAGGACATCCGTCTCGTTCCGGTCGAGAGCGTCCTCGAGCCACCCGGCTTCTTCACTTCCTACGCCCACCCCAAAGATCCCCGCAAGCTGATCTCTTTCTACGGGGACAATCATCCGACCTACGCCGGCAACGTGGTGAAAGCGATGGCCTCGGCCAAGTACGGCTTCCGGCATGTCGTACAGCTCTTCGAAGACCCGTTGCGGGGAACCATCGCGGCCAACCAGGGCGATCGTGACCAGCAATGGACTGAGCTCCTCAAACGGCTCGACGATGGTTTTCTCGCCCATGTCGCGGAAGTCAACAGGTTGACCTCCACGATTGTGGAGGTCGTCGTACACGCCCCGCTGGCCGCGGAGAAGTTTCAGCCGGGACAGTTTTACCGGCTCCAGAATTTCGAGACATTCGCCCCGAAGATCGGCGACTCACGACTGACCATGGAAGGACTGGCACTCACCGGAGCATGGACCGACCCGGCGAAAGGACTCCTGTCGCTGATCATTCTCGAGATGGGCGGCTCGTCGCGGCTATGCGCCGCGCTCAAGCCAGGCGAGCCGGTCGTGGTCATGGGACCCACCGGAACGCCCACCGAGATCCCATCGAACGAAACCATTCTTCTGGCCGGAGGAGGTCTCGGCAACGCCGTCCTTTTCTCCATCGCCAAGGGGTTCAAGAAGAACGGATGCGAGGTCATCTACTTCGCCGGCTACAAGAAAGCGGAAGACCTCTTCAAGAAAGACGAGATCGAGGCATCCACCGATCAGGTCATCTGGTCCGTCGACGCCGGTGCGCCGATTCATCCCGGCCGTCCCAATGATCTCGGGTTCGTAGGCAACATCATTCAGTCGATGATGGCCTACGCGACCGGAACGATTCGTGACCTTCCCGCCAATACCGGCTTCCGGGGGAATCTGATTCCCCTCGACCGGGTCAACCGCATCATCGCCATCGGCTCCGACGGGATGATGCGTGCCGTGAAAGACTCGCGGCACGGAGTACTGCAGCCCTTTCTCTCCCCCTCCCATATCGGCATCGGCTCGGTCAACTCGCCGATGCAGTGCATGATGAAACAGGTCTGCGCGCAGTGCCTGCAGCGCCACGTCGATCCCGTCACCGGAAAAGAGTCTTTCGTTTTCTCCTGCTTCAATCAGGATCAGGAGCTCGACCGCGTCGACTTCGTGCACCTGCGGGCCCGACTGCGGCAGAACACGGTCCTCGAGAAGCTCACCAACCTCTGGCTGACCAAGCTCCTGGCGCAGCAGCCGATCGCGATGGTCTAGTTCTAGTTGAGTTGCTGGGTTTCTGAGTTCATGGGTTTGACTCAAGAGCCGCGTAGCTGCGGAATCTCGTTAGCCCACGGCGTAAGCCGTGGGTTCCGAAGCCTGCGGAATAATGTCGAGCCCCGGAGGGGCGACATATGACCGCGGCGGATCCTCGCCGCCCATGCCGCCCTATGTGGCTCGAAAATGTGGGGCCGATCACGTTCCCCAGGACTTACGCCGTGGGGTGTGGGGCCTTGCGGCCCCACATGAACCACTCGATCAGATCATGCCGACGTCTTTCTTTTTGGCCTTGGAAGATGATTTCTTCTTGGCAGCCTTCTTCGCGGGCGCTTTCCTGGCGGGCGCTTTCTTGGCCGAGGACTTCTTGGCGGAGCTCTTCCTGGCCGGAGCCTTCTTTGCACTACTCTTCTTTGCACTACTCTTCTTTGCACTACTCTTCTTGGCGCTGCTCTTCTTCGCTGACGACTTCGCTGCCTTCTTCTTTGTAGCCATGATCTCTCCTTGTTACTTCGTTGTGTTGTGCACGACTACCTCGTTCTTCTCGTCGAGAAGGTATCGAGGAACATCTGCCTTGTGGAATGCCGGTCGCGCGAAATCTCGATGATGGTGGAGCTCGCGACCGAGAGCGGTGATGCGCGACATCGTCTTGCGTGAAGGCTGGTAGTCGCCCACCGGAACCGCCAGAGCCAGATAGCGACTGCGATCGCGCAGAAGGAGACCGTCATCGACCAGCGGTCCGAGGCGATCTTCGATCTCGGTTTCCGTGAGTGCGATGGAATCGAACTGCCGTGTCACTTCGACGAGGGACTTGAGGTCCCGCGCCATATCGCAGGCGATGTAGAGAAGGCGATCGACATCCGAGAGCAACGTGAGTGGTCTGCCACCGCCGCGGGAAAGATTCCAGATGGCGAGCTCGTCACCGGCGTCGACCGACAGCAGCTCCTCGGACTCTTCGGCTCGCTGCCAGACGCGGACGGCTTTAAGCAGCGGAGCGATATAGCTGTCGACATCACGAGGTTCGCGGTAATCGAAATCGAAGTAGTAAGCGAGATTGGCGACGACGGAGCTCTCGAACGGATAGATATGATGATACGGGGCCAGCGGCCGCACGTTGGCAAATCCGAACTGCTCGGACGCTACGAAGTTGGGACTGAAGCGATCGAGCCTCAGTCCGGCGATTCCGACCGGTGCCGGCAGATGCATCAGCTGCGGAACGAGCGCCGCCATCTTCGCGTACTCGCTGGCAGGCTCACCAGGGAATCCCCACAGCAGATTCCAGTAGGGATGGACGCCGAGCTCCTTACACCACTTCAAGAGCTGCACGTTCTGGATGGCGCTCACGCCCTTCCGCATCAGCTTCAGGATCGGGTCACTGAGACTCTCCACTCCAGGCTGGATCTTCCGGATGCCGGCGTCTCGCAAAGCCCTGATCTGTGCTTTGTTCAAGTTGGCCTTGGTCTCATAAAACAATTCAACCGGCAACTTCGCCTCGGCCAGGGCGGGGATGAAGTCCTTGAAGTAGCCCATGTCGAGAATGTTGTCGGTGACCTGGACGTCGCAGTTCGGATACGTGGTCGCCAGGTCGCGCAGCTCAGCCAGAGCCCGCGTGGCCGACTTGCTCCGATACTGCATGGTCGAGCCGTTGAGGCCGCAGAAGGTGCAATGCATTCGCTCGCCCCACCAGCATCCGCGTGAGCTCTCGAAGTAGAGACCGGGCTGCCATTGACGACTCAGGCGACTCGCTCCGAATTGTTCGAAGAAATCGTCATAAGCGGGATAGGGAAGCGCATCCATGGTCATCACCGAGGGGGCGTTGGAAAAAGATCCAGTCTCGAATGACCGAGTGACGTTGCCACGCGTGCGGACTCCACCGAGGTCATCGACATCCCGGTTCGACATTACCCGTCGCACCAGCTCCGGAAACACCAGGTCACCCTCGCCCGACACGGCGGCGTCGATGAAGGGAAACTGTCGAAGCGTCTCGGCTCCCATCACACCTTCGCAGTTCGCGCCGCCGAGGACGATGAAGGTTTCAGGAAGTGCGGCCTTGATCCGTCGGGCCAGAGCGAGCGAGGCCACCTGCTGCTGAAAGACGCTGGTGAAGCCGACGATCTTCGGTTGCTGCTCGACAATCTCAGCCAGACAGTCATCCAGAAAGCGCTCGACACGCGGCCGGATGGTAAGTACATCAGCGATGGCCCGCTTCGATAAAGCGCGTTTCCGTGCCGCCTTCGGCCAGGCCTCGCGGCGGCGGAAGATTTTCTCGACGTAGCCATCGGCATCGCCTTCGTCGCCGAATAAGGCATCGCGAAAGAGCCACTCTCCCGCCAGCTCGCGAATGGCCGGCGCGCCGGAGTCGGTGGCGATACGCGCATAGCGTCTCTCGCCGACCAGATCGGCAAAGTCGATCGAGAAGTAACGGACACCGACCGAAACATCGGAGTCGCGAAGTTGTGCTTTGAGGAGACTAAGGGCGATGGAAGGAGAAGTGTGCGGCCCGAATGGCATGCAGATCAGCAACACATCTGTCATCTCCAGGATTGTAGCGCCGAGCTCGCTAACTGTGTTCTCTTTTTTTGCCTAACAATCCGCTGAAGCGGAAGACAAATCTGTTTTTCGGCGCTTACAGTCCGAATCGTTCGCCTTCGCGGGCCACATGAAAGCCCTCTCGCTGAATCTGCCGGGCCGCAGCGCTCTTTGGATCCAGCGCAGGATTCGTGTGGTTCAGGTGAATGAAGTGGACCCTGGACCGCTCGACAGGCTTCAACGGCGACAGCCGCGCCATCGTCTCGCTGATGAAGGGATGAGGAATCTCTTTGATGCTCCGACCCGGCACCTCGCCATCCGCGAAGAACGTTCCGTCGATGTAGAGACGATCGCTCTTCGCTACATAGTCTTCGACGCGGCGATCCCACCGCTCCCATTTGTCGATGTCGGGTATGAAGACCACCGTTCTACGCGGACCCCGAATCAGGAAGCCCACCGTCTCCGAGAGCTCGTCACGGTGAGGGACGCGAAACGGAGTGACGGAGAGGCGCTCGTTGAGACGAACTTCCTCGTCCTCCTGCAATCCCCGCAGCTCGATGTTGTGCTGCGCAACCAGTTGCGACCAGGGGCCGTTGTCCGTCAGAAACTTCGTCATACGCGGCATCGCGAACACCGGAAGATCATGCGTCGCGATCCCCTCGCGTCCGAAATACATCAGTCCAGTGTAGTGTCCGACATGGGCATGAGTGAGCAGAATGCCCGAGATCCCGAGATGCTCAGCGATCGGCGAGACGGCGGCGACCGGCCGACGCACGAGCGGAAAGAGCTGATTGAGCATCTCGATCTGAGCAGTGATGTCGGGCGTCGCGTCGATGATCCAGCGCTGGCGCGAAAGGGGATCGACGATAGCCAGAGACGACACATGCCGGCGGAGCGAGGGATCGCGCCAGACCCGCAGGCAGCAGGCTCGCTGGCAGCCGGCGTGGGGATATCCGGCGTCCTGTGCGATACCGAGGACCACGACAAACGGAGAGCCGGCTTCGGGAGCGGGAGCTCCGGAGCCAAAGAGCAGCGCCGCTGTCATGGCAACGAAGGATGACTTCCATCGTTCCGACATGGTGACCAATCGAATCCCCAGGTTCATACGAAGACGATATCCGATCCCCGAAATTTCAGGGCAATCTGCAGTCTTCCGATGTCGAGTTTCAACTTCGCTGATGCATCGGCCGCAAGGGCCGTGACGCCATCGTGAAGCCATGATGAAGTCCTGGAAAGGCGACCTCGGGTGACGGTGGCCTAACCTGGCGCCATAATGGAGTGATGTGGCCCGGCCAGACACTGCCAGGTTCTCCTGAAGAGAAGCTCCAACGCGAGCTCGATCAAGTGCGCCGCCGAGCGGCCTGCTACGAAACGGAGCTGGCCGACCTCCATCGATCCCTCGCCAGTCTGCGCGCTGAAGGGGACCTCTATCGTTCGCTGGTCGAAAAGGTACCGAGCATCACATTTCGCTGGTCGGTAAGCGAAGACGGCGGGACCACCGCCTACATCAGCCCGCAGGTCGAGACGATTCTCGGTTACTCACAGCAGGAGTGGCTCTCCGACCCCGACCTCTGGTGGCGCGTCATCCATCCCGACGATCAGGAATGGGTCAAGGCGCTCCTTGCTCAGAAGGATCGCACCGGCCAGACCATCGTCATGACTCACCGCATCATCGCGCGCGATGGGCGGACGGTGTGGTTCAGAGTGGAATCGACGACCGTTCGTGACGAGCACGGCGCACCGCGCATGACGCACGGCGTGATGCACGACATCACTGAGCTCCAGCTGGCGCAGCAGGAGGCAGAAGCGCGGGTTGCCGAGCTGGCGACGGTAAACCGGATCAGCGCCGCCCTCGGATCGAATCGCGACTCCGGGGAACTGCTGCAGATCGTGGCGCGAGAGCTGGTGGAGTTGTTTCACGCCCGCTCCTGCGGAATCTGCCTCCTCGACGAGGCGCGCACCGGACTTCGAGTCGTAGCCGAGTTCGCGAAGCAGGGAGCGCCGAGTGCGATAGGGCTCGTGCTCCCGCTGGCCGGCAACAGCGCCTCGAGCTATGTCGTGGATACCGGTAAATCTCTCACCATTGAAGATGTGCAGACCAACCCTCTGACCACCTCCACCCATGAGCTCATGGCCGAGCGAGGCACTCACAGTCTGGTCATCGCCCCCCTCATTTCACGGGGTGAGGTCATCGGGACGATCGGAATCGACGACGACCGGCCGGACCGCCGTTTCACCCCTGCTGAGGGGCGCCTGGCCGAAACCGTGGCCGCGCAGGTCGCAGCGACCATCGAGAGATCACGTCTTTTCGAGCTCGAGAAACGTTCCCGCGTTCTCGCCGAGCGCCTGGAGGCCAGCGCCCGGGCCGTCAACCAGAGTCTCGATCTCGATATCGTTCTTCCCGCGATCCTCGATCAGCTGGAGCGTGTCATCGATTGCGACAGCAGCAGCATTCAACTCATCGAAGGGGACTCCATGCGCGTGATCGCGTCACGTCATCTTCCCCAGGAACATCTCGGCTACGCCCGCAAGCTCGCCGAGCATCCCTACAACCAGCGGCTCGCTACGAATCCCGAGCCAATCATTCTTCATCACGCCGACACCGATCGCAGCTGGAAAAATATCCCCGGAATTCCCATCCTCAGCAACATCGGTGTCCCGCTCATGGTTCGCGACCGCATCATCGGCGCCCTTACCATCGATAGCCGCCAGGTCGACCACTACGGAGAAACCGAGGCGCAGGCGGCCATGGCCTTCGCCCGACAGGCGGCCATCGCCATTGAAAACGCGCGACTCTATTCGGCTGCGCAGCAGGAGCTGACCGAACGAAAGAAGGCGGAAGAGCAGATGCTCCGCGCCAAGGAAGCGGCCGACGCGGCCAATCAGGCCAAGAGCGCCTTCCTCGCCAACATGAGTCACGAGATTCGGACACCGATGAACGCCGTCATCGGAATGACCGGGCTCCTTCTCGATACCGAGCTATCCCAGGAGCAGCGAGAGTTCGCCGATACCATCCGAAACAGTGGTGAAGCACTACTGATCATCATCAATGACATCCTCGACTTCTCCAAGATCGAGGCCGGAAAGCTGGAGCTCGACCGCCAGATCTTCGATCTCGATGAATGCATGGAGTCGATCCTCGATCTGGTGGCAGCTCGTGCTTCAGAAAAGAATCTCGATCTCGGCTACATCGTCGAGCCCGACACGCCTACGCTTCTTTATGGCGACGTCACCCGCCTCAGACAGATCCTCACCAATCTCTTGAGCAATGCCATCAAGTTCACCTATCGGGGCGAAGTTGTGGTGACTGTTTCGGCCATCGAGAAAACCAGATCTCATTGTGTGATGCAGTTTGCCGTAAAGGACACCGGCATCGGGATCGGAGAGGAAGACCGAGAGGGCCTCTTCCAATCATTTACCCAGGTCGACGTCTCCATGACTCGGCGTTATGGCGGCACCGGACTCGGGTTGGCCATCTCCAGGCGCCTGGCAGAGATCATGGGTGGAACCATCCGCATCGAAAGCGAGCTAGGCAGCGGCTCGACGTTCCTGCTGACGGTGAGCGTCGATGTTCACGAACTGGAAAGCAGCCTCCGTCCTCCCGAGGAGCACCTGCGCGGCAAGAAAGCCCTGATCGTCGATGACAACGCGACCAACCTCCGGATCCTCGAGGCACGTCTGCTGTCCTGGGGAATGACGCTGGTGTTGGCAACTTCTGGCGCTGAGGCGCTGAAGATCATCGAGCGCGGGGACCCGATCGACATCGCGCTCCTGGACATGCAGATGCCGGAGATGAGCGGAATTGAGCTGGCCGCAGCAATCCGCCGGCGGCGAGACGCTGCGACTCTTCCGCTGATCATGCTCACCTCGATAGGCCGGCGGGAACCAGAAGCGGAGGATCTGCACCTTTCTGCGATTCTCACCAAGCCGGTCAAACCATCGCAGCTCTTCGACACTCTGCGCGCGGTGTTCACCGGCGCACCGGTCGCCGTCCGACCCAGCGACAGGACCTATGACATCCATCTCGCCGAGCGTCTGCCGATGCGTATTCTCGTGGCCGAGGACAATGTGGTGAATCAGAAGCTGGCCACGCTGAGTCTCGAGCACATGGGGTATCGACCCGACGTGGTTGCCAACGGATGGGAAGTGCTCGAGGCCCTCGAGCGGCAGGTTTATGACGTCGTACTCATGGATGTGCAGATGCCCGAGCTGGATGGACTCGAGGCCACCCGAAAAATCCGCGAGCGCTCGGCCATTCATGAAAAACCGTGGGTGATTGCCGTCACGGCAAACGCCATGCGCGAGGACCGCGAGCGCTGCATGGCCGCGGGCTTCAATGACTACATCAGCAAACCGATGCACATCGAGCAGTTGCAA
>DASZZV010000335.1:0-13330 GCA_035544835.1 Thermoanaerobaculia bacterium
CCCCACCCAACCCGCCCGCCCTTGCTCGGGATGACAGCAACAGCAATCCGCGTAAATGTGGGTTTTTAGACGCAGGAATCACTGATCACTTCACCCTCAGCTGACGGACAATCACCCTCATGACAACTCCAATTCTCCCCGGTTCCACGGTCGGCCTGTTCGGAGGTGGCCAGCTCGGCCGCATGTTCGCCATCGCCGCCCGCAAGATGGGCTACCGCGTTCACACCTTCTCTCCCGATAGCGACCTCCCGGCCAACCAGCTGGCAGATGTGGAGGTCGTGGCGTCGTTCAACGATCTCGACGCAGTACGAGTCTTCGCCCGCAATGTCGACGTCATCACCATGGAGTTCGAGAACGTCTCTTCGAAGGCCTTGCGCGTGGCCGAGGAGCTCAAGCCGGTACGACCAGCCAGCCAGGTCCTCCGAACCACTCAACATCGCGTTCGCGAGAAGACCTTTCTACGAGAGTCCGGCTTTCCCGTAACGCCCTTCGTACAGGTGCGCAAAAGGGAGGATCTGGACGCAGGGGTCAAAGCCTTCGGTTACCCCTCGGTACTGAAGCTCGCATCATTCGGGTACGACGGTAAAGGCCAGTGGAAAATCTCGATGCCGAGCGATGTGGAGCCAGCCTTCCATTCCCTGGGCGGTCAGAACAGCGTGCTCGAGAAGTTCGTCAAGTTCGAAAAAGAGATCTCGGTCGTGGCCGCGCGCGGCGTGGACGGCGACTTTCGCGCCTACGACATTCTCGAGAACTGTCATCAACACAAAATCCTTCATACCTCCTTTGCGCCAGCGGCCATCAGCGAGGCACTGGCCCGCAAAGCAGTTGAGATCACCCGAGGCGTGTTCGAGAAGCTCGACGTGATCGGGGTCATGTGCGTCGAGTTCTTCGTCACCAAAGATGGAGATCTGCTTGTCAACGAGCTCGCTCCTCGCCCTCACAACTCCGGTCATCTCACCTTCGACGCCGCCGTGACCAGCCAGTTCGAACAGCAGCTTCGCGCCGTATGCGGCCTGCCCCTCGGCGAGACGCGCCTCTACCGCCCGGCGGCGATGATCAACATCCTCGGGGACGCATGGAAAAACGGCACGCCGAACTGGCCGGCCGCCCTCGCCCACAGAAGTGTAAAACTTCATCTCTATGGAAAGGACGAGCCGCGGCCGGGACGAAAAATGGGGCATCTCACGGCGACTGGCGACACTCCTCAGGAAGCGATGAAACTCGTAACAGAAGCGTTCGAGTCGTTGTGAGCTGTCGATTTGACTTGATGCTAAGACCGGCCTTATCGTTGCTTTCAATTGTCCAGAACATCGAACGTCTTTCTCGCATCCTGTTGTACGACCTTACGGTCGCAGACGATCGATGGCCGTTCGTAAAATCAACAGATTCTGATCGATCAACGCGACCCGGCCGAGCCGGGTCTTTTACTTTGGAGGAGGCATCATGCACGGTCGCATCTACAACGACATCACCGAGACCATCGGGCGGACACCGCTTGTTCGCCTGAATCGCATTCATCATAAAGGAGGCGCCGAAGTCGCCGTGAAACTGGAGTCTTTCAATCCCGCCTCCAGCGTCAAGGACCGCATCTCCCTGTCGATGGTGAATGACGCCGAGAAGAGCGGGGCGCTCAAACCGGGGGGAACGATCGTCGAGGCCACGAGCGGCAACACCGGCGTCGGTCTGGCACTCATGGCTGCAGCGCGCGGTTATAAGTGCGTGCTGGTGATGCCCGACACGATGTCGGTCGAGCGTCGCAAACTGCTGCAGGCCCTCGGTGCCGACCTGATCCTCACTCCGGGGCCGATGGGAATCAAGGAAGCACAGCGAGTGGCTGGTGAGTACGCCAAAGCCAACAACGGCTGGTTGTCCCTGCAGTTCGACAATCCGGCCAATTTACAGATTCATCGCACCACGACCGCTGTCGAGATCATTCACGATACCGGCGGAAAGATCGACGCCGTCGTGGCAGGAGTGGGGACCGGAGGCACGGTAACGGGCGTTGGCGAGGTGCTCAAGGGGATCAACCCCAACGTGATCGTGGTGGCCGTCGAGCCGATCGAGAGCCAGGTGCTCAAGGGCGGCACGCACAGTCCTCACAAGCTGCAGGGCATCGGCGCGGGAATTGTTCCATCCATCTACAATGCCAAGGTCGTCGACCGAATCATCGACGTGACCTACGACCAGGCCGTCTCGACGACGCGTCGTCTGGCCAAGGAAGAGGGAATCCTGGTCGGAATCTCCTCGGGAGCAATTGCCTGGGCGGCGATCGAAGTCGCGAAGGAAATGGGACCCGACAAACGGGTCGTGGCTATTCTGCCCGACACCGGTGAGCGCTATCTGTCGACTCCCCTTTTCGAGTACACCGACATCGTCAATCAGCCAGCGACTGCTCCGGCACCGGCGGCAGCCGCGCCAGCGAAAGCATAAGACGAACGCCGATGAGCGTGGGCGCGACGCGCCCCCGCTCGTCGCATCGGAGCGCCGCAGTTCGTGGCAAGGGTTTCCCGAACCCTTGTGCCGCGGCGTCGAGCCGCGGCGTTCCTGTAGCGATTCACAGAGAGACTGCACTGCGCAAGAAATGTCGGAGCCAGGATCAGCGCGGCCGCCTCGAAGGCGGCGCTCCGAAAGGCGCGTCCCTACTCCCTCGTCCACGAGCCGCTGCTCGGCACTGGCTCGACATCCCAGACATCGCGCGCGTACTCGGCCACGGTCCGGTCACTGGAGAAGTAGCTCATCCTGGCGACGTTGCGGATCGACATGGCCGTCCAGAGCTCCGGAGTCAGGTAGTCCGCGGCAGCCCGTTCGTGACACTCGAGGTATGGGCGGAAGTCCGCGCAGTGGAAGAAAGTGTCCCTGTTGCGAATCGAGTCGGCGATCACCTTGAAGACTCCCGGGTAGAGCGCGTCCAACTCGCCCTTGTCGATCGTGTCGAGGACCCTGGCCAACTCCGCATCTCGGGCAATGAACAGGGCCGGATCGTAGCCGGCGCTGCGCATTACAGTCAGATCCGCTGCTGTAGAACCGAAGATGAACATGTTATCGACGCCGACGGCATCGCAGATCTCGATATTTGCGCCGTCCATGGTCCCTACCGTGAGCGCGCCGTTGAGCGCCGCCTTCATGTTGCCGGTTCCTGATGCCTCCATGCCGGCCGTCGAGATCTGCTCGGAGATCTCGCAGGCCGGGAAGATCTTCTCGGCGGCGGAGACCCCGTAGTTCGGTATGAACACGACCCGCAGAAATTCTCGCGCTACCGGGTCGGCGTCGATCATCTTTCCCACGGCGTGAATGAGACGGATGATCAACTTCGCCATCGTGTAGCTCGGCGCCGCCTTTCCCGCAAAAAGAAACGTTCGCTTGATCGTCGGTATGGCGCCATCACGAATCCGGTGATAGAGCGCGATCACGTGCATCACGTTGAGAAGCTGCCGTTTGTACTCATGGATGCGTTTGACCTGACAGTCGATCACCGTCTCCGGGTCGATACTCAATCCGTGAAGGGCCTCGCTCCATCGCATCAGGTTCTGTTTGTTCGTCAGCTTGGCCTGCCGCCATTTTTCTCGAAATGCGGCATCTCCCGCCAACGGCTCAATCGAGCGCAACTCCTCGAAGTTCCTCAACCAGCGATTACCGATGGCGTCGGTGATGAGGCTCGACAAGCCCGGGTTGCATCCCAGCAGCCATCTCCTGGGAGTGATGCCGTTGGTCTTGTTGGAGAACTTCCCTGGATACAACTGATCGAAGTCACGGAACACGGAGCTCTTGAGAATCTGGGTGTGCAGCTTCGCGACCCCGTTGACGGCGTGGCTACCGACGATGGCCAGATGCGACATGCGCACGCGACCCGAGTCCGGGTCGACCACGGCCATACGCCGCGCGCGGTCGGTGTCGTCGGGAAAAGCGACCAGCACGGCAGCGCGAAGCCTGCGATCGATCTCCTGCACGATCTGAAGATGCCGCGGAAGAAGACGCGAGAAGAGCTCGGTCGGCCAGCTCTCCAGCGCCTCCGCCAATATGGTGTGATTGGTGTAGCCGAAGACTCGCTGGGTGACCGACCAGGCTTTCTCCCAATCGACGCGATGCAGATCGACCAGCACACGCATCAACTCCGGAACGGCGATCGAGGGATGGGTATCGTTGAGCTGGATCGCGACCTGGTCGGGAAGCTCTTCCCACCGCCTCCCCTCTTTTTTCAGAAAACGACGGATGACGTCCTGCAACGTGGCCGAAGCGAAGAAGTACTGCTGTTTGAGCCGCAGCTCCTTGCCGGCATACACGTCGTCCGAGGGATAGAGCACCTTGGAGATGTTCTCGGTAGCGGTCTTGTCTTCGACAGCGCGAACGTAATCACCGGAATTGAAGCGGAGCAGATCGAATTCGCGGCTCGATCTTGCGGCCCAGAGACGAAGCGTATTGACCGTGCCGTTCCGGAAGCCGATGACGGGCGTGTCGTAGGCCATCGCCCAGACGTCCTGCGTGTCGACCCAGTCGATCCGCTCGAAACCGGTCTCGTCCTCATACGCCTCGGTGCGCCCGTAAAACTTGACGGGAAACAGTGCATCGGTACGAGGGACCTCCCATGGATTTCCCAGGCGCAGCCAGTTATCCGGCGCCTCGACCTGCATGCCGTCCTGAACATGCTGATGAAAGATCCCGTACTCGTAACGGATGCCATAGCCATAAAAGGGAAGCGCCAGTGATGCCGCAGAATCGAGAAAACAGGCCGCCAGACGACCCAGCCCACCGTTGCCGAGTCCGGCATCCCACTCCTGCTCCTCGAGGTTAGCGAGACTCAGCCCGAGGCGGCGTGCCGCCTCCCCATATTCGTCCACGCTCCCGAGGTTGAGAAGGTTGTTTCCGAAAAGACGGCCGATGAGAAACTCGAGGGAGAGGTAGTAAACCCGCTTGGCATCCTTCTGATAGTAGACATCCTGAGTCGCGAACCAGCGTTCCATGAGACGGTCGCGCACGGTATAGGCGAAGGCGGTGAAGAGATCGAAATCGCGGGCGGTGTGCTCATCTTTTCCGACAGAATAGTGGAGGCGTTGCGTGAACGAGTCCAGGACACCCTCAGGTGTCAGCTTTTCATGTTGAGGCTTGGGGAACAAGTTCTTCACAGGTCGGCGAAATCATAGAGAGAATACCGACTGCGGCTCCATCCCGGCAACATTCGTTTCATCGTAGCGGCGCGCGAAGAGCGGTCCGACTCTTGTGTGGCACAGGCACTCTTGCCTGTGTGTCGGCCGTCGAGGCCGACTTCTCTGTTGATTCGCAGCCGGAACGCCACGGCTCGACGCCGCGGCACACAGGCAAGAGTGCCTGTGCCACACAAAAGGGCAAAGAACGCTCCCTTTCTTTGAAAAGCGCCGCTCCAGAGTTACGATCTAAAATAACGGAACCTCATGGCGGCTACGGAAGCTGTTGCCGGAAAAAGCTCGCGTCAGAAGGTACTCGCCGTCTTCCTGAGCCAGGGAGTGGCCGGCTTCCTCCTCGTGCTAGCTGTCACCTACCTGCGTCGCGGGGAAACGCTCGTCATCATCAGGCAGCTGGGTCCTATCTTCCCTCTGCTCTTCCTGACCTTCTTTCTCACCTCGATGGCCCTGCAGTCCCTTCGGTTCGAGCTCACTCGCGACATCTCGGTTGCGATGAGCCTGACCGCCTACGTCGCCATGTATCCGCTTCTTGGAGTCGTCATCAGTGCCTGGTTGGCTGTCGGCGCCGGTCTCGCCGAACGTCTTCTGTCGATCAAACAGATCGGGCCGTCGAAGATCGACATGAAGGATCCGACCGTAGAGTATGTGAAGGCCTTCGGATTCTTCAGCACGTACGGGATCCCTGTCCTGACGGCGGCATTGGTGTACGAAAAGCTCCACGGAGAGGTGATCAACGTTCACGCCTCACCGGAATCGGCTGGGCGACTGATTCTCTGCGGCGTGCTGCTGATCTTCTGCAACAGCGTGGTGATGATCCGTCCGGCCCTCGCTTACGGATACTCGATTCGAAAGATCGCCCGGGTCTACAGCATCGATTTTTGCATCTACCTGCTTACTGTCCCCTACGCCATCTGCATCACGCTGGCATACGATGCCATGGGGTGGGTCGCGGTGGTTGCCCTCTGCGCGGAGCTCATCGTCGCCTACTCCGTCACGCGGAAGATGGCCATCGCCCAGAGCGGAAGCCGTCAGTTGCTTCAGCGTCTCGCTTCCATTTTGAACATCAGCAAGGCCATATCGCTCACAACGACCGAGAGTCTGCTGATGACCGTCTACACCGAGAGCAAGAAGGTAGTCGACGCCAGCGTTTTCAGCATCGCCATCATCGACGAAAAAACGGGAGAATTGACCCTCGAGCTCTTCATCAAGAACGACGAGATTCTCCCGAAGAAACGGATTCCGGCCGGGCAGGGTCTCAATGCCTGGGTAATCGAACACCACGAGCCTCTTCTGCTCGGCAGATTCGAAGACGAGATCAAGTATGGAGTCGCCTCCGTTGATGATGGTGTGGCGACTCAGTCCTGGCTCGGCGTGCCGATGGTGGCTCGAGATCGGGTCATCGGCGTGATTTCACTTCAGAACTATCGCCCCAATGCCTTCAATAAGGACGACGTGCTGCTGCTGACTACCGTCGCCAATCAGGCCGCCGTCGGTCTGGACAACGCTCAGCTCTACGAAGAGCTCGAGGACCTCACTTACGCCCTCGAGGAACGTGTTCAGGAGCGCACTACCGAGCTCCATGAAACCAACGTCCAGCTTACCGCAGCAGACCGGAGCAAGAACGAGTTCCTGGCCAAGATGTCGCACGAGCTGCGCACTCCGCTCAATTCCATCATCGGCTTCTCGAGCGTCCTGATGCGCAACTCCAAAAATGAGCTCCCTCCAAGACTCTACAAGTTCCTGGAGAACATTTACGCGGCTGGACACCACCTGCTGAACCTGATCAACGACATCCTCGATCTGTCCAAGATCGAGGCCGGGAAAGTCGAGCTTCGTCTCGACACATTTGATCTTCGCGAGACCATCACGGCGGTAGAGCGGGTCATGAAGGGATTCGCGGCGGAGGCGCGGGTTCGCATCGTCACCTCCGTCGATTCCGACGTTCCGTCGGTCCGCCTCGACGAAGGACGTCTCAAGCAGATTCTGTTCAATCTCCTGTCCAATGCAGTGAAGTTCTCGTCCGAAGGCGAAACGGTCCAGTTGAACGTCCACCGCGTGAGGGAGCATCTCTCGCCATTGCAGGCTCCTTCGATCCGGATCGATGTGATCGACGACGGAGTCGGGATCGCGAATGATGAGCTCAACCGGATCTTCGACGAGTTCTATCAGGCCGATCAAGGGAGAAAATCGAGGAAGAGCGGAACCGGCCTCGGTCTGTCACTCACTCGGAACTTCGTCGAGCTCCATCACGGCACCATCGAGGTGCAGTCGAGGCCTGGTGCCGGCTCGACCTTCACCCTGTACCTGCCCGTCGACTGCCTCGCCGCCACCCGCTTCGGCCTCGGGGTGCTGGAAACCTCCCGCTCCGATCAGCGCGTGGTCCTGCATTGAAACAAATTGAGAATTGAGAATTGAGAATTGAGAAATTAGAAGCAGTAAAACCTCTACTTTCTCAATTCCCAATTCTCAATTCTCAATTCGCCTCTCTCTCGTTGAGGATATCGATGCGATGCTCTGTCCTCGGCACGAGAGTCCCTGAGGCGCTCATCTTCTTGAGAGCCTCGATGACAACGTCGCGCATGGTCGGAGGATCGTAATAGACGTAAATACGATCCGGAGGTAACTGGCTGGTTACCGGCAGCACGCCGTCACCGCCGGCCGCGATGAAGTCGCTGGTGACGACCGTGTACATCTGATCGTCATCGAGTGGAGTTCCGTCTGATCGCGTAATCGAGCGAAGCCGCTCGCCGTTGGTCGCCGAGCCATCCACGACCATCTTCAGGCCGCTGACCTGAAAAATACCCTGTCGCCCGGCGGTTCCGAAGGTCATGAAGCGACGGAGCTCTCCACCGGTCATTCGAACCGTAGCGACGTAGTTGTCGAACGGAAGAACCTCGAAGACGTCGCCGTACGTGACATCCCGGTTAATCAGATCCGAGCGAAGGCCACCGGAGTTGACCACGCCAAAATCCGATTCGGGGTGAGCCTTCACCAGAGCATCCGCGACGAGATCACCCAGGGCCGATTCATGTGTGTAGTCACGGATGAATGGCCCTCCAAGGACGATGCCGAGTTTCTCGGCGCGCTTGGCCGCAACGGCGGCGATATACGGATTCAGAAGGGAGCGCATCGCAGGGGACGGCTGAACCGGCTTTCCCTCGAAGATGGCGGGCTTCATCGTGAGGTCCGCATCTTTGTGAACACGCGAATCACAACGCTCCACGGAGCTGAAGACACTGCCGCAGACCATATGCAGCGGCCGCATTGTGGTTTGCTCCGAACGAACAGAGTGGCGTCCGAGATCCACGTAGAGATCGACCACGCCAAATCCCCGCCCCAGTGCAGCTGGCTCCATCACCGGAATGCCGTTGACGAACTGCCGGGCCTCTTTGTGAGTATGACCGGAGAGGAAGACATCAACGGTTCCGGGTGGCAGGGAGCGGGCCAGACGGAAGCTGTCGGCATCAATCTCACAGGTAGAAGCATCGTGGGGATCGGAGTTGTCGCGGCAACCACCTCCGATGTGCGCCAGCAGGATGACTGCGTCAACACCCTGAGAGCGAAGATCCCGCGCTGCTTCGACAACGGCCGCGGTCGGATCGGTAAAGTCGAGCGAAATGACATTTGCCGGAGCCGTTACCACCGGCGTATCGGGAGTGGAAATGCCGATGATGCCGATCCGCGCCCCCGCAACTTCAGTGATCATGTATGGGAGCACCCACCAGGGATGCTTTTTCGTATCTTTCTCGAAGATGTTCGCTGCGAGAAACTTGAATCTCGCCATCTTCACATTCCGCTTCAATGCTCCCAGGGGATCCTCACCCGGCTGCCTGACCACCGAATGTGGGCCGACAGGACCGAAGTCGAACTCGTGATTTCCCACCGCCGAGGCGACATAGCCGAGCTGGTTGTAGGCCTTGACCACGACTTCACCCTCGGAAAGATTGGAGACCAGCGTCCCTTGGAAAAGATCGCCCTGATCGAGCAGGAGCACCCGGCCGGGATTGGCCTCGCGGATATTGTCGAGGTAGCCTGCCAGGACCTCAAGCCCGCCCCAGTGGACGTTGACCGTTTTCTGCGATCCCTCAACGGTTTCGTCATGGCCATCGACCCAGCCATGCAGGTCAGTCGTGGAAACAATGACGAGGTGGAGAGGAGCTTCGGAATGGCCCTCGGGGGCCCTGCTGGTGGTGGAGGTGGTGCAGGCGATCAGAATGAGAAGCGCGAGTAGCGTCGTTCGGCGCATGCGCGGGTATTCTAGCCGCAAACACGCTCGAACCTGCTTTGTCGGAGTACCGCCAGGAATCCCGGCGCTCCGAAAACCAGCAACTCAAATTAGAATGTGCCCGGCATGGGGCACTACGACATTCCGCTGGACCTTCCGCACGCCTGCACCATCGCTGGCCGGATCATCCGTCTCGTGCAAGGGCGCAGCAATGGAGCGACTCCCGCGCTTGCCATTGCCGAGAACATCTCCACCCTTCTGTGGCCGTGCAGCGCGTCGGGTGAGAACCCGCCTGAAAAGGAGAGCTCCCGGCTGACGGCTGCAGTCGCTGAACTGGCGCGACAACTCGTGACCGAGATCGAAAACGAAAAAATCGGCGATGACCGGATCGGTCAGTTGGTCCGGAATCTCTTTGAATGCCTCGAGCTCGGAAAAGAGGGTGCCGATCTTTCCCTTCGCGCCGGCGAGAATCCCAATTCCCTGCAGCGGCCGATGTAATCCAGTCCGCGAGCAACTAACCAGTCTCCCCAGGAGCCAGCGACGTGACGACATCAACTACCGTGAACACTGCAGAATTCTTTCCGAGGGCCGGTAAAGAATGCGACCAGTTCGAGACGCTGGGCCTGTCCGCCCTGGCCAGGGGATTGGTCGGATCAGAGATTCTCAAGATCTCAGGCGAAATCCGCGCACTCGCAGCGGCCGGCCGTGAGATCTGCAATCTCACCGTGGGCGATTTCGCGTCGACTGAGTTCCGCATCCCGCCTGACCTGGAGGCCGAGATCACGAAAGCTCTAACTGAGGGGCAGACCAATTACCCGCCCTCCGATGGAATTCTGGAGCTTCGAAAAGAAGTCGTCCGCTTTTACGAGTCGGGGCTGGGGCTCACCTATCCGCTCGAGTCGGTACTGATTGCCGGAGGCTCACGCCCGATCATCTACGCCATCTACAAAGCGCTGGTCGATCCCGGGGAGCGGGTGCTGTACCCGATTCCCAGCTGGAACAACAATCACTACTGCTTTCTCACCGGCGCGGAGAAAGTCGAGCTCGAGGTGGGACCGGAAACGAATTTTCTTCCCACCGCGGACCTGCTTCGCGATCGTCTCAGCGGCGTTCGCCTCCTATGCATCAATACGCCGCTGAATCCTACCGGCACGGTTCTCGAGGAAAAAGAAGTTCGGGCCATTGCCCAACTCGTCGTCGAGGTGAACAAGACCCGGAGAGCCCGTGGTGAGCGCGCGCTGTACGTGATGTGGGACCAGGTCTACTGGATGCTGACATTCGGAGATGCCCGTCACCATACGCCTCCCGAGCTCGTTCCGGAGTCAGCGGCATGGACCGTTTTCGTGGACGGCATCTCCAAGGCTTTCGCCGCAACCGGCGTACGAGTCGGGTGGGCCGTCGGTCCCCCCTACGTGATCGCACGCATGCGCGACATTCTGGGACACGTCGGCGCATGGGCGCCTCGTGCCGAGCAGGTCGCCACGGCCCGCTTTCTGACGCAGGAAGGCGCCATCAGCAACTTTCATGGACGTATGATCGCGGGACTGCGTGAGCGACTGGACCTGCTTCATGAGACTTTCCAGCAGATGCGTCGAGACAATCTCCCCATCGATTCTGTCCCGCCGCAGGGAGCGATCTATCTCTCGACGCAGTTCCAGTTGATCGGCCGCTCCTTCCGTGGAAAACCGATACGATCGAATGAGGACATACGCCAGCTCCTGATTCAGGAGGCCGGATTCGCGGTGGTCCCCTTTCAGGCCTTCGGACGGAAAATCGAGGATGGGTGGATGCGCCTGTCGGTCGGAGCAGTGTCGCCGGCGGCGATTGCGGCAGCACTGCCGAGGGTGCGGGCATTCCTGGAGAAGTGCGAAGCGTAGGGACGCGCAGCTGCGCGTCCGACACCTCGACCGCAGGCGGGAGCCTCTTTTTGTGTGGCACAGGCACTCTTGCCTGTGTGCCACGGCGTCGAGCCGTGGCGTTTCAGTAAATGATCTACAGGGAAGTCGGCCTCGACGGCCGACACACAGGCAAGAGTGCCTGTGCCACACAGAAGCACCCACCGACGGGAATTACGGCAGCGCGAAAGCGACGATACTGTCGCCGCGCTTCGTCCCGAGCCTGGTGTGACCCCCGGCAGCGATCACGACGAACTGCTTCCCGCTCCTGGTTCGATACGTGAGCGGCGTGGCCTGTCCACCCGCAGGCAGTCTCCCCTTCCACAACTCCTTTCCCGTCTCCAGATCGAAGGCCCGCAGGAAGTTGTCCATGGCCGCGCCGATGAAGATGAGGCCGGAGCCGGTCACGATCGGCGCCCCGAGATTCGGACTTCCGCTCGGTCCCAGAATACGGAGGATCGCCGCGACGTCACGCAGCGTTCCCAGTGGCACGATCCAGCGAACCTTTCCGGTAGAAAGATCGATGGCCTGCAGCGTGCCCCAGGGCGGCCGGTTACATGGCAGTCCGGAATAACCGAGCAGGAACTCACGGCGAAGGGCGAAGGGGGCACCCGATTGCGGACCGAGCTCCACACGCTTGCCACCGGGTTCACGGCCGAATTGCTCGCGGGGAACGAGGCGCACCGTTGCCGCGAGGTGGTTGGTATTGATGACCAGTAGTTGACGGCTGGAGTCGAAGGCCGAGCCGCCCCAGGCTGCTCCGCCGATCGGGCCTGGGTAAAGAATCGTCCCTTGCGTAGAAGGGGGGGTGAACATCCCTTCGTTTCTTGATCGAGCCAGGATTCGACGACAGCGGCAGCGGTCCCAGGGGAAGACGCCCCAGATATCCTTCTGCGAGAGACTCTGCGGAGCCAGCGGAGGCAGCTCCACTGAATATGGCTGGGTGGGAGAGATCTGCTCGCCCGGAACGTCGCTGGCCGGTACTCTTCGTTCCTCGACGCGGCGGAGCGGAGCGCCGGTAGCACGGTCCAGCAGAAAAAGGTTCCCCGTTTTCGTAACCTGCGCGACGGCATCGTGGCCGTCCAAAGAAAGCAGAGACGGTTGCGAGGCAACATCGTAGTCCCAGATGTCGTGATGCACGGTCTGAAAGCGCCAGACCACCTTTCCCGTGGCGATGTCGAGCGCGATGATGGAGTCGGCATCACGATTATCTCCCGGGCGAAATCCGCCGTAGTAATCGGGGCTCGGGCTCCCTGTCGGAATGAACACCAGATGACGAGCTTCATCGACCGACATGCCGGCCCAGGCGTTGGCGGCACCGGCGCGGAACCCGGGCGCGGTACGGCTTTCCGAAAGAGGATCCCAGGACCAGCGAATGGCTCCCGTCCGGGCGTCGAGCGCGCGGACGGTGCCGCGAGGCGCCTCCACCCGCAGGTTGTCAGCAACCGAGGAACCGATGATCACCAGGCCATCGGCCACCGTCGGAGCCGAAGTGATCTGATACTCCCCTCTCATCGCCTCCCCATCGGGATGCAGGCTGACCGATCCCTTTTCACCGAAGTCACGGCAGGGCTTCCCGCTCTCGGCGTCGAGCGCAAAGATCCGGGCGTCGTTGGTGGCCATGAAAATCCGCGTCGCACAGGCCCCGGCATCGGAAGACTCCCAGAAAGCGACGCCACGAGAGACGTACTTGTTACCGTACGTGACATCGCGATCGATCTGGGGATCAAACCTCCAGAGCTCGCGGCCGGTCTCGGCGTCCAGCGCAATGGCCTCATTGAGAGGAGTACTGAGGTAGAGCCGATCGCCGACCATCAGCGGCGTCGTCTCGAAGGCCCACTCGGGGACCTTCTTCAGAGCAGCGAGCTCACCGGTCCGATAGGTCCAGGCGACGCGCAACTTCGATACGTTGGCAGGCGTGATGTCGGCGGCCGCGGAGAATCGGGTTCCACCCGGAGTGCCGCCGTAAAAGGGCCATTCGATCGGCCCATCGGCCCGCGCCGCCACAGCAGTCAAAAGGAGCAGACCTATGGAGAGACGTGACAGTCTGGTCA
>DASZZV010000336.1:0-6259 GCA_035544835.1 Thermoanaerobaculia bacterium
CCATTCTCAGCGGTTTTCTCTACGATCGCGCTCAGGCCAGCGGCGCATTTTACGGCGCGGCGATCTCGGTCTTTCTGGCGCTTCTCGTGGCGATCCGGCTGCGGCGCGATGACATCGTCTGGCAGGAAACATAGATGGTCATCTCAGTGGATGGACCGGAGTGGCGACATCCTGTCGCCTGGCTCGGCGGCGTCCCGCGCCGCCGCTCTTGTGCAGATCTCCGGGACAGTGCGGCGCCACGAGAACGGCGGCACGGGATGCCGCCGATCCAGGCGGCAGAGATGCCGCCACTCCGGCTCGCCTTGTCGCAGGTTTAGGCGATTCGGATGCTTAAAGAACCACGGTATACCCCAGAGTCGTCAGGTCGGGCATTCGGTCTAGATAGACGTGTCCATCCGTGTGGTCGATCTCGTGCTGGAAGATGCGTGCGACGAAGCCATCGACGGTCAACTGCGCCGGCTCGCCTTTCCCATCGATTCCTCGAAGGATGACTTTCTGATAGCGCGGGACGTGGCCGCCGAGGAAGGGCACGCTAAGGCATCCCTCCCAGTCGGTGAGCTGTTTTTCGCCAACGGGCTCGAGCGTCGCATTGAAGAAGACACCGGCCTTCACGGTGTCGATGCCGCGGCGTTTTGCGGCACGCTCTTCAACTGCGAAAACGAAAATGCGGAGCGGCAGGTGCACCTGCGGTCCGGCCAGCCCGACTCCCTCGTACTCTTCCATGGTCTCGAACATGTCGCTGACCAGATCGTTGAAGTGACCGCGCTTGATATCGGCGATCTCGACATCCGAGGCTTTCTCACGGAGCACGGGGTGACCGAGACGAGAAACCTTGAGAATCGACATTCAGACCTCACCGCCGGTAAGGGTGGTCGGCCGCAGTGAAGCGACGGCACGCGCCACGACGCCTATCGCCTGATCAATCTCTTCATCGGTCGTGTAACGGGAAATCGAGAACCGCACCGTCCCCGACGCATACTCGGCCGGCACGGACATGGCGACCAGGACACCGCTGGCCTCGGTCTTTCCGGAGTTACAGGCCGCGCCGGGGGATGCGCAGAGTCCAGCAGCATCGAAGGCGGCGACGAGGTCTCCCGCCAGAAGTCCGCGAAACCCGATGCTCGAAGTGTTCGGGAGCCGCGCTTCCTTCAGGCCATGAATCCTGATATCGCCAGCCGAGACGGCAACTCCCGCCTCGAACCGATCCCGCTGTGCTTTGACGCGCTGCTGATCCGCCAGCCGCTGCGATGCCAGGTCACAGGCGGTTCCCAATGCGACGATTAGCGGAACCGGTTGCGTCCCCGAACGCAGGCCGCCTTCGTGACCTCCGCCTTCCCATAACGGATCGAGTCGGAGACCCTCACGGACATATAACGCTCCAACGCCTTTCGGTGCGTGGAACTTGTGCCCGGCGATCGACAGGAAGTCGGCACCGATGGCGTGGACGTCGAGGGGAATCTTCCCGGCCGCCTGAACAGCGTCGACATGAAGAAAGGTACCGCGTGCGTGAGCGACATCGGCGACGCGCCGGATATCGTGAATCACCCCGGTCTCGTTCTGGGCCAGCATGACCGAAACGAGTGCAGTGTGTTTTCCGACCGAGTCCTCGATCTCTTCCAGGTCGATGGCGCCATCATCGGTGACATCGATGACTTCAATCTCGACCTTACCCTCCGCCTCCATCGACTCAAGTAGCTTCAGGACTGAGGGATGTTCTACGGCCGTGGTGGTGATGTGACGTCGCTGAGCAACCACCTTCACGCCGCGGAGAACGATGGCATTCGACTCCGTGCCGCAACTGGTGAAAAAGATCTCGTCTTCTTTCGCACCGATGAAGCGGGCCACCTGCTCCCGGGCGTTCTCAATGGCCCTGTGAGCGCGGCGTCCCATCTGGTGCGCGGCATGGGGGTTTCCGTAGAAGTCCGTATAGAACGGCTTCATCGCCTCGACGACTTCGTCAGCGACGCGGGTAGTGGAGTTGTTGTCGAAGTAGATCATGGTGGGGCGAATTGAGAATTGAGAATTGAGAATTGAGAAAGTAAGACCAAACCGACGGTGCCTTTTTATTTCTCAATTCCCAATTCTCAATTCTCAATTGGTCTTCTCAGATATCCAGCAGAAACTCTTCCGGATCCATCACCGAGTTGTCGTAGTCGCGCTGAGCCTCGACCTTGTGTTTCCATTCGATCTCGGCCAGCTCCATGAAGAGCGAGCCCAGCTCGGTGTTGGGGACGCGCTCGGCGAGAAAGCGGTAGTTGCTCTCGCTCTCCCGTTCGTGCTCGAGGACGATCTTGAGGGCTTTGCGGATGTCGAGCTTCTGGATCTCGCGGGGGATCTCCACACGCGGCACTGGCGGATTCGGCGGATCCTCTCCAAAGGTATCGCGATACTTCCGTTCCAGTTTGGCGCGGTGCATCAGCTCCCGATCGGCGAGCTCCAGCAACTTGGTGCGAACTGCCGGGGAGGAGGCGCGATCAGCGAGGCGCGTCAGGTACTCCCGCGTCTCGACCTCCGACTCGATGGCCTCGCGAAGGACGTCCTTTACTGTGGTCTGAAGTGGTTTCACCGGAGCGAGATCATACGTCGAGAAGCAGGAATCGAGAACGGGAAGATCAGGATGTCTCGCCGCCGCGGAAGACGTCGGGATTCGGCGGAGTGTCATCGGCGTAAGGCGCTTCCCGGCGCGGCTGACCGAGTCCGGTTCCACCAGCAGTGCCATCTTTTTTGATCGTCCCGTAATACGGACGCCAGCCCAGCGGCCCTACCGGCATGTTGGGGGGGACGACCAGATCGCGAAGGCCGACCACGGCGCGGGCACGCGTGTCGATCGACATCTCGTAGTCGCGAGTCATATAGATGGCATCTTCGGGGCAGGCGTCGACGCAGTAGCCACAGAAGACGCAGCGAAGAAGATCGATCTCATAACGTACCGGGAACTTCTCACGCGTCCGTTCGTCTTCGCCGGCCTCAATGGTGATGCACTCGGCCGGACAGGCCGTCGAGCACATGTAGCAGGCCACGCACCTCGTCGTCCCATCCTGCCGCGACGTCAGCACATGGCGCCCTCGGAAGCGTTCTGAATAGAGTCTCTTCACCTCAGGGTAGGAGATGATCGGGAGCCCCTTCATGTTGAAGAGATTTCGCAACAGGTGACCGAACGTCACCACCATCCCCGCCAGGACCTGAGGGATGTATAGCCGATCCATTGCGGTCAGCTTCTTTCGTTCGACTTTAATGATGCCCATTTGCTCCTCTGGAGAATTGAAAATTGAAAAAGAGAGAAGGTGTCATCCCGAGCCGCAGCGAGGGATCTGGGCGGTGGCCTTGGGCCTTAGCCTACTCGATAAAACCCCAAGGCCCCCACCCAGATCCCTCGCTCGACGCTCGGGATGACACCGGGTTCGTTTTTCAATTTTCAATTTTCAATTTTCAATTTCGCCTTTCCTAGTGATCAAGTTCGCCGGCGATGATATTGAGTGAGCCCAACGTCGCGATCGCGTCGGCGATGGTCTGTCCGGTGATCATCCTGCAATAAGCCTGGTAAATGGCGAAACATGGCGGTCGGACGCGAACCCTGTAGGGATTCTTCGTTCCGTCCGAGGTGATGTAGAAGCCGAGCTCGCCATTGCCGCCTTCCACCTGGAAATAGGTGCTGCCCACCGGTGGCTGAATGCCGTGCATGATCAGCTTGAAGTGGTAGATGAGCGACTCCATCTCGTTGTACACCTTCTCCTTCGGTGGGAGTGCGATGTAGGGATCGTCGATAATGACGGGCCCTTCCGGAAGCCCGCGACCGACAGCCTGCCGGAGAATCTTGAGCGACTGCCGCATCTCCTCCATCCTCACGAGGTAGCGGGCGTAGGTGTCGCCTCCCTCGCAGACGGGAATGTCGAAGTCGTAGGTCTCGTAACCGAGGTAGGGATTGGCCCTGCGGATATCGTGAGGAACGCCGGTGGCGCGCAGGCAGGGACCGGTAAAGCCATAGGCGATGGCGTCTTCCTTTGAGATTGCCCCGATGCCGTCCACGCGATCGCGGAATATGCGGTTCTTGCTGACCAGCTTGTCGACATCATCGATATACGAAGGCAGCTTGTCGATGAGCCGGGTGCACATGGCCAGGAAGTTGTCGGGGACGTCGACGGCCAGTCCGCCGATCCTGGTGTAAGAAGGTAGAAGACGAGCGCCGCAGCAGGCCTCGACGAGACCGTAGATCTCTTCGCGCGGCTGGTAGAGATAGAAGAAGTTGGTGAGCGCGCCCATGTCGACGAGGTTCGTGCCGATGCACACGAGGTGATCGGCGATGCGCATGAACTCGCTGAGGATGAGGCGGATGTGCTGTGCGCGTGATGGAGCCTCGATGCCGAGCAGTTTCTCGACGGTCATGCAGTAGCCGACGTTGTTGATGATCGCCGACATGTAGTTGAGACGGTCGGTGAAGGGGATCACCTGTTGATAGGTATGAGTCTCAGACATTTTCTCGAAGCAGCGATGGAGATAGCCGATCTCGGTGTCGGCGCCGAGGATCCTCTCGCCATCGAGTGTGACGACGATGCGAAGCGTTCCATGGGTGGCCGGATGGGATGGACCGAGGTTCAGGGTGACCTGTTCGAACTCCGAGTCGGCGGGAGGATTCTCGACGTGGGGAATGATGACGGCCACGTCTTTCTCGGTGAGCAGCCAGCGCTGGGCAGGGTCGTAATCCTTACGCAGGGCGTGTCCCTGGAACATCTCGTGAGTGAGAATCCGGCGCAGGTTGTAATGGCCCTCGAAGCGGATCCCGAACATGTCGAATACTTCACGCTCGAACCAGTCGAAACCGCGGAACACTTCGAGGGAGGAGGGAACGGAAACATCCTCAGGGGCGTGAACGATGAGACGGATCCGATCGCTGTTTTTCAGAGAGAAGAGTTGATAGACGACGTCGAAGCGCCCCTCTTCGCGGCGAGGGTAATCGATGCCGAACAGGTCGAGAGGGAGCGTGAACTGCAGCTCGGTGTCGTCGCGCAGCATGCGTAAGGCATCGACGATTCGCTCACGCTCGATTAGGAAGGTCGGCATATCCTCACCCGGAACAGCGGTAATCCAGGGAGCGGCAAAGCGCGCCGCGATAGCCTGCTGGCGAGCGGCGATGGCTTCGCCGTTTGCGGGAACGTAGGGCTTGCGATTGGTCGGCGCCGGGCCGGTGTAGGGAATGGAGCTGAACCGCGTGAGGGTACTCATCGGCGGATCTCACCTCGTTCGATTTTCTCTTTGAGCTTCAGGACTCCGTACATCAATCCGTCTGGAGTCGGCGGACAGCCGGGCACCCAGATGTCGACTGGAATGACTTCATCGATGCCCTGGACGACGTGGTAGGCGCGGTAGAAACCACCGGAGGTCGCGCAGGCGCCCATGGCCACGACGTACTTCGGTTCAGGCATCTGGTCGTAGATTTTTTTGAGCACCGGGGCCATTTTGTCGACGATCGTACCGGCCACGAGGAGCATGTCGGCCTGGCGCGGCGAGAACCGTACCACCTCGGCGCCGAAGCGAGCGACGTCGTAGTGCGCCGAAACCATCGACATGAACTCGATGGCGCAGCAGGCCGTTCCGAAGGGTAGGGGCCACAGCGAGTTTCCGCGCGCCCAGTCGACCATCTTGTCGAGCTTGGTGAGAAAAAAACTCTCTTCTCCCGCTTCGGGTCGAACGGCTTCACCTGGGAGAGTGATGAGTCCCTTTTCAGGGCCCTCGCCGGGAAGCTCACCGGTTTTTCTTCCGATGATGGAACTGTCATTCTCGATCTTGGACATTTTTCCTCTTGCGTGGGGAGGAGCGAGGCACGGCCGTCTGATACCCGGGAATCGCTCGAGCCGCGCATTCACGCCGCAGACGATGCACTCTCGACCCGGCGCCGAAATTCTAGATGCATGAGAAAGTTTTCACAAGGTCGATGAAACGGTCGGTGAATCGACGCCCAGGGTTCTGCTGTCATCCCGAGCAAGGGCGGAGGGGTGGGAGGGGCGAGGGACCTCGGGGACGACGAACGATGTAGGTTGGTAACCTCTTGATGATTCACGAGGACGGCGGATTCATTTGACATCGTCCGTCGGTTGCGAGGTCCCTCGCCCCTCCCACCCCTCCGCCCTTGCTTCTAAGAAACTCCCTGTATTTACGCGGGTTCCCTGATGTGTCATCCCGAGCCGCAGCGAGGGATCTGGGCGGGGGCCCTTCCATCGTGGTGCTCGCAAACATTTTCGATTGCCAAGGGTCTAAGGCCCCC
>DASZZV010000337.1:0-2907 GCA_035544835.1 Thermoanaerobaculia bacterium
AGCCGCAGCGAAGGATCTCAAGATATAGCGATCTGAATTCAGATCCTGCCGCTGGAGATCCTTCGCCGCGGCGGCTCAGGATGACAAGCACGTTTCTTTCCCTCATCGGCGACGCAGCGTCGTGCCTTGCTCAGGATGACAAGGTTCGGGAACCCGCGTAAACACAAAAGTTCCCGACGGCGCCGTATTGTCGCCGACCTTAGTGGTGCTCTTTCGCTTTTTTCACTTCTTCCGTCAGGGCCGGGAGAATCGTAAAGAGATCTCCTACGACGCCGAGGTCGGCGATGCGGAAGATTGGCGACTCAGCGTCCTTGTTGATGGCCACGATGTGCTTGGACGAAGACATGCCGGCGAGATGCTGAATGGCGCCGGAGATGCCGGCGGCGATGTAGAGGTTCGGACTGACCACGCGCCCGGTCTGCCCGACCTGATGCTGATGATCGATCCAGCCGGCGTCGACAGTCGCACGCGAAGCGCCGACAGCGCCGTTGATGGCGTGCGCGAGATCGCGGATATAAGAAAAGTTCGCGGCTTCCTTGAGTCCACGGCCGCCGCTGACGATGATGTCGGCTTCGGCAATAGACAGCTCCCCGGCCTCAGGCATCTTGGTTTCGATCAACACGGCCCGGGGCTGTGTAGAAGGAGCCGCCATCTCGGAAACCTCGCTGGCCGCTCCGCCCCTCTCTTCAATCGGGAAAGCATTAGGCCGGCAGGTTGCAATGGCGGGAGCTCCGTCGATCTCTACGGTAACGACGACACGGCCTGAATAGTTCGGCCGGCGAGCCCGCAGCTTGCCGCCGCTGATCTCGAGCGCGGTGACATCAGAAGCAACACCGACTCCGAGCCGCGCACCAACTCTCGGAGCTAGATCACGGCCGTTCGAGGTCGCGGAGAAAAGGAGCACGGCCGGCTTCACTTCGTCCACAACGGCTTTGACCGCCGCGCAGGCGGCCTCGGTCGAGTAGCGATCGAGAGACGCCTCCGTCATCGCCACGAGCTTCGCTGCACCGTATTTCCCCGTCTCCGCGGCCAGTTCCCCCGCGCCGCCGCCTGCCGAGAAGGCCACCAGTTTCCCGGATAGTGATGCCGCCAGCTTCGCTCCAATCGAGAGAGCCTCTTTCGATGACTTCTTTAGTTTTCCGTCTTTCGATTCACATACCACGAGAACATCAGCCATTGTTTTCCCCTAAGATTCTCTTGATCAAGAAAGCGCAACTTGCCAGGAGCGGTAGGGTTCTATCCCTGTCCCGGTCCTTATCCTTGCTACAGCGCTTTGGCCTCTTCGCGAATGTAGCGAAGGATCTCCTTCGCTGCCGCGGCCGGATCGCTGCCGTCGATCTTGCGTCCGACGCTCTTCTCGGCAGGGAGGTCCATCGAGACAACCTTCACCCGCTGATTGAATATGTCGGCATCGTTGAGCCCGAGGTCGCCGACCGACTTCGTTTCAATGGCGATCTTCTTGGCGGCCATGATTCCTTTCAGCGATGAGTACCTTGGCTCATTGAGTCCCTTTTGAGCCGTGATGACCGCAGGAAGTGAAGACTCCAGAATCTCTTCGGCCCCTTCGATCTCTCGATGTGCCGTCAGCTTTCCGTCGCCGATTTCCAGATGGGTGACGACGTTCAACTGCGGCAGGTCGAGGAGCTCGGCCAGCATGGGGCCGACCAGCGAGTTGTCTGTCCCAACGCCCTGTTTGCCGAGGAAAACGAGATCGAAAGGAACTGACTTGATTGCCGCCGCCAGAACTCTGGCGATTCCGAGCGAGTCCGCATCGGAGGAATCCCCTTTGATGTGCATGGCCTTCGTGGCGCCGCGGGCGAGACACTCGCGCAATGCCTGGGAGGCGCGATCGGGGCCGAAGGTGATGACGGTGACATCGCCGCCCCCGGCCTCTTTGAGGCGAATGGCTTCCTCGAGCGCGAACTCGTCGTATGGCGAAACAATGAATTTTAAACCGGCTTCATCGATCTTCTTTCCATCGGCGGCGATCTTGATCCGCGACTCGGTGTCCGGTACCTGACTGATGCAAACTATGGAATTCAACGAATTGGCCTCCCGGCGCGCGAATTGAGGGGAGCATTCTAACCCGCATTTCGGGCGCGGGCATGACCTTCGCAGATAAACCGCCCTCAGAAAGACGGTTCCAAAAGTACGCTTTTTGATGGATCTCCAACCGTTCGCTGCGCGCTCGTAAATGTGCGACCCATCGAATCGAGAGATCGGGAGGCTCTGATGCCCTTTCCCAGCCGCAAACACAATGGGGAGTCAACGCCATCGCGTCGATTCAGCCGCTCGACCATTTCCGAGCTCCGCTCGCCGAATAAGCCGAAAGCGAAACTCGCCCCGCCCGACCAGACCAATGCCGAGAACTTCTATTACCTTAAGCAGATGAGCTCGAAAACGCCGATGGTCATCGTCATGACCGACGGCGAAGAGATCCGCGGGTGGATCGAGTGGTACGACAAGAGCTGCCTCAAGGTGAACCGCGACGGAGCGCCCAACCTGCTGGTACAGAAGCGCTGCATCAAGTATCTGTTCAAGGAAGAAGATCTCGAGGAGTAGGCCTTAAACGGAATGACGCGACGGGCGGAGGTGGCGCCGCAACGCCGGTGTCACTCCCTTGCCGGTTGAAGTCAGCGTTCCGTTCCCGTCCGGCCTTCCGATTTCCGGCTCATCACCGCCTCCGCTGTCACAGTCGATCAGCGCCTCGGTCTCCTGCAGCTCGTCATCGATGAGATAGAAGGCCGCGCTCCCGTCGACGCTCGGGCAGCAGAGCGCATCATCGGGAGCGTAATTCCGGGTGACCAGATCGATACCCTCCTCCACGATGGCATCGAGATCGACGGTCCGCCAGCCCTTGCCTCCGACACGCGCGATCCATGATTGACGCAACGATGGACCGGCCAG
>DASZZV010000338.1:0-5575 GCA_035544835.1 Thermoanaerobaculia bacterium
ACATACTTCGAGAAACCGGTACCCAGGACTTCGTCCTGGGCTATTTTCAAACGCCCCTACGGGGCTAGAAACATAGATGAACGTCAGTCGCAGTCCATGTCATCTTTCCCAGTAGCGACGCCTCGCGCCCCCCTTGCTCGGGATGACAGCGGCTACCTCTTTATCATCGGAGCCCTCATCCGCTCTTCGCCTTCAGACTCTCGACCAGCTGCTTCATCCGCTCTTCGTGATGGGCGGTCACCCGGCCCTGCAGATCTGCCTCCACGACGCCGATCAGATCGTCGGTATAAACTTTTTTCAAGGCGCCGCCGAGATATATCTTGGTCTCGATTCGCCAGTCGGGCCGTGGGAAGAACTCTGTCTGAATCGTCATCTTACGGGCACCGAGCTCGATCATATCGAGACATCCCATGGGCGGACGTTGTGGTGCGGCGCGGTTCATTGCGACTTCATGGTATCGCGGCTGGCCCCATTGCCCTTAGAACCGTTCCTCGGTCGTCTGGTGGCAACCTTTCGACACTTGGCCTCGGCCCGAGATTCGATCTGACGGACCCGCTCGCGTGAAAGCCCCAGCAGCTCGCCAATGTCGCGCAACGTCAGCTCCTCATCCTGAAGGATGCCGAAGCGGAGCTTCAAGTAAGTTCTCTCATCAATTGGGAGATGCTCAATAGCCGACTGAATGCACCCATGCTGCTTGAGCAATTCCAGAGTCTCAGCGCGGTCGGAGGAAACGGCTGCGGGTGCGGACGCGGTGAGATCACCGAGCCATACCCAGTACGTCCAGGAAGCCTTCGGATTCGGGTTCGTGTACAGAAGCAGATGGGCCAGCTCGTCCATGGAAACTCCGGCTTCAGCGCAGACCTTCTGGCAGGCCCGCGTCAACCCATTGCCGACGGCCTCGGGATCGCGATCCATGAAACAGGCGATCTCCTCGATTCTCTTCGGCACGTTGTCGCTGATGCCGTGACGCAGAGTGAGAATCAGTCTCTCCTTGGAAGAAAGCGAAGCCAGATGATGCAACAGCTCCTCCTTCGTGAACTGCTCTTCGAGCTCATCTTCCGCGGAGCGCACCGTGGTCTGCTCGAGGATGTCGCCAAGCTCGGTATGACTCTCGGAATCGAGCTCGCTGCTCAGCGAGAAACTCTCGGTTGCGGTCTGCATCAGGAATTCGATCTCCTTGACCGGGACATCCAGAAGCGTAGCCAGCTCTTCGACCGTCGGCATTCGGTTGTGCTCATTGAGAATCGATCCGATGGTCTTTTCGAGCTTGTAGAGGAGATTGGCCCGCTTTGGTGGGAGGCGGAAGGCACCACCCTGTTCGGAAAGCGCATGCAGAATGGCCTGTCGAATCCACCAGACGGCATAGGTGATGAACTTCACATTCTTGTCGGGATCGAATTTCTTGGCCGCCTGAATCAGGCCGATGTTGCCTTCGTTGATGAGGTCCAGGAAGAGTACGTGAGCATTGCGAAATCGCTTGGCATAGGAGACGACGAAGCGAAGGTTCGCCTTCACCAGTTCCTCGATGGCGACCGTGTCGTCGCCCTGCCTGACGCGGTAGCCCAGTTCCCGTTCGCGCTCGGGAGTGAGGCGCGGGATCTTGGAGATCTCCTGGAGGTATTGACTCAGAAGGTCGTAGGTCTCGTCATGTTCTCTTCGTGTCATACGAGGGACCGAGTGTGGATTGTACTGCGTAGGGACGCGCAGCTGCGCGTCCTGTACCGCTTGGTTGTGGGATTGAAAAAGGGCGAGGGTCTTGTGTGGCACAGGCACTCTTGCCTGTGTGCCGCGGCGTCGAGCCGCGGCGTTCCTGTAATCATTCACAGAGAAGTCGGCCTCGACGGCCGACACACAGGCAAGAGTGCCTGTGCCACACAAGAAAAAGCCGACTCACGGCGCTTCAACGAATCTTCTGAAGCGCTCGGGGAGCCATCTTCACCAACGCATTCTCCCGGTTGGTGCCGGTGCGCCGGTCGAACACGTTCTGGCGAATGAAATCGAGAACCTCACGCGCATCCATGGCCTGCTTTTCGAGCTCGAGTTGAAGCTGGAGGATCACCTCGACGCCGGCGAGGTTCACGCCGAGATCGCGGGTGAGCGTGAGTATCGTCTCCAGCTTCCGGATCTCGACAGGGCCGTACAACCTGGTGTTACCGCCGGTGCGCGAAGGCTTCAACAATCCCTCACGCTCGTAAAGACGGAGAGTCTGCGGATGGATGTTGTATCGCTCCGAGATGATCGAGATCATCACGAATCCACCCTCCCGTTTTCTTCTCCCCATTCCTTACCTCCGCGTGCGTGATTGCGCCAAGACCGCCTGTCGGGAGCCGATCTTCGCGCAATCCAGCAACCCCGAGGCGGAGGGACTCCGCCCCGGGGTCGTCGTTGGGTCAGTGCTTCTCTTCGTCCACCACTTCGGCTTCGATCACATCGTCGGCGTTCGAGCCACCGGCCGAGGACTGCGTGCCGGCACCGGCACCTGCACCGGTTCCTTCGGCAGGCTGCTGCTTCGCGTACAGAGTCTCAGCGAGCTTGTGGGATGCTTTCTGCAGGCTGTCAGTTGCTTTCTGCAGAGTCTCGAGGCCGCCCTGCTCCATCGCCTTGCGGGCGTCGCTGATTGCCGATTCGGCCGTGCTTACGTCCGCCGCCGGTAGCTTCTCTCGATTCTCGGCAAGCATCTTCTCGATCGAGTAAACCAGCGAGTCGAGATTGTTCTTGGCTTCGACCTCGGCACGACGGTTCTTGTCCTCGGCAGCATGCATGTCCGCATCGCGAACGAGCTTATCGATCTCGTCCTTGGCCAGACCGGAGCTGCTGGTGATGGTGATCTTCTGCTCTTTGCCAGTACCGAGGTCCTTGGCCGTGACGTTCATGATGCCATTGGCGTCGATGTCGAAAGTGACCTCGACCTGTGGCAGCCCACGAGGCGCCGGCGGAATTCCGGACAGCTGAAAGTTTCCGAGCAGCTTGTTGTCGCGAGCCATCTCACGCTCGCCCTGGTAAACCTTGATCTCAACCGAGGTCTGATTGTCGGCAGCCGTCGAGAAAGTCTCGGCCTTCTTGGTCGGGATGGTCGTGTTGCGGTCGATCATCCGTGTCATCACGGCACCGAGGGTCTCGATTCCGAGTGACAGCGGGGTGACATCGAGGAGCAGGAGGTCTTTGACATCGCCGGCCAGGACGCCGCCCTGAATGGCCGCACCGATCGCGACGACTTCATCAGGATTGACGCCCTTGTGTGGCTCTTTTCCGAAGTACTCGGTGACGAGACGCTGCACCATCGGGATTCGCGTCGAACCTCCCACGAGAACAACCTCGTCGATGTCCTTTGGCGTCAGACCGGCGTCTTTTAGGGCCTGCTTGACCGGACCCATGGTCCGCTGCAGAAGATCTCCCACGAGCTGCTCGAACTTGGCGCGAGTCAGCATCATGTTGAGATGCTTCGGTCCGGAGGCGTCGGCGGTGATGAAAGGCAGATTGATATCGGTGGAGTTCGTGGAAGAGAGCTCCATCTTGGCCTTCTCAGCCCCTTCTTTCAGACGCTGAAGAGCCATCTTGTCTTTCGACAGATCGATGCCCTGGTCCTTGCGGAACTCGTCGATGATCCACTCGATGAGAATGTGGTCGATGTTGTCGCCGCCGAGATGCCCGTCACCGTTGGTAGCCTTGACCTCAACGACTCCCTCCCCCACTTCGAGAACCGAGATGTCGAACGTGCCGCCACCAAAGTCATACACGGCGATAGTCTCGTCCTTCTTCTTGTCCAGCCCGTACGCGAGTGCAGCTGCGGTTGGCTCGTTGACGAGACGCTCGACCTTGAGGCCGGCGATCTCGCCGGCGTCCTTGGTCGCCTGGCGCTGCGAGTCATTGAAGTAGGCCGGCACGGTGATGACGGCGCGGTCGACCTTCTCGCCGAGATAATCCTCAGCAGCCTGTTTGAGCTTTTGAAGAATCATGGCCGAGATCTCCGGCGGCGAGAACATCTTGCCGGAGATGTCGATCCGAGCATCGCCGTTCGGGGCGCGGTCCACCTTGTAGGGGACCATCTTCATCTCTTCGTTCACCTCTTCGAAGCGCCTGCCCATGAAGCGCTTGATGGAAAATACCGTGTTCTCCGGATTGGTGATCGCCTGGCGCTTTGCTACCTGCCCGACGAGTCGTTCGCCATTGCGGGCGAAACCGACGACCGACGGGGTAATCCGGCTGCCCTCGGCATTGACGATTACCTTTGGCTCGTTACCTTCCATCACTGCAACGACGGAATTGGTAGTACCCAGGTCGATTCCGATGATCCTTGACATAATTTGTACTTCTCCTTCGCTCTAAATATGAGCAACCCGTTATCAGCTATCCGAAACCTGAGTCTACAACGATAAATTTCCGGGTCATATCTTGGGCAGAGTCGACGGGAAAATGAATATTTTCAATCCGCCGTTGTTATAATCGGCGGTAAATTTTCGTGCAGGAGCTATTCCTATGGATGATCGTCTTAGAGCACCGCAATGGATCGATGTCGCCTCCCCCGACGTTCAGGTCCGGGAACGGGCCTTCATCCGGGCGGCGTTTGGATGGATGTTTCTCGGTCTTTTACTGACGGCTGTCACGGCATTCTGGGTTGTCGGCTCGCCGGCCATGCAGCAGATGGTCTTCAACCGCGGCGCCATGTTGGGCCTCATTCTCGTTGAGCTCGGTGCTGTTGCCTTCCTGTCGTTTCGAATTCAGAAAATGTCACCAGGGGTCGCGGTCTCGGTCTTTCTCGGCTACGCGATTCTCAACGGTGTGACGCTGAGCTCCATCTGTTTCATCTACACCGCATCCTCGATCACGCAGGCCTTCGTGGTATCGGCAGGGATGTTCGGGGCGATGTCGCTATACGGCCTGGTGACGAAAAAGGACCTCACCTCGTGGGGCTCATTCCTCTTCATGGGTGTGATCGGCATCATCCTCACCTCGGTCCTCAACATGTTCGTTCGCTCCTCGGCACTGGAAGGGACGATCAGCCTCATCGGCGTCTTCGTCTTCGTCGGTCTCACTGCGTACCACACGCAGAAGCTGAAGGCCTACGCGACGGTGAGCGGCCCGATGTCGACGAATTTCGCGGTGATCGGCGCACTCAGCCTTTACCTCGACTTCGTCAATCTCTTCCTGATGCTTCTTCGCCTGTTTGGTGGCGGCCGGCGACGTTAGGCGTCTCCTGGGGGAAGGCGGCGTCCTGCCGCCTCTGCACCGCGTAGCCCGATATTGCCCGCACAAAGTGGAAGAAAGGACTCTGGGACAAACTCCAGGAGCGGGCGCCTCGCCCGCTCCTGGAGTTTGGCTATTCGTGGGCGGCCCGGAGGGCCAGTAAGCTGGTAGCCAGTGGTGAGCGAAGCGAACCACTGGACGCGGGATCATAACGATTCTTTTTTGTAGAGCCCCGGCAGGGGCGCGAGCAATCGACAGAAGAGCGCGTCCAATCGAGGCATCCGGTGGCGGCTTTCGCCCCTGCCGGGGCTCGGTGAAACTTCAAGCAAATGATTGATTCGTGACGTCTTCCAGTGGTTCGCTTCGCTCACCACTGGCTACCAGCTCTGCG
>DASZZV010000339.1:0-3571 GCA_035544835.1 Thermoanaerobaculia bacterium
ACGGGTGATGGATCGATGTCGAGCTGCGTGCGGAAGGCAGCGTGCGCGACAGCCATGACCAGTCCCGCCGCCATCCCGTGGCCGGAGGCGTCGCCGAAGAGAATGGCCAGACGTCCGTCAGGAAGAGCGACGAAATCGTAGATATCGCCGCCGACCGTATTGGCGATGCGATTGAATGCCGCCAGCTCGTAGCGCGCCAGCTCCGGGAGGGTGTGAGGAAGAAGCCCGGCCTGGAGCTCCCGGGCCAGTTCCAGCTCGTCGCGAAACTTCAGCTTGTCGAGCAGCTCGAGAGCCAGCAGAAAGCTCATGATCACGAACGAGACCACGACCATGATTGAGGTCGAGCGCGTCTGTGCGCCGGTCACGGTCACCTCGAAAGCGATCTTCAACGTAACGAGCAGCGCGATGACAAACAGCACCCGACGGTGCGGAGCCAGGCGCTTGGTGAGTCCGTAAACGATGGCACTGCAGGAACGGATGAAGCGTCGAACCCTGTTGCTTTCAGCCTCGAGCGTCGCCGAGTATTCGGACAGCAGAGTCTTCCTGGCCTCGGGCCACTCAAACTCGTAAAGGTTAGCGACGTCACGCCCGTTCAAGGAGCGGATCGTCGTTCCGGCCAGGGTCTTCCAGTCTCTAAAGGTTGCCACGGTAGGATTCTACGAAAGGAAGAAAAGAAAGTTGCGTAACAGGCGTCGGGCCGCGGCCTGCGGCCCGGTACCTGTGCCCGTAACATCTTCCAGCCTACGTGTGATTTCTCTCACTTCGTTGAGACATGCACTTCCGCGGCCGAACCGTCCGCGGCGAGATGAACGACGACGCGACGGCCCGGCTGGACGTCCGTTGCCTGACCCTTGCCGTCGCCGAGGCGATACTCTGTTTTCGGCGTCAGGTTCACCGTCACAACCTTCCCGCTGGTGTCCTTCACCGTGATGTGCGTGGCGTCGACGCTGCTGACGGTTCCCATGAGATGCGGCTTTCCGCCATGTGCAAAACCGCTCAGGGCAAGCATCGAGATGAGTGCGACGAACGTGGCCAGCTTGACTGTTTTCATTGAGTTTCTCCAATCGAAAGGATGTCGATCACAGGGAACGCGGCTCTCAGCCGGGCGATTCCGGGTTTCCCGCGGGCAGGGTACCGGCCGCACGCCGTGCGGCCCTACGGCAGGACCCAGAGTCCGATGAAAGCGGGATCGGGTGACGCCGCGTAGGGCCGCACGGCGTGCGGCCGGTACCCTGAGCGGTGGCAGAACACCCCTTCCCTGTAGAATGACGCGCCGGAATCGAGCTGAAGGAGATACGAGATGCGCATCGGCGTTCCAACCGAAATCAAAGACAATGAGTACCGCGTCGGCATGGTGCCGTCTGGAGTTCGAGACCTGACCACGGATGGCCACACGGTCTACATTCAGAGCGGAGCCGGAGACGGCAGTGGCTTCACCAACGAGGAGTACGTTGCCGCTGGTGGCCAGATCCTTCCGGACGCTGATGCCGTTTACGCCGAGTCGGAGATGATCGTGAAGGTCAAGGAGCCGATCGACGCCGACCTGAAACGACTCCGTGACAATCAGCTTCTCTTTACCTATCTCCATCTCGCCCCTGTTCCCGATCTGACGGCCGCCCTGCTTAAAAAGGGCATCACCGGGATCGCCTACGAGACCATCACCGGTCGTGGCGGGTCGTTGCCCCTGCTGTCACCGATGTCGGAAGTGGCGGGAAGAATGGCGGTGCAAGTCGGTGCCTATTACCTGCAGCGGCCCAACGGCGGCCGCGGCGTCCTGCTGGGCGGAGTGCCCGGCGTCTTGCCAGGTGACGTCGCCATCATCGGCGGCGGCATCGTCGGGATCAACGCCGCGAAGATGGCGGTTGGACTCGGCGCTCACGTGACGATTCTCGACAACAACGTCGATCGGCTCCGCTATCTCGACGACATCTTTCAGGGACGGGTGAATACGCTGGCTTCGAACCGCGCGCACATCGAGGAGGCCTGCCGTCGCGCTGACCTGCTCATCGGCGGCGTGCTGGTTCCCGGTGCTTCGGCGCCGAAGCTGGTCACCCGTGACATGATCAAAGACATGAAAAAGGGCTCGGTCATCGTCGATGTGGCCATCGATCAGGGTGGCTGCGTCGAGACCGCCAAGGCCACGACTCACTCCAATCCTACCTACGTAGTTGATGGTGTCATTCATTACTGCGTCGCCAACATGCCGGGCGCGGTGCCACGCACATCGACCATCGCCTTGAACAATGCCACCCTTCCCTACACCCGTCAGATCGCCAGAATGGGATTCGACAAAGCAGTGCGGGAGAACAGCGGCCTGGCCGAAGGTGTCAATGTGTACAAAGGCAAGATCACGTACCGCGGCGTGGCCGAGTCCCAGGGGCGGGAGTTCATCCCGGTGACGTCGCTGCTGTAGAGAGAACGAATCCATGCTGAAGATCTTTCTGACGGTCTTCGCGACGGTCTTCGTCGCGGAGATCGGCGACAAAACGCAGCTGGCCACGATGCTGTTCGCGGCAGAGGGAAAGTCGAGCCGATGGATTGTGTTCGCCGGCTCGGCGTTGGCACTCGTCCTGGCCGCCGGCATCGGAGTGCTGGTCGGCGCGCAACTCGAGCGCTTCGTCAGCCCGCGCACCTTGAAGCTCGTGGCCGGCATCGGCTTCGTCGCCATCGGGATCTGGACGATGGTCTCGCGGTGACTTTGGGACGTTGTCATCCTGAGGGAGCACGCGCGAAACAAGGGAATGAGAAAAAACTGGGTGCGACCGAAGGATCTTTGGTGGCACGCGCGAGGTCGTCAATATACGCGGCGGTGATGTCACCAAAGATCCTTCGCTTCGCTCAGGATGACAAGCTCGTTTTATTCCCTCAAGGGCGACGGGGCATTGCTCAAAGCAGCGTTCCCCGCAGGATCACCATCGCTACGCTGAAGTAAATCACCAGCCCGGTGACATCGACGAGTGTAGCGACGAAAGGTGCCGAGCTCGTGGCTGGATCAAAACCGAGCCTGCGCAGAATAAATGGAAGCATCGCTCCCACTGTCGATCCAAAGGTGATCACGCCCAGAAGACTTCCCCAGACGGTGATGGCGACGAGCATGTAGTGCACACCGTAGTTGGTCAGGTGCAGGTTCTGCCACAGGACGATACGCAAGAAGCCAATCGCACCGAGGAACATACCGAGGGCCAGTCCCGAGAGAATCTCCCGTCTGAAAACCCGAAACCAGTCACGGAGCTTGAGCTCGCGCAAAGCAAGGGACCGAATGATCAACGAGGTAGCCTGCGATCCTGAGTTTCCTCCGCTGCTGATGATCAGCGGCACGAAGAGAGCCAGCACGACCGCCTTGGAGATCTCGCCCTCAAAGAAAGACATGGCCGTCGCCGTCAACATCTCTCCGAGAAAAAGAGCAGCGAGCCATCCACCGCGTTTCTTCACCATGGTCCAGAAACCGACCTCGAGGTAGGGCGCATCGAGGGCTTCGGATCCGCCCATCTTCTGCATGTCCTCGGTCGACTCCTGCTGCGCGATGTCGAGCACATCGTCGGCGGTGATGATGCCGAGCATCTTTCTCTCG
>DASZZV010000340.1:0-2585 GCA_035544835.1 Thermoanaerobaculia bacterium
AGCCAGAAGCCAGAAGCCAGAAGCCAGAAGCCAGAAGCCAGAAGCCAGAAGCTAGAAGCCAGAAGCCAGAAGCCAGAAGCTAGAAGCTAGAAGCTGATTCACCAAGGAGTACCCATGACCATACCCGAGATTCTTCAACAGTCCCTTGCCGAGAGCCGCGGGCGCAAGGCTTTTCGTCTGGAGCGCGATGGCGAGCTGGCGACCCTGTGGTTCGACTATCCGGATGAGAAGGTCAACAAGTTCTCCTCGTGGGTGGTCGTGGAACTGGACAAGGTGCTGGACCAGATCGCGGCGATGACTGACGTCAAGAAAGTGTTGATCGCTTCGGCCAAGCCCGGCATCTTCATCGCCGGCGCCGACATTACCGAGTTCACGAAGATCACGGCGTCAGCTCAGGCCGAGGAGTTCGTGCGCTTCGGCCAGAGTGTGTTCACGAAGCTTCGCAAGCTCCCACAGATCACGTTCGCTGTCATCAACGGGGCCTGCGTCGGCGGCGGCTGTGAGTTGGCGCTGAACTGCGACTACCGTCTGATGTCGGACTCGCCAAAAGCGGTGATCGGTCTTCCGGAAGTGAAGCTCGGCATTCTTCCGGCATGGAGCGGCACGACGCGATTACCGCGTCTCGTCGGAATCCAGACCGCTCTCGACCTGATCCTCAACGGAAAGACGCTCAATGCCAAACGCGCCCAGAGGGCCGGGCTGATCGACGAGATTCTGCCGGAGCCGATTTTGCTCGAGGCAGCGCGGAAATTCGCGTCACGCATCACTTCGAAGAAGCGACCCGCCAACCAGAGCACTCATTTCTATATCGAGGGAAACCCTCTGGCCCGCAAGGTGATCTTCAACAAGTTCCGGAAGGGGACCCAGGAGAAGTCGGGCGGCCACTACCCCGCACTCCAGCGTGTCATCGACGTTATGGAAACGAGCTACAGTAAAGGCCAGGAGGCCGGGCTGAACGCAGAGGCTCGCGAGATCGGCCGGCTGATCACCGACCCCGTTTCGCAGAATCTCGTGCAGCTGTTTTTCATAACGGAGAACGCCAAAAAGGATCGGGCTCCGGCGCCACGTCCGATCATGGCAGCCGGGGTACTCGGCGCCGGGCTCATGGGCGCGGGGATCGCGCAGAACATCGCCGATAAAGCGGATATCGGCGTTCGGATCAAGGATGTCAACTGGATTGCGCTGGGGTCGGGTTTGAAAGCCATCTCGCGGGTCTGGAAGAAAAAAGTTGATCTATCGCGCATGTCTCGACGCGAGATGGCCACGAAGGTCGCGAAAGTTTCACCGACCACGGACTGGAGTGGTTTCACGAATGTCGATGTTCTCATCGAGGCGGTGGTCGAGATTCTGGCCGTCAAGCAGCAGGTGTTGGCTGAGTTCGAAGCGATCGCCAAACCAGGCGCGATCTTCGCGACGAACACATCGACCATCCCGATCACCAGGATTGCCGAAAAGGCCAGGGCGCCCGAGAACGTCATCGGGATGCATTTTTTCAGCCCCGTCGATCGCATGCCTCTGCTCGAGGTGATTGCCGGAGCCAAGACCTCGCCGGCCACCATCTCCACGATTGTTGCCTTCGGAAAGAAGCTCGGCAAGACAGTCGTGGTCTGCAAAGACGGCCCCGGTTTCATCGTGAATCGCATCCTCGGGCCTTACATCAACGAAGCGGGATTCCTGCTCGAAGAGGGTTACTCAGTCGACGCCATCGACAAGGCCATGATCGACTTCGGGATGCCGATGGGACCTCTGGCGCTGCTCGACGAAGTCGGCATCGACATCGCCCAGAAGGCCGGACAGATTCTGGCTGAGGCTTTCAGCGACCGGATTCATCAGTCCAACGCGATCGAGGCTCTGATCAAGGACAATCGGCTCGGCAAAAAGAATGGTCGCGGCATTTATCAGTGGAAAGAAGGGAAGCGACAACAGGCCGACGCTGGTGTTCATAAGCTGCTGGGCTCTCCGACGCGCAAGGAAGCGAAGCCAGAAGAGCTGGTGGAGCGCATGGTTCTGGCCATGGTCAACGAAGGTTCTCTGGTGCTCAGCGAGCGGATCGCTGACTCGGCGGCCGACGTCGATTTGTCGATGATCATGGGTACTGGATTCCCTCCCTTTCGTGGAGGCCCGATGCGCTATGCAGACTCGCACGGTCTGCCTTATGTGGTCGGCAGACTCGAAGATCTCGAGGCCAGGGTTGGCAAGCGCTTCGCCGCATCGGAGCCGCTGCGGCGACTGGCTGTAGAAGAATCGTCGTTCTACAAAGGATATCCGGCGAAAGCGTAAGGCGCGCTGCGCGCCTGGCACCGCGCCGACGTTGCGAGAAAGAAGGAACCTTGTCATCCTGAGCAAGGCACGACGCTGCGTCGCCGATGAGGGAAAGAAACATGCTTGTCATCCTGAGCCGCCGCGGCGAAGGATCTCCAGCGGCAGGATCTGAATTCAGATCGCTATATCTGGAGATCCTTCGCTGCGGCTTCTAAGAAACTCCCAGTATTTAGGCCGCTTTGCGGAGGTGTCATCCCGAGCGTCGAGCGAGGGATCTGGGCGGGGGACTCGACCCTTCGGCGCCTCGCACAATCGTAAGAGAG
>DASZZV010000341.1:0-7331 GCA_035544835.1 Thermoanaerobaculia bacterium
TCGTGATGTCACCAAAGATCCTTCGCTATCGCTCAGGATGACAAGCCGTTCCCGACCTACGCCTTCTCCACGCACCTGCGCACAACCACCAACAGCTCCTCGGGCTCAAAGGGCTTGGAAACGAAATCGAAAATCTCGTCGCGAATCCCGTCGATGATGGACCGCGATGACGTACCCGAGACGACAATGGCGCGCTTCAGCAGCTCCGCGTGAGACTGCCGCATTTCTTTCACGACCGTGAGTCCACCTTCCAGAGGCATCATGATGTCCAGCAGAATTACCGAGTAATCACTTTCCCCCTGAAGATGCTTGATGGCATCGGCGCCACTGGTCACTGCATCGACGGCAAACCCTTCTTTCTGGAGAATCTTTGTGATGAGCCGACGCATGGAAGCGTCGTCATCCAGTACCAGAGCGCGTTTTTTCCTGAAGCTGGGCCACATGCTGGAGAGAAGATATCCGAAGGTGCAGGAAACCGAGAGATGATTCTACGTGGAGTCACGAACTTTTTTCAGGAGACGAGGATGAAACGACTTCCCATGAAGGTGATTGCCGGCGCTGCGATCCTCTTTACAATGGCGCTCGCCATGCCGACTGAAGCCGCAGGAACCCTCACCGCCGAAGAGAAGAAAATCGTCGCGTGGGTGGATGTCCATCACCCCGCGGCCGTCTCGCTTCTCGAAGAAGCCGTGCGTATTCCGAGCGCAACGCTGAATTTCACCGGCGTCCGCAAGGTCGGTGATCTCTTCGCCGAGCGATACCGCGCCATCGGATTCGAGACCCGATGGCTCGACTTGCCGCCAGAGGTCAATCGCGCCGGTCATCTCTTCGCCGAGCGTCACGGAAAACGGGGGCGGAAGCTCCTCCTCATCGGCCACCTCGACACCGTCATCGAAAGCAGCCCGGTCGTAAGGGAAGGGATGACTCTTCGCGGAAATGGCGGCTCGGACATGAAAGGCGGAGACGTCATCATGCTCTACGCCCTGGAGGCCCTCGCACACGCCGGCGTTCTTCGAGACACTGCGATCATCGTCGCTTTGACCGGCGACGAAGAGGACCCCGGAAAACCACTGAAAATCAGTCGCCGCGAGCTCATCGACGCCGCCCGGCGCAGCGATCTGGCTCTGGCATTTGAAGGCACGGTCGAGAACACGGGAACCGTAGCGAGGCGCGGTTTCACTTCCTGGAAACTCGAGACCTCGGCGCGCGGAGGTCACTCCTCCGGAATCTTCACCGCCACCTCAGGATCGGGCGCTGTCTTCGAAGCCGCTCGAATCCTGGATCGCTTTTATCAGGAAGTCCGCGGTGAGGAGTACCTCACTTTCAATCCCAGCGTCATCGTCGGTGGCACCGACGTGGCGATGGATGACGACGTAAAGAAGGGCACGGCGGACGGGAAGCTCAACGTGATTCCCAAGCAGGTGGTGGTCGAAGGAGACCTGCGTTTTCTGACCAACACTCAGCGGGATCGCACCGAGGAAAAGATGCGGGCCATCGTCGAGCAGCACCTACCTGGAACGTCGGCCATCATTACCTTCAACGACGGCTACCCGGCGATGGAGCCGACCGAGGGGAACCACAAACTTCTGAAGGTATTCGACCAGGTGAGCCGGGACCTCGGTTTTGGAGAAGTCACACCGCTCGATCCTTCCAAACGAGGTGCCGGCGACGTCTCCTTCGTAGCCCCGATCATCGACTGCCTCGACGGCCTGGGAGCGAAAGGCGAGCGCGAACACTCCGCCGATGAATGGGTAGATATGAGCTCGATTCCGATGCTCATCAAAAGGGCGGCGCTGCTCATCTACCGGCTGAGCCGGTGAAGCCGGAATTGAAAAATGAAAATTGAAAAAAGGACTTACTTGTAGGTGTCATCCCGAGCCGCAGCGAGGGATCTGGGCGGGGGCCCTGCTCTCGAGGCGCCAGGCAATTGCGCGTAATTGCGCTCGGGGGTAAGGCCCCCGCCCAGATCCCTCGCTGCGGCTCGGGATGACACATTCTCGCAAGCCAACCTTTCTCCCTTTTCAATTTTCAATTTTCAATTCCCTCAGCACCGCCAGTCCTTCAATCACCTTCGCGTTGGGAATGCGCCGAAGGTGCTCGGGGGCCATTCGGATCTTCATCGACCTGCTGCCGCCGCCGATGATGACGTAGTCGGGCTTCATGACCGCGGCGTCGATATAGAGCGGTATCGAGTCGGGCAAGGCCAGCACGGTAACGCCTCCCACCATCATCCCTGTCAGCGCGATGGTCTCTTCTGCTGAGGCGAACGACAGCAGCCGCACCTGCATCAGATCGCTAACGGTGTGGTTCACGTCGAGCTTCGTAGTCGAAAGTACCAGGCAGGCCACGGACTGCCGCGGCTCCTTTTTCGAGGAGACGATGATCGTGTTCGCAGAATGCGACGGAGGGATTCCGTAGTGCTCGCAGAAGGCGGCGGTGTCCGCAAGCGCCGGATCGCAAGGCATGACCTCGTACGGCACGCCCAGCCCCTCGGCAGCTGCTCGCACACGGTCTTCCACGGACCGAAGCTCGCCATCAGTGGAATTGAAAATTGGACTCACCTCTTCTGTTTTTCAATTTTCAATTTCTAATGATCAATTCCCTAAGGGAAAACCATCCGCACGATGGCGGGAAGGTCAAACGACTCACCCAGGCCGGTCTGCCGGTTTAGGCCCTGGAAAATGACGTGGTAGTACTTGCAGTCGGAGACGATGCCGCTCGTGCTGCTGCCGGGGGTTTTTGTCTCGAAGGTTATCTGCGTGCCACTCGATCCCGGGCAACAGGCCGGCCCGCTGATGATGAGACCCGGTCCAGTAACAGTCTTGAATTCGGACTTGGCAACCTGAAACTTTGATGAATCGGTGCGGCAGAACTCGATCGACGGCAGCACTTCGGGACTGGTAAATGGAAAGAGTGACGCGAAGTCTGACGTTTCATAGTCCATAACGTGCACGACGTTCTTCGTGTCGGTTACGGTGATAACCGGCTTCGCCTGAACGGTCAGGTTCAAACCGTTGAACCCGGGACGCAGGTCGACGCTCCTGGTCACCGTCACATACCCAAACCGTTCGAATGTGATGGTTGCCTGCCCCGCAGTGAGGTTGGTGAACTCGTACGAGCCATCCTTGCCCGAGGTAATGGTCTGATTCTGCACAGTGATCTGAACCCTGAACCCGGGCGCCCCGGTGCCGGCCTCGACAATACTTCCGTTCAAACTCACGATCGACGGCCGGACGCCCCGGCCTCGGGCCGCGAATGCGGACGGATTCAGAATCAGAAAAAGAACGACAGCTGAAAGTACAGGCAGCAGTCTTCGGACCATAGGGATACACCTCGCTCAGGAATTCGACGTCGCGAAGGGTAAGAAAGTGACGCGCGGATCTATTCCGGAGGCGAATTGAGGTCATGGGTGGAACGTCCAACTGCCCAGCCACGCCATGGGTGTCGGCCGCACGCCGTGCGGCCCTACACGGGCCCGCTGCTCGATTCGATGATCGGCGCGCGGTCCGGCGTAGGGCCGCACGGCGTGCGGCCGGCACCCGTTCCCGGGCGCTGGTTACTTCGGCGGAGGAGGAGGCGGCGGAATTGCCGACATCGCGAACTCGGAGAACGAGCTCAGCGGTGCCCACCCCGACGCGCCCGGCTTCCAGGCCATGACTCCTGCCTCGATCTGACCCGAGTGCAGCATGGAGCGCAGGGTATCGTCCGTGTATGGGCCGAACGTCTTCCCATCCATCGTCACGGACCAGCGGGCCGACGCGCCGGCGGCGGGCGGAGGTGGAGGAGCCTGGGAGCTCTGCTGCGACTGGTTCCCGAAACTCTGACCCATGGCATTACCCATGGCCATACCGGCCCCGATTCCAACCCCTGCCCCGGCCAGACCGCCCGGGTTTCCCGCAGCGATCTTCATCGAGTCGGCGGCCTGCAGCTGCGTGTACTGGTTCAGTTTGTCACCTAACACACCGAGTTTCGTGCGCTGATCGATAGCCGCCTCGACTTCGTCGGGAAGGGAAATGTTCTCGATGAAGAATTTGGCCAGCTCGACTCCGTAACCGGCGAACTCAGCCGCGATTTTCTGTTTGGCAATTTCACCGAGCTCCTCGTACTTGGCAGCCAGGTCGAGCGCCGGAATCTTCGATTCGGCCACAGCGTCGGAGAAACGCGAAAGGATCGTGGAACGCAGCTGACCGGAGATCTCGTCGGTGGTGGTAAGACCGCGAGTGCCGACGATTGTCTTGAACAGTTGTTTGGCGTCGACGATGCGCATGGCATATGTGCCGAAGGCGCGGAGACGGATCATTCCGAAGTCCGTATCGCGCATCATCACCGGGTTCGACGTTCCCCACTTCAGGTCGGTGAACATCTGCGTGTTGAAGAAGTAGACCTCGGCTTTGAACGGCGACTCGAAGCCGAACTTCCAGCTTCGGAGCGTCGTCATGATCGGCATGTTCTTCGTGGTCAGCTCATACCGTCCCGGCGCGAACTGGTCGGCGAGCTGCCCTTCGTTGATGAAGAGGGCCACCTGGTTCTCTCGAACCGTCAGTTGAGCCCCCATTTTGATCTCCTGATCATGAACTGGGAAACGGTAGACGAGCGTGTCGCTCGACTGATCGAGCCACTCGATGACTTCGAGAAACTGATTTCCAAAAAATCCCATGACAGCCTCCGTAATTCGACAGAGAGTTTAGCCCAGGACGGCGTCGGCGCGGTGTAACGGACGGCCGGAGGCGGATTTTGCCGGCTCGCGGTACACGAGAGACCGCCTTCACGCCCAAATCTTCGCGAGCGGACCGCAGCACCTATCGGAATGTGCGGCCACGTCTGGCTGTGACGGGCACCCTTGACCCCCGCTGCGATCCCACCTAAGGTAAGCACGTTTTCACTCCTTCGATCTCCGAGACGACAAGGAACAAACGCATGACACAGAAGACTCCTATCACCGTAGCCCACGGCGACGGCATCGGCCCCGAGATCATGGAAGCGACACTTCGGATTCTCGAGGCCGCTGGCGCCGCCATTGAGCCCGAGGTCATCGAAATCGGCGAGAAGGTCTATCTCAGCGGCAATTCGGCCGGCATTGCACCCGCAGCCTGGGAGTCTCTGCGGCGGACGAAGGTCTTCCTGAAAGCTCCGATCACGACGCCGCAGGGTGGCGGCTTCAAGAGTCTCAACGTCACGACGAGAAAGACCCTTGGTCTCTACGCGAACGTTCGTCCCTGCGTTGCCTATCACCCATTCGTCGAGACCAAGCATCCCATCATGAACGTCGTCATCGTCCGCGAGAACGAAGAGGATCTCTACGCCGGGATCGAGCACCGTCAGACCAACGACGTCATGCAGTGCCTCAAGCTCATCAGCCGTCCGGGCTGTGAAAAGATCGTCCGCTATGCATTCGAGTACGCGAAGGCCAACAACCGGAAGAAAGTCACCTGCTTCACCAAAGACAACATCATGAAGTTCACCGACGGTCTTTTTCACAAGGTCTTCGATGAGATCAGCGCCGAGTATCCAGACCTCGAAAAAGAACATTGGATCGTCGACATCGGCGCCGCCAAACTGGCCGACACCCCGGAAGTGTTTGACGTGATCGTGATGCCCAACCTGTATGGAGACATCCTCTCCGACGTGGCGGCGCAGATCGCCGGCTCGGTCGGGCTGGCAGGGTCGGCCAACATCGGTGACCACTGTGCGATGTTCGAGGCCATTCACGGATCGGCGCCGCGGCGGGCCGGGCAGGACAAGGCCAATCCATCAGGTCTCCTCCTCGGGGCGGTGATGATGCTCGTACACATCAACCAATCTGACGTCGCCTCAAAGGTGCACAACGCCTGGCTTCGCACCATCGAGGACGGCGTTCACACCTATGACATTCATGCCGAAGGCGTCAGTAAGGAGAAGGTCGGAACGAAGGCCTTCGCCGACGCCGTCATCCAGCGTCTGGGGCAGAAGCCGCAGACATTCAAAGTAGTGTCTTACGGGCCGGCGCCGAAGCTCGCCGCCAGCAAAACCACGGTGGCGCGACAGAAGAAAGAGCTGGTCGGGACTGACCTGTTCTTCGACTGGCTGGAGGGCAAGCCGGAAGCCCTCGCCACGAAACTGCAGACTCTTTCAGGCGGCGAAATGAAGTTGTGGATGGTCAGCAACCGCGGGGTAAAGGTCTGGCCGAATGGATTTCCGGAAACGTTCCTGTCCGATCACTGGCGTTGCCGTTTCCTGGCGGCAAAAGAGGGTGCAAACGTGAGCCACAAGGACATCGCAGTGTTGATCCAGAGGGTGTCGGACTCCGGACTCGATCTCATCAAGACCGAGAATCTATACACGTTCGACGGCAAAGCCGGCTACTCGCTGGAGCAGGGAGAGTGAAGAGGAAGAGGCGAAGCAGAATGAAGAATGAAGAATGAAGAATGAAGAATGAAGAATGAAAAATGAAGAATGAAGAATGAAAAATGAAAAATGAAAAATTTAGAATGAAGGATGAAAAATGAAATTCGTCGAATGCGATCCTTCTCCATTCTTCATTCTTCATTCTTCATTCTTCATTCTTCATTCTTCCATCCTCCATCCTCCATCCTCCATCCTAGATTCTAGTTTCCGCACTGCACGCTGATGAAAAAATCGCCGCCACCGTCGCCCCCTCTCGTGGGAATCATCATGGGCAGCAAGTCCGACTGGGAGACGATGCGTGCTTCCGACGAAGTGCTGACGAGCTTTGGTGTGCCCCACGAGAACCTGGTGGTCTCGGCGCATCGGACACCGGACTGGATGGCCGAGTACGCGCGGACCGCGGAATCGCGCGGGCTGGAAGTCATCATCGCCGGTGCAGGAGGGGCCGCACATCTTCCGGGCATGGTCGCTGCCCACACCGTGCTGCCCGTGCTCGGGGTGCCGGTGGAGAGCAAGACCCTCAAAGGTCTCGACTCGCTGCTGTCGATTGTTCAGATGCCGGCCGGCGTGCCTGTGGCGACACTTGCCATCGGGCCGGCCGGCGCGAAGAACGCGGCGCTGCTGGCAGTTTCCATTCTGGGCAACTCACGGCCCGAGCTGCGCGCGAAGCTCCGGAAGTTCCGCGAGGAACAGACGGGGAAGGTTCGCCATGAGACACTGGACTGACAAAGTGTGTTTCATGAGTCCGGAAAGGTTTGGGTGTCATCCCGAGCCGGGGACAGCGTGCGCGCTGCCACTGAGAAAAAAAACTGGGTGGGTGTCATCCCGAGCCGCAGCGAGGGATCTGGGCGGGGGCCTTAGACCCTTGGCCATCGAAAATGTTTGCGAGCACCACGATGGAAGGGCCCCCGCCCAGATCCCTCGCTGCGGCTCGGGATGACACATCA
>DASZZV010000342.1:0-2317 GCA_035544835.1 Thermoanaerobaculia bacterium
CCGCAGCGAGGGATCTGGGCGGGGGCCTTAGACCCTTGGCAATCGAAAATGTTTGCGAGCACCACGATGGAAGGGCCCCCGCCCAGATCCCTCGCTGCGGCTCGGGATGACACATCGGGGAATCGCGTAAATACAGGTAGTTTCTTAGAAGCCGTTGCGGCGAAGGATCTCCCCGGAGGATCTGAATTCAGATTTTCCTATCTTGAGATTCTTCGCTTCGCTCAGAATGACGGACTCGACGCTGGGGATCACACTTGGCGCTACTTTTTCAATTTCAATTTTCAGATTCCGAGAACGGAGGTAACGTGGCAGAAGCACGGATCGGCGTCATCGGCGGTTCTGGGCTGTACGAGATGCAGGGCTTGGAGATTCTTTTTGAGCGGAAAATCGAGACGCCGTTCGGGGATCCATCGGATCCATTTGTCATCGGTGAGGTCGATGGCCGGCGCGTGGTGTTTCTGTCACGCCATGGCAAGGGACATCGGTATCTTCCAGGCGAGATCAACTACCGGGCGAATATCTACGGAATGAAGGTCCTGGGCGTCGAGATGATCCTCTCCGCCTCCGCAGTCGGGTCGATGAAGGAAGCGTACGCGCCGACCGATATCGTTTTCCCCGATCAGTTCATCGACCGCACCCGGCAGCGTCCCGACACATTCTTCGGCAACGGCATCGTGGGTCACGTCTCCTTCGCCGATCCGATCTGTCGCGATGTCCAGCAGGCGCTCGCCGCGTCATCCAGAAGAGTCGGGGCGAAGACGCATGTCGGCGGCACCTATGTCTGCATGGAAGGGCCGCAGTTCTCGACCAGGGCCGAATCTTATCTCTATCGCTCCTGGGGTGTCGATGTCATTGGAATGACGAATCTTCAGGAAGCCAAGCTGGCCCGCGAAGCGGAAATCTGCTACGCCACGATGGCGCTGGTGACGGACTATGACTGCTGGCACGAGACGGAGGAGGCGGTCAGCGTGGAAACGGTCATCGGCTATCTCCAGAAGAATGCCTCGACGGCCTGTGCGATCATTCGCGACGTCATCGGTCAGCTGGAGGGTCGCGAGCGCGGCTGTGCCTGCGTGACCGCGCTCAAGTTCGCCCTGCTGACTGACCCAAGCGTGATTCCGGCGAAGGTGAAGGAGTCGCTGGCGCCGATCATTGGAAAGTATGTGGCGTGAAGGCAGCTAGTAGCTACCAGCTCCTAGCTACTAGCTACTAGCTCCTAGCTAGAAGCTAAAAGCTAGAAGCTAGAGGCTAGAAGCTAGAAGCTAGAAGCTAGAAGCTAACCCGTACGCTTCACCCGATTCAAAGCAAGGAGACCCCGTGTCCATTCTCGTCGTAGGAAGTGTGGCTTTTGATTCTCTGAAGACCCCATTCGGGTCGCGCGAGCGTGCCATTGGCGGCTCGGCGACTTATTTCTCGGTCGCGGCCTCGTACTTCAGCCCGGTGGAGCTCGTCGGTATCGTCGGTGACGACTTCGGAGAGGAAGAGATGAAGGTTTTCGCCGGCCGTAAGATCGACACCACTGGTCTGAGCCGGGTAGCTGGAAAGACCTTTTTCTGGAGCGGCGAGTATGACTTCGACCTCAGTACCGCGAAGACTCACGATACGCAGTTGAACGTCTTCGCCGACTTCAAGCCCGAGCTGCCTGAGAAGTTCAGGAATCCCGACGTTCTGTTCCTGGCCAACATCGATCCGGAACTGCAGCTCGACGTGCTGCACCAGGCCAAACGTCCCCGCCTCGTGGCGCTCGACACCATGAACTACTGGATCACCTCGAAGAAAGAGGCGCTGAAGAAGATCATCGCCGAAGTCGATGTGGTCCTGATCAACGAGGCTGAGGTCCGCCAGTTCACCGGGCAGTCGAACCTGATTCAGGGCTCGCGAATCATTTTGCAGATGGGGCCGAAGATCATCGTCGTGAAGCGTGGAGAGTACGGGGTGCTGATGATCAGTCGCGATCGCGTCTTCGCCGCGCCGGCCTACCCGCTCGAGAACGTCTTCGATCCCACCGGCGCCGGCGATACCTTCGCCGGAGGATTTCTCGGCTATCTCGCTTCACGTCCGACGCTCGATGACCGCGAGCTTCGGCGGGGAATCGTCTTCGGCAGCGTCGTGGCGTCCTACAACGTCGAGGCCTTCTCCCTCGATCGTCTGCTGCAGATCTCGCGCAGTGATATCGACCAGCGCTTCAGGGATCTGCTGGCGCTGACGAAGTTCGAGGAAATCTGAGGAATGATCACGCTGAACCGTAGGGTGTATCGCGCCCGGATTTCGACGCGTTCCCTCTTCCCTCTCCCCGGCGGGGAGAGGGTGCGGCCGC
>DASZZV010000343.1:0-4530 GCA_035544835.1 Thermoanaerobaculia bacterium
CTGAGAAAAGAAGCTGAGTGGGTGTCATCCCGAGCCGCAGCGAGGGATCTGGGCGGGGGCCTTAGACCCTTGGCAATCGAAAATGTCTGCGAGCACCACGATGGAAGGGCCCCCGCCCAGATCCCTCGCTGCGGCTCGGGATGACACCCACTCAGTTTCTTTTCTCAGTGGCAGCGCGCACGCTGTCCCTTGCTCAGGATGACAAGCTCGGGAAACCCGCGTAGATACTGGAGGTTCATCAGCAGCAAGGGCGGGCGGGAGGGGCGAGGGACCTCTGGGACGACGAACGATGTAAGTTCGTTCCTCCTCGATGACTCACGAGAGCGTTCTGAATTTCACATCGTTCGTCGGTTGCGAGGTCCCTCGCCCCTCCCAACCTGCCCGCCCTTGCTCGGGATGACAACAACTGCGAAACCGCGTCGGCTCTAAGCCTTTCCCCCACCCACCTCACTCTTGACCTGCAGCTTGGCCTCGATCATCAGGTGATGCTCGATTCCCAGCAGTTCGGCCAGCTTCCGGACGAGGTACTCCTCGTTCTGATGCAGAATGCCGTCGGCGTAGACCATTCGCCACATCGTCTTTACGATCTCCATCCGAAACGGTAGCGGCGCGTTGTTCTTGACGAAGCTGGTAAACGTCCAGTGATCGATGGTCTTCTTTCGCAGCTCGTTCGCCCTCTCCAGAAGCGCGCGCGCAACATCCTTCGTCATGGCGAACGTTTTTTGCAAGTACTCGAGAAGGCTCTTCTCCTCGGCCGGAGAGAAGTCATCGTCGGCGTAGGCGACCTCGAGCAAAACACCGGCCGTGGCCAGCCGAAGGGACTGCTCGGGATCCTGATCGGGGCCAGATCGCGTACTCTGCTTGAAACAGTCTAAGAATGTGGCAAGATTCATGGCTTCATTTTAAGGCCGGGAATGGACCTCGCAACGCAAAGATGATGACTCAGAAGGATCTGCATATGAAGCTCGAAGAAATGCCTGACAAGGCCCGCGTCTGGATTTTTGCCTCCCCCCTACCGTTCGACCACGAGTCGAAAAAGTACATCGAAGAGCGCCTGGGACGATTCGTCTCCGGCTGGACCTCTCACGGAGCGCCGGTCGCCGGTGCCTCAGCACTCATTGACGATCAATTCATTCTCATCGCCGCAGACGAAGAGGCTAGCCCCTCGGGATGCTCCATCGACAAGCTCTTCAAAGAAGTAACAGACATCGAGAAGGAAAAACAGGCCTCGCTGCTGGATGCCTCTCGTGTTTACTTCCGAGCGAACGACGGGACGATTCGGGCAGTCGACAGAGCAGGATTTCGCGATCTCGCGACACGCGGCGAAGTCCGCCCCGACACCATCGTCTTCGACAATGGCGTAGAACGTCTCGGCGACGTCCGTAAAGGTGGATGGCAGAAACCAGCCGCAGAGTCGTGGCACGCCCAATACTTGCCGGGGAAATAACCCGGAGTGGCGGCATCCTGCCGCCTGGCTCGGCGGCGTCCCGCGCCGCCGTCCTTTCGATCATGATTCGTATGTCGCCACTCCGACACTACACTCAGGTCGTTTACTGCGACATCAGCGCGAAGCCGATCATCTTGTACAGCAGGCGCGCACCGACGTTGGCGTCCCACTCGGTCACTCCCGGCGCCACCTCGCATAGATCGAGGCCGACGATTCGTTTCTTCTCCCGGATCAACGCTCGAAGGAGCCCGATGGCTTCATTCCAGCTCAATCCGCCCGGCACCGGCGTACCGGTGCCGGGACACAATGTCGGATCGAGTCCGTCGATATCCCATGACAGATACACCGTCTCTGGCAGGAAGCTCACGATGCGATCAGCGATGGATCCGATACTCATCCCCTCTTCTCTGGCGATGGCGATCTCGGCGTCGAAGAACGTCGTGATACGACCCGCCGAGGTGGTGATCATCTGGTGCTCGGCATTGCTGAGGTCACGTACACCAACCTGAACCAGACGGTCGACAGAGGTGAGCCGGGTCATGACGTTGTGGAAGATCGATGCATGCGAGAAGGTGAAGCCCTGGTAGGCATCGCGCAGGTCAGCGTGAGCGTCGAGATGGAGAATCCCCAGACCCGGGTATTTCTCGGAGTAGGCGCGGATGGCGCCAAACGGCACGGAGTGATCACCACCGAGCACGACCGGCATTTTCCCGGCTTCGAGCAGCACACTGGTCTGTCGATAAACCCAGTCGTTGACCAGATCACTGATCTCATTGACGCGGTCGAGCGCGCTCATCAACTCAGGGCCGCCGTCACCTGCGCCTCTGGCTTCGAGTACGGCCTCGGCCAGTTTGCTCGCTTCCTTGTTCCACTCGCGGATCTCCTTCGGAATGTCGAGCATGGCGATGCCGCGCTCGTAGGGACGTCCAGTCTCGAAATCGAAGAGGTCGACCTGGCGAGAGGCGCGCAGCACAGCCTTGGGACCCTTCGAAGTGCCACCGCCATACGACGTCGTCGCTTCGAAGGGAACCGGGATCACAACCACATGGGCGTTGTCTGGAGTAAAGGGCAGGCCGTACATCCCCGACTCCGAGGAGGCAGCGGCATCAGGATCGAAGGTGAGCGTCATCGGTTAGTCCTCACGAGTCATCGCGCCCGGGTGCGATCTTCCCGATGACATTATCGAGAGATACACGGGCGAGCAGGCGGAGCGAATACTCGATCAAGCGGTCATCGATCTTGTGAAAACGCATCTCTGCGGTGAAATCAATACCGCCTTCACGGGTGATGATCTTACTGAAACCGAGCTCTTTGTACTCTCTCCGGGAGCGAAAGAACGCCGGATCGGTGCCAACCGACCCGTAATTGCGATCGCCTTCTTCCGCGTAAAAATCCTTGCCGCGCCAGAGGACGGTGAAAACCTCCCAGGAGGGTCGTGGCTCGAAACCGACGCGGAGAAACGTCCCCCTGCCTCGGGATGGCCGGTTTCGGAATTCGGGTAGCCTGGTCGTTTCGCTGACGAGCTCGAACAGCGTCACGTTCGCTGCCAGACGGTCGCTCCAGCGATGGTCCCATCGGATCCCGGGACCAAAGTTAACGTTGTTGTATACCGGTCCGACCGAGTAAAGCTGCCCACCATGGTGGAGGCCATGAAGCTGCCCCTCCAGCGAGAACCCTGCCGGCAGAGGGGCGTGGATCACCCAGCCAAAGTCGAACACTTCACGATGGTCGGGCGTGTTCAGCTTCTGCCAGTTCAGAAAGAAATCTGAATTGAAGTGCCGCTGGTTGGTCGTGAACTGGATACCGGTCTCGAGCGGCCGCGTGAGCTCGAGCGTGCTGACCTCCAGTGGGTCGATGAGACCGTGGCGTTTCCGAGTCTCCAGCGCCCCGAGGATAAAGCTGCTATGGGTTGTGCGATAACGAAAAGAAAGAATTGGCTCGACTGGATCGGCAAACTTCTCCCCTCCACTTCGTTTGTCGGCGTAGATGCCGGCCTGGACTGTTACGCGGTCCGTCAAAGCGAGCTCCAGATAGGACTTGATCTGTCCGCCGAGGATTGTCTCGCCATCACGATAAGGACCGCCGAACTCCGTATCGTCGCCGTAAAAGCCGAGCTGGTTACGCCAGTGAACGTCCGCCGCACGGGCGGAGGGAATGATCAACGCCAGAAGAAATGCGCCGAGTACTGACCTTCTAATCCTTCTTCGGCCCGACTCCGGCGCGTTCGAGTGCTTCCTTGAATTTCGCGTCGAGCAGCCTGCTTTTGTCCTTCTGTGCTTCCATCTCACGTTCAAGTTTCTTCCCCGCCTCCGACTTCCGATTATGGACTTCCGAAACCATCGCCTCGAAGGATAACCCTGAAGAGCGCGCCTTTTCTTTATGCCAGACGATCTGGCCGGAGGCAGAGTCAATGACAATCGTGGCGTCGCAACATGGACATGAGATCTCGATCTTCTCGGTCATAGGGCACCTCGGTTTTGGCGACATTTTACAGCTTCGTCGCTGCAAGACGTTCGGAGCGCCGGCATCCTGCCGGCCGTGCCGCCGGCTTCAAGCCGGCCGCTGGGACTGACATCGACCACCATCAGCGCGGCCGGCAAGATGCCGGCGGCACGGCCGCCTAGAAGGCGGCGCTCCGAACACCTACACCGCTAACGCTTCTTCCAAATCGGCGATGAGGTCGTCGGGATGCTCGAGACCGATGGAGAGGCGAACCAGATCGACCGGCGCGGTCGAGCCCTTCCCCTCCGAGGAATGACGATGCTCGATGAGGCTCTCCACTCCGCCCAGACTCGTCGCCCGCGTGAAGAGTCGTGTCCCGGCCGTGACCTCGAGGGCGGCTTCTCGACCCCCTTTCACCTGAAATGAAAGCATCCCTCCGAAGGCCGACATCTGTCGGGCCGCAACGTCGTGTCGGGGATGCGAGGGCAGCCCGGGATAGTGGACAGCGTGGAGCGATGGATGACGAGATAGATGCTCGGCGATCCTGGCAGCCGAGTCACAGTGAAAACGCATTCGCGAGCTGAGTGAGCGAATGCCCCGCAGGACCAGCCAGGAATTGAACGGTGACGCGACGGCGCCCA
>DASZZV010000344.1:0-7502 GCA_035544835.1 Thermoanaerobaculia bacterium
CGAGGTCGGTGTTGTCGTCGAGCGGATCGCCGACCACGAGCTGCCGAGTGCGTTCGACGAAACGTTCCACAAACTGGTCATAGATCGAACGCTCCACGAGAATGCGGCTTCCGCACAGGCAGATCTCGCCCTGGTTCGCGAAGCTCGACTGAATTGAAGTCGGGATCGCTTCCTCGAGGTTCGCATCCGCGAAGATGATGTTGGGGTTCTTGCCACCCAGCTCCAGCGAGACTTTTTTGAAGAGTGGCCCCGCTGATCGCATCACCGCGGCACCGGTTTTCGTCCCTCCCGTAAAGGAGATCATCGGAATGCGTGAGTGTGATGTGATGGCATTACCGATTTTCGGCCCGAGACCATGCATGATGTTGATCACACCAGGGGGAACTCCAGCTTCGATGGAGAGCTCAGCGAGTCGATTCGCGGTCAGCGGAGTGATCTCGGAAGGCTTGGCGATACAACAGTTCCCGGCGGCGATGGCCGGCGCGATCTTCCAGCTCAACAGGTAGAGCGGGAGATTCCATGGCGAGATCAGGCCGGCGATTCCCAGCGGCTGCCGCAGCGTGTAGTTCAGAGCCCGGTCGTCGGTGAGATGAACCTGCTCAGCGCTATGGAGTATGGCCGTGGCAAAGAACCGGAAGTTCTGCTCGGCCCGCGGGATGTCCATCCGGCGCGCCAGCGCAACGGGCTTACCGTTGTCCATCGACTCCAGCCGCGCCAACTCCTCGGCGTTCCGCGCGATCAGATCCGCCAGCTTCAGTAGAATGTTAGAGCGATCAGCCGCGCTTCGTCTACGCCAGCCGGGAAAAGCGCCCGCCGCAGCCGCGACGGCCGGCTCGAGATCAGAAGCGTCGCTGTCGGGAATCTCCGCGATCACCTCACCAGTGGCCGGGTTGACGACATCGAGATACTTTCCACCGCCCGGGGGAGTGAACCGCCCTCCCACAAAATTCTCGACTCTCACGGCCGGGTCCCAACGAGAAACTCTTCCGGCTCGAACTCCCACCGATCGATGTCCGGGTCCCACGAATCCCAGGGCACGATCCCCGACATACGATGGCGCAGATTCGGCGGGATGACCTCGGGGACGATGAAGGCTTTCTGCCGCCTCAGCTTGTAGGGGTTCCGGAATTCGAACCCCAGCACACCGAGGATGTAGCGGGCGATGTACCAGGTGGCCTGGGGGTTCCAACCGTGAGCGATCTTTACCACCACACCGAGTCCGTCCGGGTACTCGGGATGTTCGATAGCCATTCCGAGAAGCCCGTCAGCACCTTCTTTGGCAATGACACGTCCCTTTCCCGCTTTGAGAATCGTGGAATCGAGGCGATTGAAACCCCCGATGAGATCGGGATGATCGACCATGGCCTGCCAGATCCAGTCGTTGTTTTTCTCCGTGACCATGTGCGCAAAGACCCGAGCCAGGTCGGTGACGGTCATGCTGACCGTCGGCAGGCCGCAGCCATCTTTGGCGATGCGCCCCATCTGCCAGTCCGGTCCCAGCACACCGCGCAGATAGGCGATGAAGCCCTGAAAGAAAGGATGATGCGGTAGGACATAGCCGACGCGTTGCCACCCCTTCATCCGGCAGCCCTTCAGAATCGCCGCATGCTCTCCGGAGCAGCAGTGGTACCAGCGTCGCGGTCGCCGGACTTGCCGGCCGAACTGAACGAGAGGCACGTCGTGCGGCGCCTGCATCAGGCCCCATTCGCCTTCCGACAGAATCGACTTCACCACGCGCACATGTTCGGTGTCGCCATTGTGGGAGGCCACCGAGATTGCCTTCTGCTCATCGTTCAAACCGTCGACGAACTCCCGCGCGAAGACCTTCATCATCTGCGGCTTGAGCATCGACCGTCCGTAGCACTCGACGTTTCCACCGAACGAATGAACGAGTGTGTCGCCCGACACCCAGGAGACAGCGCCGTGAATGGTGTTCTCGGCCACTCCATTCCGCCGGTACTCGACCAGTGGCTGCCAGTCAGGACGAGGGCGGGCTTGAGCCTCGGGGTCGGTCATCGCTGCGATTCTATCGTAGGGGCGCTCTGCTGATACTCCCGGCCGATCCCGGTCGATACTCCCGGTCGATCGAACCATCGCGGTGTCGGCGGCCGCAGGCCGCCCCTACGTGTCAGTTACGACCTTCTCCACAAAGGCGCGCATGTTCCGCATGACTCGCGCATTGTCGTGGTTGTTGAAGTCAAACCAGAGCATCAGGCGATCCTCGGGATGAAAACGGGCCCGCATCTGTTCGAGGATGGCAGGAGCGTCGCCGACCAGGGCATTGTTGGTGGCACGCTCTACTTTGACGGGATCGAGCGTTCCCTCCAGCGCCTTCCAGTAGTTCGAGAGCGCGTCCCTGGCCTCAGCGGCGGCGGCGTGCTTCTTCTGATCCGAAGTGAGTCCTTCTTCTTCATTGATGAACACGAGCACGGTCCGAGGCATCAAGCGTCGGTGCCATCCGCCACCGTCAGGGTGGTAGCCGGTGGCCATGCGGGCGTTGGTTTTTTCAATCTCGTCACCTGGCGTAATGGACAGATTGAAGACGCCGGTCGGCATGATGGTGTTCGCGAAGAGCTGCGTCTCAGGGTCATGCGAGCCGATGCTCAGTCGGAGAAGATCCATGCGCGATTCCTGGGGAATGATTTTGAGATTGGGAAAGGACCACCACGCGGGGATCTCAATCTGATCCGTGTCGCGGCCGAACGCGCTGACCACGCGCGCCCAATCCTGGTCGCTGCGGAAGTCAGATCGCCGGAGAATCTTCGGAGCGATCATTGCCGAGCTCAGAACTTCGCCACGCAACAGTCTGAGAAAGATCTCGGTCGCCTCCTGGAAGATCTTGTTTTTTACCACCGGCCAGGCGGCGCGCTCTATCTCATTCCGCGGCACGATTCCGTAGGGCACATTGATGAAGGGAAACCTGCCCGCTGCAAATCCAACCGTGATCGTTCGCTGCTCCGCAGGATCGTGCCCGTGCAGAGCGAGAAAGGTCCTGATCCGTTCCGCGGCGGCGACCGGGCCGCCGTTGCAGAGGATGTTCATGATCGCCGAGCCGATTCCGATCCTCTTCGTCATCCCAAATACACGGTGCCCGAGTTGAAGGATGTCGGTATTCAGTCCTATCTCACCGATGAAATGAGGGATCGCGGGGTCGGGATTTGACTTCTGCACCTCGGTGGAAAGGTGGCTCTCAGCTACCCAGGCGGTTCCGAAACCAAGATCGTCGGCGAGGCGAACCTGCTGAAAGAAGTTGTCGAGCATCGTCCACTCGTCAGGGACATACCCGTGAACGTCGGTCTGGCAGATAGAAAAGAAAATGTCGAATTCCATGACTCAGTCTCGGTCGGAAGCTCGCTGAAAGTCAAAATGAATTTATGAAACGAAATCTTGATTGAATTAGCGCTACTAATTAGATTTTAATGGTGACGACAATGTGACGTGGTCGTATATTTAAATTCTGCAGCCTCCAACCGTCCCACAAGCCCTGTCAAACTGACAGAGCCTCGAAGATCTTCGAACGGAACGTCGAGTAACTCGTAGTCTTTCCAGCCGGTGAAATCGTAGTGCCACCACTCCGAGGCCAGGGGATCGAAGCCGTGCCGGTGCATGGTGTCACGCAGCAGCTCGCGATTTCGGGCCGCGGTAGCGGTGACGTCTGGCGCATTCTGAGCGGCTCGAGTCGTGAAATCGTCGTAGCCGGTGGGCATCTCCAGCTCTTTTGCTGAAGCGAGATCGTAGAGCGAAACGTCCACGGCGCAACCGCGATTGTGTCTCGACCCCTTTGCCGGATCGGCGACAAACCGGTCGTCATGAATCGCATCCCACATTTCTCGTGTCACGCTGTAGGGTCTGTAGGCATCGAAAACGATGAGCCCGAGACCGTTCGTCCGAAGATCTTCCACGACCCGAGCGAGCGCCACGGCCGCGGGCCGGCGCAACCAGGCGTCCGGTCGGGGATAGAGAACCCGATGCATGAAATTGCCCGGCGTCGCATAACGAATGTCCAAACGCGCTGAAGGGAGCTGGCCGCGCAGATCGAGGAGGGCCCGGGACGGGTCGGTCCGAATCGAGGAGCGGTAGGCCCCGGTGTCGAGGACGACGGGGGGTTGCGGACCGCTCCTGACCGCGGTGGCTCCGCATCCAGCCAGACAAAGGATCAGGAGCAGCAGTCGAGCATTACGCAGAATGTGCATCGATGAAAAAGGCGGCCCGAAGGCCGCCTTTCAATTGGCGGTTAGAAAAGTAATTAGAACTTGAAAACGGCAGATAGTGAACCGACTTTGAATGCGTCGGACGAGTCGTAGGCGGCGTCGAGCTGGAAAGCGGTGAAGGCTATGCCCACACCGACCGAGTAGTGATTCTGATCCTTGCCCTTCTGATAAATGATCGAAGCGGCGCCTCGGTTCGGACTCGAGAGCGGACCGTTGTAAAAGAACTGGTGGGCCGGATCGCGGTAGTAGCCGGCGCGAAGCGCGACGGGCACCCTGGTGGTAAAGAAGTACTCGGCTCCGACCCGGGGCTCGATGACGTCTTCGGCCTTGAAGGTCGGGTTGCTGCTGATGTCGTCCAATGCCGAGAAGAAGTTATCGACCAGATTGGAGTACTTGACGTAGTCGGCGTCAGCGTTGATGACCAGAGCCGGAACGGGACGGATGGAGATGCCCACACCGGCGATGTCAGGAATGTGGAAAACAGGATGCGCCAGGATCTGAAAACTGGGGTCAGCCGCAGTGAAATTGGCGACTCCATAGTCGGTCTTGAATTTCGCGCCCTGTTTGTACACGGCGCCTGCGCTGAACTTGCTGGACGCCTCCCACTTCACGCCGACGGAGAAAGTAATGTCATTGTCATCGGAGACCTGTGCAGATGTGGCCAATGGCTTGAATTGAAAATTAAGCCGTTCTGTTAAGGCAGCCTCGCTGAGCTTCTGATAGCGGGCCGCCGCACCGAGTGAGAACTTGCCGAGCTTGACCGCCCCTGCCAGGCCGACGGTCTTCAAGTCGAGGGCGACCGCCGAACCGAAGGGGAAGAGGCGAAATGAGAGGCAGCCCGGAGTGGTAATGCACTGACTCGGAACCACCGGGCCATTTGGACCGAGAGAGAAATTGATCGGACTCGAGGGAACCACGACGCTGGTAAAGGCAACGGGATGGCTGAAGTAAGCGGCGATCGCAAAGTGCTTGTCGGGCATCGGATAGGAAATACTAGCGAATCCGAGCTCCGCCCGCCGGCTGTAGGAATGGAACTCCTCATTCCGAATCGGATCCGTCGGGCTCAAGAGCGTTCCGCCGGTCACGAAGTTTCGCGACGTCCGGAAGTTCCTTCCTTCCACCGAGACTTCAGGTTTGCGCAAAATCGTCAGGCCGGCGGGATTCGCCTCCGCAGCCGAGGCATCGTCGGCTAGGCCAAGGAAAGCTCCCCCCATGGCCAGGGACCGAGCACCTGGATTGCCGAAGTTGAACTGAACGCCCGAGAGAGCCTCGAGATCGACGTTCTGGGCGAATGCTGCACAGCCGAGAAGCAGAAAGACACCACTAAAGACGAGAATCTTGCGCATCCACGAATCCTCCAGAATGGGTTGCCGCCTTTTTGGACGGACATCGGTTGACAGTTTTGAGCCGAGTCTAAGTGGCCTGTTCCGAGTAGTCAAGGTAACTGCAGGTCGCCACCAGGCCCGCATTTCTCACCGGGATTGATCGCCAGGCAGCAGGGAGCGACCTGGAGGACACGGGCTGTCAGAGCTCGATCCCTCCGACCTTCAGTACAATCCGAGCCGAGGAGAGCCGCGTGAATCCAATTGAGCTGGCCCAGGAAGCGGCGCGCATCGGGGCCGATGTGCTGCTGCGTCACTGGGAGGTATTGAACAAAGATGACGCCGATCTCAAGGCGCGTAATGACTGGGTCTCGCGCGCGGATCGGGAGAGTGAGGAAGCGATCGTCACCTTCCTGAGAGCTCACAGACCCGAGGATGATTTCCTCGGGGAGGAAGGCGGTCGCATGATCGCCAGCGCTCCCGATGGCACGAAGGGTGGAACATGGGTAATCGACCCCCTGGACGGAACCTCGAACTATCTCCAGCACTTTCCCTTCTGGTCCGTTTCGATCGCTTACCGGGAGGGAAATGAAGTCACCGTCGGAGTCGTCTACGAACCGATCAGACAGATGATGTTTGCGGCCGAGAAGGGAGCGGGAGCGTTTCGGAACGGAAACCGGATGCAGGTATCGACACACGAAAAGATAGAAGGGTCGTTTCTGGCGACAGGGTTCCCGTTCCGCGCCCAGAAGTTTGTCTCGGTTTACTGCGCGATCTTTCAGGAAGTGATTTCTGTCTCGAAAGGGGTTCGTCGCGCCGGGAGTGCGGCATTGGATCTGGCCTATACCGCGGCCGGCGTCTTCGACGGATTCTTTGAGCTGCACCTCGCCCCATGGGACATTGCGGCTGGCGCCCTGCTGGTCCAGGAAGCGGGTGGAAGGGTCTCGGACTTCTCAGGGGGCTCGTCCTTCTGGACGCGGGGAAACATCATCGGCGCCTCACCTGGCGTGCATGAGGATCTCATCGCCATGGTGTCGCGACACGTTCGTGAGGATCAACTGGACCGATGAAGCGCAAGGGAAAGCTACCTGTCTCGTTCTATCTGCAGGATACGGTCACGGTCGCGCGCGCCCTGCTGGGCTGCACGCTCTGGCACATGAGCGAGCGCGGTCCCCTGGGAGCGCGCATCGTTGAGACTGAGGCCTACCTCGGCGCCAATGATCCGGCCAGCCACGCACGACGCGGGCTGCGCTCCGATCGCAACCAGTCCATGTATCTCGAAGGGGGACATGTTTACGTTTACTTCACCTACGGCATGCACTACTGCATCAACGTGGTGACGGCCGAGGAGGGAACCGCCGAGGCGGTGCTGCTTCGAGCCGGCGAGCCGGTTGAGGGAATTCCGCAAATGTGGAAGAACCGGTCAAAAGCCAAACGGGAGAGCGATCTGCTCAGCGGACCGGGAAAGCTGTGCATGGCCATGGGTATCGACCGCAAGCTCGACGGCGAACACCTTCGCGGCGCGCGCCTGTTCCTCACCGAGCGAGATCACCCCGTGAATGACGCCGATATCGCCATCACCCCCCGAGTAGGAATCGACAATTCAGGCGAAGCCACACACTGGCCTTTGCGATTCTTTCTGGCCGGAAACAGCAACGTGTCGGTCAGCAGAAATTACAGGTGAGGCGCGGGTCTCGACACCCTTCGGTTTGTCATCGCGAGCCGGAGAACGACGCGGGCGTCGCCGATGAGGGAAAGAAACGTGCTTGTCATCCTGAGCCGCCGCGGCGAAGGATCTCCAGCGGCAGCATCTGAATTCAGATCGCTATATCTTGAGATCCTTCGCTGCGGCTTCTAAGAAACTCCCAGTATTTAGGCCGCTTTGCGGAGGTGTCATCCCGAGCGTCGAGCGAGGGATCTGGGCGGGGGACTCGACCCTTCGGCGCCTCGCACAATCGTAAGAGAGCTC
>DASZZV010000345.1:0-7668 GCA_035544835.1 Thermoanaerobaculia bacterium
GGACGAAGTCCTGGGATCGGTCATAGCCCGTTTCTTGTCGAGCCCCGGAGGGGCGATCGAAGGTCCCTCAATCGCCCCTCCGGGGCTCGACCTTACTTCCGAGACCCGACAACCCAGCACTTCGTGCTGGGCTATTCTCAAACGCCCCTACGGGGCTAGAGGCTCGTTTTGACCTGCAAGTTCTCTTCGGCCAAAGACTCCTCCAGCCCGCATAAATACTGGCAGTTTCTTAGAAGCCGCCGCGGCGAAGGATCTCCAGCGGCAGGATCTGAATTCAGATCGCTATATCTTGAGATCCTTCGCTGCGGCTCAGGATGACAAGCTCGGTAAACCTGCGCGAACACTGGAGGTTCATTAGAAGCGTCGAGCGAGGAATCTGTGCGGTGGCCCTACCCGTTTGGCATACTGCACTATTCGCGCTGATCTTTTTTCAATTTTCAATTTTCAATTTTCAATTCCGAAAGGCCCTTCTCCATGTCTGTTGCTTCGTCTTATGGCACCAACATCGCCTTCATCGAGGAGTTGTTCGAGAAGTACCGCCACGATCCCTCCTCGGTTAGCGCGAGCTGGCGCGAGTTCTTCCAGGATTACGAGGGGAGTCCTGAGCACGACGGAGATGGAGACGGCCCCGAGGCAGTTGCAACTCCTCCTGTTGCTGTCGCGGCGATTCCCGCAGCCGCTGCTGGCGCGGTGTTTCCGATCGCCCCGGCGCCGGCGAAGGCGGTGGCGAGCGATACCGTCGATCTGATCCCACTTCGGGGAGCAGCATCGAAGATCGTTCAGAACATGGAGGCGTCCCTGACGCTGCCCACGGCAACATCGGTTCGAAACATCCCGGTGAAGGCTCTCGAAGAGAACCGCCGGGTGATCAATCATCACCTATCGATCGTCGGACAATCGAAAGCATCCTTCACGCACGTCATCGCCTGGGCCATCGTGAAGGCGCTCAAGAACTTCCCTCGCCTCAACTCCGCATACACGATGAACGACGGCACGCCGACCCGAGTCGATCATCAGGACATCAACCTCGGCGTCGCCGTCGATGTCGAGAAAAAAGACGGATCGCGATCGTTGCTGGTCCCCAATATCAAGCGTGCGCAGTCGCTCGATTTCGCGCAGTTCCTGAAGGCCTACAACGATCTCGTCAAGAAAGCCCGCACGAATTCGCTGCAGGTGAGTGACTTCGAAGGCACGACCATCTCCCTCACGAACCCCGGGACCATCGGGACGATCTCTTCGATTCCGCGACTGATGCAGACCCAGGGAGCGATCATCGCCACCGGACAGATCGACTACCCGGCCGAGTATTCAGCGGCCGACCACGAGGTCCTCGCCGAGCTCGGTGTGTCGAAGGTCATGACCATCACCAGCACCTACGACCACCGCATCATTCAGGGTGCGGAGTCGGGCGCTTTTCTGGCAAAGATCCACGAGCTGCTCCTCGGTGAAGGGGAGTTTTACGACGCCATCTTCCGCGACCTGCGAATTCCTTACGAGCCGGTGCGCTGGGGACGCGATCGAAAACGCTCGCTGTTCGGAGCCGGTCAGCAGGAGGATCTGTCCGGTCGCGAGGCCGGCGTGCTGCAGATGCTGAATGCCTACCGCGTTCGCGGTCACCTCATCGCCGATCTCGATCCCCTGGAGTACAAAGTCGGCTATCACGCCGAGCTCAATCCCGCTTACTACGGTCTGACCATCTGGGATCTGGACCGCGAGTTCATCTGCGGCGGCCTTTGTGGCAAACCGACAGCTAGACTGCGTGACATCCTGGAGACTCTTCGCGAAACCTACTGTGGAAAGTTAGGGCCGGAGTTCATGCACATCCAGGAGCCGTTGCGGAAGAAGTGGCTGCAGGATCGGATGGAGCCGACTCGAAACTCGTTCCCGCTCGACGGCGCCCTCAAGCGCCGCATCCTGATGAAGCTCAACGATGCCGAGGCCTTCGAGAAGTTTCTCCACACCAAGTTCGTCGGTCACAAGCGCTTCTCGCTGGAGGGCGCGGAGACGTTGATTCCAATGTTGGATCACCTTCTCAATCTCGCCGTTGGAGACAACGTCGTCGAGGCGGTCGTGGGCATGGCTCATCGTGGCCGGCTCACCGTGCTGGCCACGACCATCGGAAAGTCTTACGAGAAAATATTCTCGGAGTTCGAGGGTGACATCGACCCCAATACGACCCAGGGATCGGGTGATGTCAAATACCACCTCGGTGCCGAGGGAACGCACGTCGGTCCCGACGGCAGGAAACTGAAACTGACGCTGGCCTCCAATCCCTCTCATCTGGAAGCGGTCGATCCGGTTGTCGAAGGGATCGCTCGCGCCCGACAGAAGCTGCTGGCCGACTCCTCCCGCAAGTGGATCATCCCCATTCTCATTCACGGTGACGCGGCCTTCGCCGGTCAGGGTGTCGTCGCCGAGACGCTGAACCTGTCGCAGCTCAACGGCTACAAGACCGGCGGAACCGTGCACATCGTCATCAACAATCAGATTGGATTTACGACCGGTCCGGAGTCGGCACGCTCTTCGGTCTACTCGACCGATGTCGCCAAGATGGTCCAGGCGCCGATTTTTCACGTGAACGGCGACGATCCCGAAGCATGCATTCGAGCCATCCAGCTGGCCTTCGAGTTTCGCCAGGAGTTCAGTCGCGATGTCGTCATCGACATGTTCTGCTATCGCCGGCATGGACATAACGAGGCCGATGATCCGTCACTGACGCAGCCCAAGATGTACAAACTGATCAAGGATCATCGCTCCGTGAGGAAGCTCTACACCGAAGCGCTCCTTCGTAAGGGTGACCTGGGGCCGGAAGAAGCTGAGCAGTGGCTCGACAGCTTCCGGAACAAACTGCAGGAAGCGTTCGATCGCACGCACGAACAGACCACTCCCCCATCGCCCAGCAGACCGCTCTGGACGGACGAGGAAGTCACCGGGATCCAGGACGCCCCGTCACCCGATACAGCGATTACAACTGAGGCCCTCACGACGGTTGGTAAGGCCGTGGTGAGTCTGCCTGACGGGTTCGGACTTCATCCAAAGCTCAAGCCGATCATCGAGCGCCGCCGCGCCATGGCCGAGGGCAGGGAGAACATCGACTGGGCTTTCGGCGAGATGATGGCCTTCGGCAGCCTGCTTCTCGACGGCTATCGGGTGCGTCTGAGCGGCCAGGACAGCGGCCGGGGAACCTTCAGTCACCGTCACGCCATCCTGTTCGACTTCAACACTGGCCAGGGCTGGGTTTCGCTCAACGTACTTGCTCAGAATCACAAACCTTCTCTCGACCTGTCGCGCCCGCAGCACGCGCAGGTACACAACGCCCTGATGATCTCGACGGAAGAGAAGTCGGCTGTACCGGTCAACTTCTCGGTCTACGACTCGCTGTTATCGGAGTACGGTGTGCTCGGTTTCGAATACGGCTACTCCGTTGCCGATCCGGGGGCGCTGGTGTTGTGGGAAGCGCAGTTCGGCGACTTCATGAATGGCGCGCAGATCGTTATCGATCAGTTCATTTCCAGCGCCGAGGAGAAGTGGAGTCAACATTCCGGACTGGTTCTCCTTCTCCCGCATGGATATGAAGGACAGGGACCGGAGCATTCCAGCGCGCGACTGGAGAGATTCCTCACTCTGTGCGCAGAAGGCAACATGCAGGTCGTGAATGTCACCACGCCGGCGCAGTACTTTCATCTCCTGCGACGTCAGATGAAAAACAATCCGCGCAAGCCGCTGGTGGTGATGACGCCGAAGTCTCTTCTCCGTCATCCCGCGGCGACCTCGACTCTCGATCAACTCGTAAGTGGGCGCTTCGAGCCGGTCCTCGATGATCCGGCATTTGCCGCGGAAGGATCTGCTCGCGACGCCGTGAAACGCGTCGTATTCGTTTCCGGAAAGCTCTTCTACGATCTCAAAGCGGCGCGCGATGCCGCCGGCAACAAACAGGTAGCGCTGCTTCGTCTCGAACAGTTCTACCCATGGCCGAAGATGGCCATCGCCAATGTTCTCTCCGGCTACCTGAATGCCAAGGAGTTTGTCTGGACGCAGGAAGAGCCGCGCAACATGGGCGGCTGGCATTTCGTCCATGACCGCATGACGTCCATCTCCGGGCTCAGGGAGCTCGCCTATATCGGTCGTCCCATCAGCGCTTCACCCGCGACGGGCTCACACACGCGTCACGAGGAGCAGCAGAAGGCGATCATGGATGCGGTTGTAGGGATGTAGGTGAGGAACTCGGGATCAGCGTCGCGTCTGCAGGTTTGCCCCGGGCATCTGTGTGGCACAGGCACTCTTGCCTGTGTGCCGCGGCGTCGAGCCGCGGCGTTCCTGCGACGATTCACAGGGAGGTCGGCCTCGACGGCCGACACACAGGCAAGAGTGCCTGTGCCACACAAAAGGCCGATCTCGCCTAACCCGACCCGCGACGAAACCCTGTGAGAAAAGCAGGCTACAGCTCTATCACCGCTGCTCCATAAATCTTCAGGGACTTCGGATCCTGTAGAAAGGCCACCACGCCGAAAGGGCCTTTCGACCAGGCCGCGTCGATCTGCGGGGCCATCTCGGCGTGATGAGCTCCGACCTCGCCGCGAAACTCATCGGCAACCGACAGTCTCCGAACCACGAAGTCATTTCTGAGAGTTCGCCCGCCGTTTTCTCCTCTAGCCACGGGCGTGGTGACCGATCGTTGATAGGTAACAAAAATCAATTGCAGGTTGGCGTCGACTCGCGCGCGGAGCGACACTTCAGCCGTTATCTTTCCTGCGTTGCGAGTCAGCCTGATCGATGTGCTCGACGCGCGCGAGCCTGCCTCACCGATGACGCGTCGTGCCCGACTCTCATCGGAACCGACCAGTTCCACCGAGCCGTCCACAACGGCCTGCGGCGTGTAGACGTTCGAGCCGAGCTGGCTCGCGTAACGCTGCTGCCGTTGCGACCATGCAGCCGAGGAAAAGGGATCGGACCAACCGAGATGGTTCCAGTAATCAACGTGAAAACTCAGGGGAATCACATTGGGATCCTGTGCAAGACGAATGAGCAGGGCGTCCGCGGGAGGGCAGCTCGAACATCCCTGAGAGGTGAAGAGCTCGACGACCACAGGCGCTTTCGGCGTCGGAGGCGCCGCTGAGATCCGGCCGCAGGTCATGCTCAGAACAGTTGTCGCCATGGCGATGAAAAGTGTTTGTCGCATTGTTGAATCTACGAGGGATCTCCGGTATCCGGTCGTATCGCCGCGGCAGCCCACTTATAATCACCCATCCGGCCATGAACGAGTTCGACCTCCGGGAGCGCTCCCCTGAAAATACTGAGGCTGGTGAAACTCCCGCTCAGGACAATCGCTATCGGGAACTGTTTGATGCCGTCCAGGACATCATCTACGTCCGAGACTTCGACGGCGTCATTCTCGACATCAATGATGCCGGGGCTCGTTTCTTCGGTCGTTCCAGAGATCAGATGATCGGCGCCACTCTTCACAAGACCACCAGCGACAAAGAAGCCCAGAGTCTTCTTTTTACGAATCAGCATCTCCTCGAGAAAGGCACTGACCGGTCGACCGTCGAGATGCGCAACGCCGACGGAGAGGAGCGAACGCTGGAGTCGACGACGAGCCTCATGTATGACGCCGCAGGGCGCGTCGTCGGTGTCTACGGGATCATGCGCGATGTCACCGAATCGGTGCTCCTGCAGAAGTCGCTCGAGATCGCCAACGAGAAATTCGTGACGATCGCCATGATTCTCAACGACGAGAAAAACAAAACTGATGAGGCCTTGCAGGAAGCGCAGATCCAACGGAGCGAGGCGGAGCGTCAGAGAGTCATCGTCGAGGAAGCTCAAAGTCTTCTGAAGATCGATCACGCCAGGAAAACCGAGGAGCTCGAGGACGCGCGAAGATTCCAACTCTCCCTTCTCCCTCCGGCCCTGCCCCTGCTCGCCTGTGCGGACATCGCCGTGTGCATGCGCACGGCGACTGAGGTAGGCGGCGACTACTACGATTTCAGTTCGTCGCCGGACGGGACGCTGACGATCGCTTTTGGCGATGCCACCGGCCATGGCCTTCGTGCCGGAATTCTTGGAGCTACGGCCAAGAGCTATTTTCAGATGCTGGCATCGCGCAGCAGCAATCTGGAGCTGATCCACTCGATGAACCTCGGGTTCAAGAGCATCCAGCTGCAGTCCCTCTACATGTCGATACTTCTTCTGAAGCTTCAGGCGGGGGAAGCGCGAATCGTCAGCGCCGGCATGCCTCCGGTTTTCCTCTTTCACAACGCCACGGAGTCGGTAGAAATGATCGAGCTCAGAGGGTTTCCCCTCGGTTTGTACGCCAACTGTTCCTACGACGAACACACACTCAGGCTCCAGCCCTCGGACGTTCTCCTTCTGGTGAGCGACGGACTCGTAGAACTCTTCAACGGACAGGAAGAGTTCGGGTACGATCGGGTGCGCCGGATTCTGGCCTCGTGTACCGGACTGGATGCAGTGACGATCATCGACCGTCTGACGACGGACGCTGACGCCTTTCGAGGCGACCGTCCATTGCAGGATGACCTGTCGATCATTGCCATCCGGATGCGATGAGCTCGGCGCAAATCCTGCACGAAAGCGGCCAGAAAAAAGGAGATTCGAAATAGTGCGTTCGGAACTAAAGCTGGAGCAGCACTCAGAGACTAGAGAGGAGCTCGACTGGAGATCCGCACCGAACACCCGAACGGGAAACTTCCGTTTGTTCTCGCAGTTGCAGTCGCGATTTCTTCCTGAGAAACGAGACATCATCGTCTACCTCCCTCCCGGCTACGAAGACAACCACGATCGGCGATATCCGGTCCTGTACATGCAGGACGGCCAGAACCTCTTCGACAGCGTCACGGCATTCGGCGGTCAGGAGTGGTCGCTCGATGAAACAGCCGAGCGTCTCATTCTGAAGAACCAGATCGAACCGATCATCATCGTCGGCATCAACAACACCGGGATTCATCGTGTCGACGAGTACACGCCTACTCGCGAACGCCGCGTAAAAGCCGGCGGGAAGGCAAAGGCTTACGGAGAGCTCGTGGTTGAAGATCTGAAGCCTTTTATCGATCACCAGTTCCGCACTCTGTCCGACCGGGACAACACCGCACTCGGCGGTTCTTCTCTCGGCGGTCTCGTCACGATGTATCTCGGGATCAGGTATCCCGAAGTCTTCGGAAAACTGGCGGTCATCTCACCGGCGGTGTGGTGGGACCGGAAGGTCATCGTGAAGATGGTCAACAAGCTCCGGCAGAAGCTCAATCAGAGAATCTGGCTCGACATGGGTACAGCGGAATCCCGCGGCGGTATCAAGGACGCTCGGATTCTACGTGAGGCCCTCGTCGCCAAGGGATGGAAGCTCGGCGACGATCTTCACTATCTCGAGGCCAAGGGCGCTGATCATAGTGAATGGGCCTGGTCGCAACGGGTGGACCCGATCCTGCGGTTTCTCTTTCCGCCGAAAGAGGCTGGAGCTGCATGAGCGACGCCTGCCGTAAAACTGGATGCAACAAGCTTGTCATCCTGAGCAAGGGACAGCGTGCGCGCTGCCACTGAGAAAAGAAACTGAGTGGGTGTCATCCCGAGCCGCAGCGAGGGATCTGGGCGGGGGCCTTAGACCCTTGGCAATCGAAAATGGTTGCGAGCACCACGATGGAAGGGCCCCCGCCCAGA
>DASZZV010000346.1:0-18568 GCA_035544835.1 Thermoanaerobaculia bacterium
CCTCGCACAATCGTAAGAGAGCTCCAAGACTCCACACCGCAAGGCCCCCTCCCAGATCCCTCGCTCGACGCTCGGGATGACACCCTGGTTTCTTTCACTCAGACGCCGCGCTCCGCGGTCAATCGCTCGGGATGACACATCCAGCCGGTTCACCGGCTGGGAAGAGCCCAGGTTTACTGCGGCACACAGGTGGGCTTCCTTATCGCTGCTCCCTTCCGGGCCTGACGAGGTTCGGTAGCTCCTGCTGCACAGGACCCGGGCTCATCTCAGCGGGTCAATTTGGCGGAGAGAGTGGGATTCGAACCCACGGTACGCTTTTGACGCACACACGCTTTCCAAGCGTGCTCCTTAAGCCACTCGGACATCTCTCCGTTTAAGCAACGGAATTGAGAATTGAGAATTGGGAATTGAGAAAGAAAAGCAACCTTATCGGTTCCGCTTTTTGATTTCTCAATTCTCAATTCTCAATTGTTTTCATCTGGCGGAGAGAGGGGGATTCGAACCCCCGATACCCGTAAAGGTATAACGGTTTTCGAGACCGCCGCGTTCAACCACTCTGCCACCTCTCCAGATGATTCAATGAGCATCAACCCGCAGGGCGGGTTAGACCGGCCTGCGATCACGCAGTCCGGCAAAAAAACGTTGCAGCATGAGACGGGAGCGCTCGGCTTCGAAATCCCCCGTCACATTGACTCGGTGATTCAAACGAGGATCCTGAACCAGGTTCCCCAGAGAGCCGCAGAAGCCTCCCTTTGGATCAAGTGCTCCGAAAATCAGGTTGTCGATACGGGCGTTGACGATCGCGCCGGCGCACATGGCGCACGGCTCGAGCGTGACTACCAGCGTGGTGCCGCTGAGACGCCAGTGGCGCCTTGCCAGCGCCGCCTCACGGATCGCGTAGAGCTCAGCGTGCCCGAGCGGATCGCCCGATTCCCGGCGATTCCGACCCCGGCCGATGATCGTCCCCGTCTCATCGACGACGACGGCTCCGATCGGGACTTCCCCGTCGCTTTCGGCCTCGAGTGCCAGCCGGAAGGCTTCTTCCATCCATTCGGCCGCATTCATGTTCAAAGAATACAACGGCGGGCTGATTGCGCCCGCCGCCTGCAAGGATCTCGATTGGTGCACCCAGGAGGATTTGAACCTCCAACCTTCTGATCCGTAGTCAGATGCTCTATCCAATTAAGCTATGGGTGCATAGAACGAACGTCAAACCGCTGGCGACTCGCCCGAAATTCCGGAACGGCGGCGGATTCTATCGTTACGAAGCTCGGGTAGCAAGTCTCCCGAAAACCGCAAATGTAAACTATGCTTTACACGTATTAAAGCCGATTTCCTGGAGGGAATGTGGAGCAACAGAACGCGATCGTAGTGGATCGCATCTCGAAGAAGTACGGCGATTTCACGGCCGTAGAGGATGTTTCATTCAACGTCCGCAAAGGCAGCATCTTCGGCCTTCTGGGACCCAATGGCGCCGGAAAGACCACCACCATCCGGATGATCATGAACATCATCGCCCCCGACTCGGGCACGATCTCCATCCTCGGCGCTTCAAGCACCGAGCGCGCATCGGAGCTGGTCGGATACCTCCCCGAAGAGCGGGGGCTTTACAAGAAGATGAAAGTGCTCGATCACCTCATCTTTCTCGGCGAGATTCGTGGTCTCGACCGGGCCACCTCGAAAACGCGATCGCAGCAGTGGCTGGAACGGCTGTCTCTGGCGGATTGGTCCAATCGTCGTGTGGAAGAGCTCTCCAAAGGCATGCAGCAGAAGGTCCAGTTCATCGGTTCGGTCATTCACGAGCCTCCGGTCATGATTCTCGATGAGCCATTTTCGGGACTCGACCCTGTGAACGCCCGGGTTCTCAAGCAACTGTTTGTGGAGTTCCGAGCCGCCGGGAAGACGCTGGTTCTCTCCACGCATGTCATGGAGCACGCCGAACAGCTCTGCGACGAGGTCGCCCTCGTCAACAATGCCCGCATCGTTCTGCGTGGGTCGATTGCCGAGGTGAAGCGGCAGTACTCAGGAAATCGGCTGGAGATTCGGGGCAACGGCGACCTGGAGTCGATCCGGCAGATCCCCGAGGTTTTCTCGGTGGAGAGCCGTGATGGTGGGGCGGCCATCGAGCTCAAAGGCGACGCTTCGCTTTCTGACTTTCTGAGGAAGCTCACTTCTCTGTACGCTCTGGAGAGTGTCGTTCCGCATGAGGCCTCACTCGATGAGATCTTCGTCAAGGTAGTGGGAACAGAGCACACCGAAGGGGTCACAGTATGAAATCGAAAATCCGGCCGATTCTGAAACGTGAATACCTTGCCCGCGTTCTGACCAAGGGTTTCTGGCTTTCCACGGCGCTTTTTCCGATGCTGATCGGAGCGTCGCTCATTCTGCCGGCCGTCATGGCCAGCAAATCCTCTCACGGAAAAGGCTTCTACAAAGTGGTCGATACGGTCGGGGATTTCTTCCCGATCATGGAGGACTCGGCCAGGGCTACTGACGCTGACCGTGAGGTGGTCCGCCCGCCTCTTCTCAACCAGAGCATGAATGGGCGAACCCTCGACGTGGTGCGACGCGACCTGAACGATGAATCGGAGGCGGGAAAGATTCGCGGATATCTGGTGATCACGGCCGCGGCGATTCGCGACGGCAAGATGACGCTGTTCGCCCGGAACCCGTCCAGCGCGCTGTCCGATCCCGGAATCCAGCGGCTGATCCGCGAGTCCACCATGAAGTACCGGCTGCTTCACAGCGGTGTTTCCAGGTCTCAGGTCGATGCCGCCATCGGGCGGGTTTCGCTCGAGGTTGAAAAGGCGACCAACGATCCAAAAAAGAAACAGAATGGCGTATCGGCGCTTCTGATGAGCTTCAGTCTGGTGTTCCTCATCTATATGTCGCTGATCTTCTACGGCATCTACGTGCTCCGTGGCGTGCTCGAGGAGAAGTCCAACCGGATCGTCGAGATCGTCGTGTCGAGCGTCAAGCCCTTCGAGCTGATGATGGGCAAGATTCTCGGAATCGGCGCCGTGGGGCTAACGCAGATGACCATCTGGCTGGTCAGTGCCGTGGTTCTCACCAGCCCGCAGATCCTGGCGGCGATGTCTGTATCCCGCGACGTGATCCCACCCATCAGCGGGATGTCGCTGGCTTTTCTGCCGATCTTTTTCGTTCTGGGATTCTTCCTCTTCGCCACGATCTATGCCGCCATCGGGTCGATGTTCAACTCCGAGGAGGACGCACAGCAGATGGTGCAGGTGGCCCAGCTTTTTGTAGCCATGCCGATGTTCGTTCTCATCCCGGTGATGCAGGATCCATCGGGACGCCTCGCCACGACCCTTTCCATGATCCCTTTTTTTTCGCCGACCATCATGTATCTGCGCATCGCCGTCCAGACGCCACCGGCATGGCAGATCGCAACTTCCATTGCTATAATGATCGGCACAATCCTCCTCATGACGTGGCTGTCCGCGAAGATCTATCGGGTCGGAATTCTGATGTACGGGAAGAAGCCAACGATCCCTGAAGTGGTACGTTGGTTGCGGTACACTTAAGGACGCTTTCGATTTCACAGCTTCTACGGTTGGCCACTGCCTGCCCAACCCTTCCCCGGCCAACCGTGGAGCTGTGATTAGTTCCTTCGACGTCCGATGTCAGAAGACGGTCGCGGCGAACGGAGCAGAGCTGATTCGCCCTTTCCACTCAAATGGACAAACCCGACTACGGCATTGACGCACCTGGCGTCGTTCGCAATCTACTGCTGATCGGCGCGGCTGTGATCGCCATCAGTCTGTCGCCGCGGTTTGCCGGCACCCCAAGAGAGCTCTCCCGGTTCTTCTGGATGGGCGCTGTCTTCGTTGTCGAGGGGTTGTTGCTGATTCTCTACGCCAAGGTCGGCAAGTTCCGTCATCGCGATCGCATGTTGCGAAAGGTCGAATGGCGGGGCGACGAGCACTTTCTCGATGTCGGCACCGGCCGGGGACTCCTGCTCATCGGCGCCGCAAGGCAGGCCACCAAGGGGCGCGGCATCGGAATCGACATCTTCAGCAAGAAGGATCTGTCGTCGAATTCGCTCGCCAACACGCTGCGTAACGTGGAGTTGGAAGGCGTCAAAGACCTCGTGGAGATTCACGAGGTCGACGCACGGTACATGGATTTTTTAGACAGCTCCTTCGACGTCGTGCTCTCCAATCTCTGCATTCACAACATCCCAAAAGCGGCCGACCGCGACAAGGCCTGTCGCGAGATCGTCAGGGTAACCAAGCGGGGCGGGTCGGCCGTCATTTCCGATTTCCGAAACACAGGAGCATACGCACGCGTCTTTCGCGACGGGGGGATGAACGTCACGCGTTCGGGTCCGTATCTGTTCGACACCTTTCCTCCGCTGCGGATCATCACGGCGCGGAAGCCGGCTTAGGTTGACGGCCGGAGACCGACGGTAGCTCCACGCGGGTCCAGGATAGCCATGATCCAGGTTCGGGGAATCACCAAGACCTATCCCGACGGTCATACCGCGCTCAAGGGAATCGATCTCGATGTAGGCGAAGGCATGCTCGGAGTGCTGGGTCCAAACGGGGCAGGCAAGACGACATTCCTTTCGATCCTCATGCTGACGCTTCAGCCCAGCGGAGGATCGCGGAGCTACGATGGACTCGATCCGCACTTCCGTCGAAACTGGCCATCGATACGCCGGATGATCGGATTCCTGCCACAGAGCTTCTCGCCGATCGGACATCTCACCGGCTTGGAGTATCTGGTGCACTGTGCGCGGATGCGTGAGATGCCGCTCACCGGCCACGAGATCGAGCAGCGGTCGCGGCGTCTTCTCGACGAGGTGTATCTCACCGAGGCGGCCGGTCGTCCCTCAGCGGAATACTCGGGTGGGATGCGGCGCCGGCTGGGAATCGCCCAGGCGCTGATCCACGCGCCCCGCCTCGTAGTCGTCGACGAGCCGACGGCGGGACTCGATCCAGAGGAGCGAATCCGTTTTCGAAATCTGATCAGTGACGTGTCGCAGTCTACAGCCGTGCTTCTCTCGACGCATATCGTCGAGGACATCGAAGCGACATGTGATCGTATCGCCGTCATCGCGCGAGGCTCGGTCCTCTTCGACGACGCACCGGCGACTCTGATCAGGCACGCACTGGGGAAGGTGCGCACGATTCCGGCGGAGGTTCCGCTACCTCCCGGAAGTGTCGTTATCGGCTCAAAGGTCGATCTCGGGGAGCGCGTGAATGTCATTTACGACGACACCAATCCGTTTCCCTGCCCGGATGATGGTGTGACACTCGAGGAGGCCTATTCGGCGCTGCTGGCGGCCCACGGCTTCCGTCTCGACGGTGGAGGTCCCGGCGCGTGAGACTCTTCCGCGCTTTTGTTGCACATGAGCTCAGGACGCAGTTGCGCTCGCGCCGCTTTCAGCTCATCGCCGCCGTTTACGTGCTCGTCGTCTCTGCGGTTCCTGTCGTCATGGCTCTGTCTCGCAGCCGCACCGGCATACGGCTCGGAGCCGGGAACTACGCTGCCGCAACCTTTCTTTTCGCGCCTCTTCTGACCGCTCTGGTTGCAGCGCTGCTTTCGGTGGACGGTATCAACCGGGAGCGCGACGAAGGGTCTCTCTCGATCGTTGCCATCGCTCCGCTGAGCAACGCCGGATACATTCTGCGCAGATGGGGTGCGATGAACGTCGTGCTTCTTCCTCTGTCTCTGGCGCCGGTCCTCGTCGCATTTACCACTTCGAACCTCGCCGGCGCGCCGGTCCGAGACCTCTCTCTGTTTCTCTGGCCCTGGCTGATTCAGGTGGTTCCCCTGTGCCTGGCCGCCACGGCTTTTGCCATCGGTCTGGGCACGATAACCGGACGGACGATCGTTGCCGGAATGGCCGCCGTTCTCATCTTCGCCCTCTTCGACAGCTTCGGGAACGACATCCTCGGCTACTTCGGACACCGCATCGACGGCATCGGAGAGTGGCTCAACCTGTATCCCCGCTCGATGGGGTTCGTTGCCAGCCTGTTCAATCAGAATTTGTACCTCGGGCTTCCTCCTGGATCTGATGCGCCGTACGACCCCGGCTTCGCACTCGGCTCGCTGATTCCAAGGGCGGCAACAGGATTCGGACTGGCTGCGCTCTTTGGAGGACTCGGCTGCGCGTTTCTGCGACGAACGAGGGCAGATCTTCATCCCTGGCGCGTCAGCGAGAAGAATCAGCTCAGAACATACATCGGGATTGCCAACAGGATCCGCGAGAACTATTCACCCGATCCCGGTCTGGCCCTTCCTGATTTCCTGCTGATCCTGGCAGGACTTCTGATTTTCGCTGCGTCGATCGGGCTGATCATCAATCTCGATTCGTGGTTCAGGGGGCGCGCCAGGGAGCGTTACAACGCCGAGATCAGCGGCCTTCCGCAACAAACGCCGATCTCCGTGCAACCGCGAAGCTGGAGGATCGATGCGGAGATCACCGGCCCGACGCTGCGCTCAAGAGTTACAGGGGTGATGATCAATAGTGGGAGTCGCGCAGAGTCCCATCTGTCCTTTATGCTCAACCCGACGCTGCGAGTCGTCTCCTCGGAAGTAGAGGGTAGACGGACCATGATCGCACGCGCCTGGGATCGTCTGGCGCTGGACATCGATCCCCCACTTCAGCCAACAGAGACATGTGTCATCCATTTCAACATCGCGGGGACTCCTTCGACGATTGATTTCGCCATCTCAAGGCCGCCTTTCGTCACCGCCTACGAAACGCTGATGAAAGCGGTGGAACCGTGGGATCTGGCGGACATGTCCCGCTCAAAGACTGGCAAACTTATCCAGAATCGCCGAATCCGGCTCGAGCCGACCGATCTCACTCCGGTTCCGAGGTACACGACCTTGCAGCTGACGCCTCCTTCGACGTCGATGGAGGTCATTGGGAGGCTCGTACCGGAAGAACGATTTTCGCCGAGAGCTCACGTCGCCTATTCGATTCGGGTGCCTCGCCGAATCATGCTTGCCGGACCATGTGGTGGAATCAGCCGACCGAGCGGAAACCACGCGCAGCTGGACGGGGATTGTCAGCTTTTTTTGAGCGACATGGCGATCCTTGGTGGACCCTGGACCCCGGTGGAAATGCCAGGCGTCGGCGTTGCCCTCGTGCTTGCTCCACACGTAGAGGATCTGAAGAGACTCGCACCCCTCTGGCAGAAGGCTTCCGAGCTGGCCGGTAAATACTGGCCGCGCTTCAACGTACTACAGAGCGCAGTGGTGGTCGAGACGGTGCCGGAGATCGGGTTGAACGGTTGGGCGGGTCAGGACTACTTCGATGTCGTCTGGGAAAGCGATGAGAAAAGCCGGAGCACAACGCACGGAAAGGTCATTGAAGTGCCGGAGCTTGTGCTCCGACTGAAGAAGGCGTTTCCTGCAGAGACAGTCGCTCGGGAAGCTTTGACGGGCGAGTTGATGCGACGGCGCCTGGTACCTGCCGAGCAACAGCTTTTCTTCCGTCGTTTCTATCGCGTCTACGCGGAGCGCCGATTGAGAGGAGGGCGACGCCAGGGTGCGGTCATGACCGGGAATGGCGCAGTCAGGATTCCGATCCTGACGGCAGAGGAGAACTGGAGTCCGGCCTTTAACGTCCGTCTTCCGGCGGCGTTCCTTGATCTGGAACACCGGTTGGGGGCACGTCGTATCGACGAGGCCATCGAGAGCATCGTCTCCGATCCATCCGAAGCGCCCTTCGATGCCCGAGCTCTTTTCGAGGTTCTCGGCGCCCGCAGCGGCGTGCCGCTCGAGCGTTTCTATAGCGACTTCATCGCCGGCAGCGCCCTTCCCGAGTTGTCTCTGGAGGACGTCATCTTCGCGAAAACTCCCGACGGCTGGGACGTGCGCGGCAAACTTCACAACCTCGGGACCGGCGAGTCTCTCTGCCAAATCGTCCTGCGAACTGATCTCGAGCCTGTTTCGTCTACCATTCGTCTGGACTCCGGACAATCAAACGTCTTCGTTCTGCACACCAGATATCGGCCGCAGGTACTGCAGGTCGATCCTGACCGTGTGTGTTTCCGCTGGCGGGCGATTGGCGACATCGATCGCGTCGAATACAAAGGAGAGAAGTAATGCCGCGTTCCAAAGCGCTGCAGGCAGACATGCTCTTCGAGCTGCGGCGATCGGTGCGATCCCTCAGCCTGCTCATGGAGAAAAAAGCCTGGGTGTTTCTCTGGATCGACGCGGTGTTTCTTCTCTTCTCCTTCATCGTCACTCTCGTCGGAAGTGAGGGCTCGGGCGACAACGAGTTCTACACGCCGATGGTCCTGATGCCTTATCTGTTTCTGGCCATGCCTCTTCTTTCCGACGCAGTCGCTGCGGAGCGGCGGGCCGGCACGCTGGACCTGGTCCTGTCGTCTCCCGGAGCGAGATTCTATTTCGAGCGTCGCGTCGGAGCATTCGCACTCGTCATGCTCATGCAGGGCTGGTTCGTAACGATCATCTGCCGGATCTTCGGCAGTCCCTTTCCTTTGCTGCCCGCTCTCGTTCAGGAGCTCGTCATCTGTTTTTTCATCGCCTCGACCGTGCTCTTCTGGGCGCTCCGCGTACGCACGCCGGCTTCGGTTCTTTTTGCCTCTCTCGCCACGGTGCTGCTCGTCTCGCCATGGTTCTTTTCTTCGCCGGTCTTCCAAGGTGTACCTCTTACTCTTCTCGCCGGCGAGGAGATCCTGCGCTGGGTCAAGCAGAACCTGGTTCTCATCTTCGCCGGTACGGTCCTCTATCTCTATTCACTCCGCCGAATGAGCACACCGGAGGTCATTCTTGCCTGACAGTCGACTGAAGCCGTTCTCGAGAGCCGGATCGGTTCTCGCGGTGGTCGCGATTACCTTCTCGCTCTTTTCGTGTCGCCGCGAGCAACTGGCGGTCGGGGAATTACACGGGCTACCGGTCCGCACTGAGGAGGTGAAGCGGGCGCCATTCGCAGCGACGCTCACCCTCATCGGTACGGTGCGTCCGTCGCAGACGATTCCGCTGATGGCGCCGCGCGGAGGAATCCTCAGTTATCCCGGGCGCTTCGCCGGCGGATTGAGAACAGGGGAAAGGGTTCGCCACGGCGAGGCGCTGGCTTTCATTCAGAACGAAGAGGCGCGGCTCGCGCTGGCGCAGGGCCGGTTACGCGTGGAATCAGCGGGAGCGGAGGAACAGCGACTCACAAAAAGCGTACAGCTGGGAATCAGCTCGAAGATCGAGCTGGACGAGTCGCGAATTCGCGCCCGTTCGGCACGGGAGTCGCTCGCCAGCCTCGAGCGGGAGTCGGCGCGACTGGCCATTGTCGCGTCGAGGGAAGGACAGCTCGTCGTGAGTCAGGTGTACCCGCCGGGAAGCGAAGTCGCCGCGGGGACGACGCTCGCTGAGCTTGCCGTTGGAGGTATGCCCCATGTCGAGGGATCGGCAGCAGCCTCAGACCGGCCGCGTCTCGCGCCTGGACAACGTGTCCGGTTTTCCATTGACGGTTCCGCGGATCCAAGGGGTGAAGGAACCGTTCGCGAGGTAGCTTCCGTCGTCGATCGCGCGGGAACGATTCGTGTGACTGCGGTCGTCACCGACGCCACGAATCTTCCAGCTCCGGGCGAGGGGGTTGAAATGCAGGTCGAGCTCTCGAGAAGGCCCGATGCACTCACGGTTCCGGAGGAGGCGCTCGTCATCACGAGTGCTGGCTCTGCAGCGGTGTACGTTCTGGAGCCGGCTGCAAACATGGAGGGCGCACACGAAGTGCGGCGCGTCCCGGTACAGGTGATGGGGCGGGCGGGTGGCAGGGCGGCAGTCTCGGGTGTCGAGGAGCACGATCGGATCGTTGTGTCGGGCGTCGAGGGTCTCGCTGACAAGGCGATGGTTGTCGAGGTAAAGCCGGGCGCATGATGCCGGAGGATCAGCGGCGGCTTCAACGATGAAAAGCCGGGCACGGGCGTGGGCACGGGCACGTCAATGCTGCCCGTTGGAGTTGATCGGCCAGGTAGCCGCGACCTCGCGGCAGATTTTCGACGAGATCATTTGCTTGGTCCCCGAGCCCGAGCCCGTGCCCGGCCTTTCAAAATGGGTTTCTCTCAGCGGATGATTCGTGCTGCGCTGGCTCGCCCGACTTCGACACTGGTCGCCGCGTTCACCCTGGCTGCGGTCGGTTTGTGTTCTCTCCTGAAGCTTCCGGTCTCGCTTCTCCCGGCGCTGGAGAAGCCCCGTCTCATTGTGACCGCTCGCGCTGCCGGTCATTCGCGCGAGGAGATCGTGCAGCAATTGACCGAGCCACTCGAGCAGCGCCTCAGCTCTCTTCCGGGTCTGGCCTCCATATGGAGCGAGACCGACGATGGAATCGCTCGAGTCGTTCTGGAAGCGGCGTGGCAGACCGACATCGATCGTCTGCGCATCGAGATCGCCCGGCGCACGGATGGCGTAACGAAAATGCCACTCGACGAGCTTACCGTTGCTGTCGGAGGAGGGGACGCCTCGCCGATCGTCGAGGTTGCGGTGCTCGGCGGAGAGTCTGGTGGTGCGCGATCGAGATTCGCGACACGTCTTCTGGTTCCGGAGCTGGCACGGTTGGAGGGTGCTGGGCGGATCGAGGTAATCGGCGACACGCCCCTCCACGCAATCGTTCATCCGTCGCTGGCGGCGCTCGCCGCTCGCGGACTGACCGTCAATGACATCGTGCAGCGTCTCGACAAGGTCGGAAGGCCGCTAGGCGGGGGAGAGGTTCGGGAAGGGGGCGTGGTTCGTCCTCTGGTGGTACGGGAAAGCGCTTCCTCACTCGATGATTTGAGGCGCATCGTCATCAGCAGCGGGGGTATAGCCTCATCGCTCGGCGATCTCGCACAGATCCGTTTCGAGGAGATCACCAACGGCACGTCCTTTTCGCTGAATGGACAGAAAGGTGTTCTTCTTCGCGTTTACCGCGCTCCGGGAGCGAACGCCGTGGCGATGTCGCGGAGAGTGCGAAAAAGAGTTGCGGATTTGTCCTCGCAGCGCGCCGGGTCGCTACGGCTGCACATCGTCAGCGACCTCAGCACAGACGTGATTCAAGGCATCACCGATCTCGGCGTATCGGCATTGACTGGTCTGCTGCTCGGCGTGCTCGTGCTCAGGTTCTTCCTGGGGGCGTGGAAGCCGACCCTGGCCCTCTTCGTCGCTATCCCGGCCTCGCTGCTCATCAGCTTTGCCGCGTTTTACGCTGCCGGAATCGCAATCGATCTCGTCTCGCTCTCCGGTCTTGCGCTCGCCGCAGGTCTCCTCGTCGACAACTCGATTGTCGTTCTGGAAGCCATCGAGAGAGCGCGGGAACGCACGAGCGCCGATCCCGTCACTGAGGGCACTCGTCAAGTGGCGACGGCTGTAATTGCCAGTACCGCCACGACGGTGATCGTGTTTCTCCCGCTCCTGTATTTGCGTGGACTGGCGCGGGCGTTCTTCGGCGAACAGGCATTCGCCGTCGTGACTACACTGACTATATCGATTCTCTTTTCCCTGACGGTGACGCCAGTTCTGGCCCGCCGCCAGCGGTCAGCTGCCGGCGGCCGTTCGCCGGGTCTCGGTGCTTATGGGAGTGTCCTTTCCACGGCGTTGCGTCGCCCCAACATCGCCCTGATGATCGGCGCAGCGATCACCATCGTGACGATGGTGTCGCTGGCCCTGCTGCCGCGCGAGCTCTTCCCCCGTTCCCATCAGAAGAAGATCGTCGTCGACTATCGCCTGCCTTCCGATCTGAGCGAGGACGAGTTGGTAACCCGTTCCCGCCAGCTCAGCGAGTTGCTGCGAAAAAACCTTGGGCCCGCTTCGATCGCTGCCACGGGCGGTTTGCCGGAGCCAACGGCTGCGGGCGTGGCTACAGAGATTGTCCCGTCGCTTGGACGCATCGTCATCGAGCTTCCTGTTTCTTCGGCTGCAGCGGATGGTGAGGCCGCTGTGCGCAAGCTCGCCGAGCGTGTACCCGGCCTTCTGGCGCGCGTTCATCCGCTGCCGAGTGCGCTGTCCGAGTCGATCTCGGCAGACGCGCGCGCCAGCTTCGTCGTGGCTGCCTCAGACGAAAAGAGCGCCGACACTCTTGCTGCTCGGGCCGCAGAGGCGGTCCGGAGGTCAAAGGGCTGGATCGTGGTCGCTGACGAAACAGAGGTCTTGAGGCCGACGATCTTTCTCGACTGGGATCAGCAGCGATTGGCGCTGACTGACTCCGATCGCGACCAGCTCGAACAACAGGTTCGCGCTGCGCTCGAGCGAAGGGCAGCGGGGAGACTCGAGCTCGAAGGGTTCGAGCCGGAGATCCTGGTCGGGCCGGTCGCACTTGCCGACGCCGGGATTCTTCCCCTGCGCCTGGGCTCTTCCCCCGATGGCGCCACGCGAATCGCACCACTGGGCGCGCTTGCGAGAACCAGCGCGGGTCTTCGCCAGGCCAGGATGCTGCGGATCGAGGGAAGACCGGCCAGACGATTCTTCGTGCTCGATGAGCATCGCAGAGAGGGAGTGGAGCTGGCCGCACTCGAGCGCATTCTCCGGACAGTTCCCCGCTCCCAGAGCCAGACCATCCAGATGCGAGGAGACGCGCCTGAGATTGCAGTGTCCTTCGCGCAGCTCAAACTGGCGTTCATTCTGTCGTTACTCCTGATGTTCCTGGTCATCGCCGGGGTATACGAATCCATTTTGATTCCCCTCATCGTCCTGTGTGCTGTGCCTGTCGCTGCGGGTGGCGCGGCGACGCTGCTGCTTCTGACCGGACAAACGCTGAACCTCATGTCTGGTATCGGAATGATTCTCCTAGGCGGGATCGTCGTGAATCACTCCGTCGTGCTCATGGATCGCGTCGAGCAACTCCGGCGCTCTGGTCGAGACGAAATCGACGCTCTCGAAGAGGCGGGTCGGGAACGCTACCGCCCCATCGTGATGACGACCGTGATCACCATGCTGGGTATGCTGCCGCTTTCTCTTTTGCCTGGTGATGGAGTCGAGCTCCGGCGGGCGATTGCCACGACCGTTCTTGGCGGACTGGCCACGGCGACGTTCGCCTCCCTCTTCCTTCTTCCGGTACTTCACCTGCGTCTGCAGCGCTTCCAACGCAGAGAGAAAGCGGTCGGGTCGTGAAAATTCTTTCCCGGGCCTGTCTCGGTGCCGCGATTGTGCTGCTCGGCTTCGTCGCCGCTTCGTCGTTGAGCGTTGGCTACCTGCCGGCGGGCCGCAGCGCCGAGATGCGCGTGGGACTTTCTCTGTCCGAACTAGGTGCTACCGATCCGGGAGAGCTGGCCCGTACGTGGGTCGTCGATCTCGAGTCGTCGATTCGCGCCCTCGGCGACGTGAAAGGGATTCGCGGCCGGGTCGGCTCTTCCGATGCCGAACTAACTGTCCGATTCATGCCCGGCGCGGATGTTCCATCCAAAGCGGCCCGGTTTCTCGCGGATGTTGCGGCGTTACGCAGACGATTGCCGGCCGGGTCGTCACTTGATGTCTGGAGTGCCTCGGAGAACAGAACCACCTCGCCAGGATTCGCGATTGCCATCGAAGGGTCGGAAGCGTTCGCCACGGCGGAGACATTCGCCGAGGCCTTGCGCCGGTTGAGCGACGTTAGAAGCGTGCATGTGATCGGAGGGCGTACTCGAGAGACTCGGGTAAGGGTGGCCACTGCCGGCGAAGTCGATCTCACAACTCGCGTGACGAAAACGATCGAGGACTCCCTCAGGGCATCAGGCCTCGGTATGGTTCGGGCCCTTGGGCGGGAGCGCCGGTTGGTCGCAAATCCGACACCGATCTCCAACCTTCGAAACATTCCCATCGCCATTGGCGGAACGATTGTGCCGCTTACCTCGGTGGCGGATATTCAGGAGGGATTCGAGGAGCCCTTCTCAGCCGCGAGGTTCAACGGATCGCCCGGAGTCGCCCTGGTCGTCTATCGCGAGGCCACAGCGCCCCTGCTTCGTTTCGACCGCGAGGTTCGTCTGTGCCTGACGCGAACGTCAGCCAATTTTCCTTCAGCGAACTACGAGATCTTTCTGCGTGAAGCGGAGCCGCTCGTGGTCCTGCTTCGCCGGGCCCTCGCCGCAGTCCTTTTGTGTGCAATGGTGCTGGCAATCGCTGGAGCCCTGTTTTCCGGACTTCGTGGCGCGCTCGGTGCCGCCTTCCTGGTGCCCCTCGCCCTGGCCGTCGACGCCTGCCTCCTCCTGGTTCTGGGATTCGACGTCAACGTGTTGACGATCTTGGCTCTCGGAATCGGGACTGCTGTCGCTCTCCCGCTCTGCATACTGCGAATGTTCTCCAGGGACAGAGACAACCCGCCCAATCTCGCGGTGCTCTGGACGGCCAGTCTGCTGCTGCCGGTTGGAGTGGCACTGGCGGCGACGCAGACTTCGAACCGATTGATGGAACCGGCGTCGGCGTTTGTCTGCGCCGTTGCAGGCGCGATCGTGGCCGCGCTCATTCTGCCCCGCACTCACCGGCAACGACAGTTCAAGGTGTCACGGCGTCTTGCCGGCATCCTTCGCCAATCACCCACCCTGCTGCTCTTCAGTCTCACGGCCGTCTATATCTTTCTCACTCTCTTCGGAGAAGCGTTGATTCCGCGGGTGAGCACGGCATCCGTGCAGGGAGCAGATCTCATCATCCAGATGTCACTTCCCGAGGGGACTACCCTGGCCCAGACGGCCTCATTTGCGGCCCAGGCCGAAAAGGCTGCTAAAAAAGGCGAGTCCGTGCGACGGTTCTGGAGCTGGATCAATCCCGGAAGTGCGACCACGTTTCTCGAGCTGCTCCCCTCGGCGAGAGGGCAAGAGGAGGTCGAGACTCTCAAGCAGCGCCTTTACACCGATATCCCCATCGCTTCCGGGTCGATCCTCATCACCGATCCCACGTCGCCGTCTGCAGAGGGAACGATCCAGTCCGATGATGCGATGGAAGAGAGGGCCCGCGCGGATCGTGATGGGGGGCAGTACCGGATGGTCCTTCGCGCGTCAGAGCTCGGGGCGCTTCGCTCCGCGCTGGAGAGGATCCGTGACCGCATCGTTGCGGCAGGGATCGGATCACGGGCGATCCGCGCGGAGTGGGGAGCAGCGTCAATTCACGAAGAATTACGTCCACGCTCTGGCGTTGCGCCCGCGGAGCTCGGGCGTGTCGCCAGGATCGTCCGTGAACGGACGCTCTACCCATCCCCCATCAGCCTCCCCGACCGCAACCACGTTCTCCGGGTTTTCTCCCCCGGGTCGCCGGTAAGGCGCGACGCGATTCCGCAGCAGCAGGACCTTCTGGATCGACCACTCAGAGATGCCGAAGGAACCATGGTGATCCGCAGGTACGCCGACATCCGGGAGCGGCTGGTGACATCGTCGATCTCGCGGGAGGCGGGACAGTTCGTGCTCCCTGTCGACGTCGGGATTCCGGGGGCGAGACCGGAAGATCGGCGGGAGAAACGAAAGGAGCTCGATCGCGCGCTTTCGGTTCTTCCGATCCCGCCGGAATGCAGGCTGGAGCGCCCGTCTCTTTCCGTGCTGAGTATTTCCTCGGAGCGACTGCGGATGATCTCGCTCGCGGGTGGCGTCCTGGCACTACTCTACGCGCTCTCCACCGTTTGTCTCGATTCGTTTGCGCTGGCGGCCCTGGCTTTGATTCCGACGCTCGTGGCCCTCGCGGCGGCATCACCGCTCCTGGCCAGCTCCCGCTCGGGCCTCGACGAACTGGCGCTGCTCGGGCTCGGAGCCGTCCTCAGTGGGGCGCTGGCGATCTCTCTCCATCTTCTGGGCGCCTTGCGTCGCACACCGGACCCTGCCGGCGTCTATAGGCTCTTTCGCCATGCCGTGCCGGTCCTGATCGCTTCATCGATCCCGGTCGCTGCGATCCTCATGGCCATCGGCGGAGGCCTCGACGCAGAAAAGAACGCCTGGGCACCCGCTCTCCAGGTGAGCGCGCTGGCCATGGCGATGGACGTTTCTGCTTCATCGCTCATTCTTCCCGCTGCTGCGCTGTCGATTCTCGAGCTCCGCCGCCGCCGCTCTCCCGCCGCCCGCGGACTGGCTCATCCGCCCGCCTGGGATTCCCCCGGTCCGATCGTCCTGACGGTCAGGAGCCTGAGCAAGACCTACAGGAATGGCTTCAAGGCATTGAAAGACGTTTCCTTCGAGCTTCGTCCCGGCATCATTGGATTGTTAGGGCCGAATGGTGCCGGCAAGACGACCCTGTTGCGTCTGCTGACCGGTCTGCTGCTTCCGACGCGCGGGCAGATTCTGTATCGAGGCGTCGCAGTAGTTCCCGAGAACCTCGCCAGATTCCGCCATCACATCGGCTTTCTGCCCCAGGAGCTCAACGCCTATCCCGGCTTCACCGCCGAGCAGTTTCTCGACTTCTGGGCTATGGAGCGGGGAGTGCGCGATCGTAAACAGAGGGACGAAGAGGTCGACCTGCTTCTCACCGCGGTCGGTCTGGACTCGGATCGAGGGCGGAGAGTTCGCGACTTCTCCGGCGGCATGCGGCAGCGCATCGGGATCGCCCGGGCCTTGATCGGCTCGCCGCCGGTTCTCATCGTAGACGAGCCGACCACCGGGCTCGACATCGAAGGGCGATCCCGGTTCCGCTCCATCATGTTGTCGATCGCCGTTCATCGCATCGTGATTCTGTCGACTCACATCGCCGGAGATGTCGAAGCCACGTCATCGCGCCTGCTGCTCGTGCATCGTGGACAACTGCGTTTCGATGGTCCGCCGGAAGCACTGATCAGCCGGGCTCGCAGCCGGGTCTTCGAGATGGTCGTTCCCGAGGGAGAGGTTCGGGAGTTGGGACGCCAGTTCCGGATCACGACGCGGGTTCGCGTTCTGGATGGCATTCGCGTTCGCGGAGTCGCCCGGCATGGCCAGACTCTTCCCGGTCCCGAGTCCGAGCCATCCCTCGAGGAGGCCTACCTCACGGAAATCGATCGAGGAGAAACCCTCGGGCGCAGCAGATTCGACTTTCTGAAGGGAAGCGAAAGCGCGTGAGCCAGTCTGGTCTGCCCGGTTGGAATCGAGGATAATTCGGATGCGGTCGCCTGCGTCCGCAGGTAGCAAGCTTCCCAGATCTGGCAAAGCAACGTAATTCGGCTCTTCGGGAAAGTCATGGCTTGAATAGCAGGCGTAGTCCGGGTTACGGGCGCTATGACCCTGAGCTCACTTGTAGCCAACCTCGCTGAACACTGACGGCTTCAAGTACATCTTCGCTTCGCTGTAGGGAATGTCAGCTTCGACTCGCCACCATCTTGTCCCGAAGGTCATTACGAGTGCGCGATCCGTAAATCGAAAACTCTGAAAGGCCTGACGCACAACTTCGAGTGGAAGTCCGCCACGCTTTGCGGCTCCACTTTCCTCATACTTCTTGATGTATACCGTCATCGCTCTCTCGGTGGCCACATCCCAAAACTTCTGCCGACTCTCCGCTGGGACAACGAGCACGTCATCGATCTTCAGCGAAGCAGCGTGCTCGTCCCGAATCAGAATATTTACCGCGAACGGCCAGACGGAAATATCACCTTGGGCGATGCAATCGATGCTCACAAACGACTGGCCCGCGAGCGAGACCCCACACTCGGCTGAGAACCTTTTTTGATGGGATTTGCCCACATGTGTACAGCCAGCGTCGGCACGTAAGCGTTCGTCGTACCGGATCTCATGCTTCGCCTGTTTCAAAACAACGCGATTTACTTCTCTGCTGACACCTTGCCTCCCAACGAAAGCGAACTCAGGTACCGCCACCTCATAACGTTGGGGTTCTGCCCAGCAGTCGTCTTCATGACCTTCCTCAAGACGCCATGGGCCAGCAATTACGTCTTTGCTGAAGTGCCTCGTCCGCCAGTGAATCCGGTCCCCTTCCGCGAACAGCTGGGCGGTAATTAGAACCTGCACGACGACTAGCAGTCTCGGAATGAGCGTCGAGGAAAAAATCACTCTCTGTTTCGTATCGCGTTGCATCGTGGGAGCTCTCAGGAGCCCCTCATTGTGGCGCAGAGCCGCGATCAGTGAATCATTCACCTTGCTCATAAAAGAGGAACCTCTCGATCACGTTCCAATCACCTGCGGATTTCCTGAGACGGTAGGCCGCCTCCGACTGGCTCAGACAATCCTCGGAACTGACGTAGATCAGCGCGGTCGAGCGGTCAGTGGAGAATGCAGGAAGCGTGACCCTGTAGATGGCCTCGTAGTGATAGACGAGATACCCGCCAAGGGGATCACACTTCGATAATTTCTTCACCGCTTTCGCTTGAACAAACCGAAGCCATCTTCCACGCTGTCCGACCAGTTCGCGTTCCTCCATGGCTCGCTTCCGAGAACTAGCCTTTAGGGACGGAGCTTCGGATTTCGGCAAGCGGCCATGGACGTTACCGATCGCGCTCGCTTTCGGGCGAACGAATTCAGGTCTTTGAAAAGGAATTCGAGGTCGAAATCCGAGTGGGAGTGGGTCGCGAGAGTCTGATGATTGCTTCGGCCGGGCTGATCCGCGCGGCCGAGCAGGAGATCGCGCGACGCCCTGAGCTCCAACGACGCCTCGGTATCGTCTACGCCTCACTCGCATAGCTGCGAGCACGCAAAAACGGCTCACGATGGATCCATCGCCTCTGGCGGAATGG
>DASZZV010000347.1:0-6150 GCA_035544835.1 Thermoanaerobaculia bacterium
TCAGCCGATCTGGCATGAGGACCTGGGTGAATTGCTGGCGCGAGCGGTGGAGCGACGCGAATTGAACCAAACCGCTTTCGACGTGGCTGGCGAAGAAGTCACGACCGTGACAGACGTTGTCGAGCGTCTCTGTGAAATCACCGATCGCTTCCCCAAGCTCGTGCATGTTCCCGCAGCCGTGGCCACGACCGGCGCGAAACTCGCCGCTTTCCTGGGCGTCGATTTCCCTGTCGATGAGAACGTCCTCATCATGCTGCAAGAGGAGAACTACATCCACAAAGCCAGGGACAATGGCCTCAGCGGCGTATTCGGAATGACCGGAACTCCTCTGTCGGAAGGGCTGCGCCGTCTGGCTGACGCGATTCCTGAAGCGCTCCCCTCCGAAGGTGTGGGCCCGTTGCAGCGCAAACATTACTGGGCCGACATCGAGCACTCGGCGCTGGATGCGCAGGCGTTGTTCGAACGGTTCCAACAGCACTTCTCGGAGATCATGCTCGTCGACGTTGCCTCGGAGCCGGGCGTTCCAACTACGCCCCTCACGAAGGGTCTCACTATGACTGGATCCCTTCCCTTTCGCGGTCACTTCCAGATGCGCGTCGAGTACATCGGCGACCGAAACGTCATTTTCGCCACGCTGCAGGGACATCCCATCGCTGGCACCCTGGAGTTTCGCTTCGATCAACTGGGTGAACAGGTCCGGTTTCACATTCTCGTCTACAGCCGATCGGCCTACCTTCTGGACCTGGTGCTCATGCAGACAGTCGGTGGGATGATCCAGGATCTCAACTGGCAGGAAGTGGGCGACCGCGTGGTCGGGGAGAGCGGAGGCACTGCGCCAGACGGCATACACTCGGAAACGCGAACTCTCTCCGATGACGAAGCGAAGAGCGTCGAGTCATGGGCGGAGGAGATGGTGCAGGACCGTCGTCGCGAGGAGAAGATCGAGACGAAGCGTTGAGAGTGAGGGCGCGCAACTAGATCTGCGGGCGTGCCACCGGACTCTTTTTCCTGCGTGGCTCTCGAAGCGTCTTGGTCGAAGCCAATCCCCACTGCGAGTCGTTGAGCCACACCGCGAGGTCCTCGGGTGTGAGTGGGGGGCTGAGATAGTAGCCCTGCGCCAGGTCGCACCCGAGATCCGACAGCGTGCGGAACGTCTCCTCGTCGTCGACCCCTTCGGCCACGACTTCGTAGCCGAGGTCGTGGGCCAGATGGATCATCGCCTTCACGATGGCCACGTCGCTCTTGCTGTTTCGCATTCCCATGACGAACGACTTGTCGATCTTGATCTCGTCGACCGGGAGTTGACGCAGGTGCACCAGCGATGAGTATCCCGTTCCGAAGTCGTCGAGTGACAGCTTCACACCCAGCGTGCGCAGCAGAGCGAGGATGGCAAGCACGTGGGGAGGATCGGCGAGAATCGAGCTTTCCGTGATCTCGAGTTTCAGGACCCGAGGCTCCACTTCCCACTTCTCGAGGAGGCGCGCAATGCGCTCCGGTAGAAATGGTTCCTGAAGACTGTGCGTGGACAGGTTGACGGCGACATGAAGTGGAAGACCCTGACGCTGCCATTCTTTGACCTGTTTGAGGGCTGACTCCAGTACCCAGTCGGTCAGACTCTTGATCAGATCGGTACGTTCGGCCAGTGGAATGAACTGATCGGGCAGGACCAGGCCACGTTCGGGATGACGCCAGCGAACCAGGGCCTCGACTCGCGTGACAAGCCCGCTCTTGAGATGTACTTTCGGTTGATAGAAAAGGATGAGCTGATTGTCTTCAATGGCCTCGCGCAGATCGAGCTTCAGTGTGACGCTCTCAGTGGCTGGTCGCGACTGCTCCGGGGCGAACAGAGAGAATCCCATTCGCGACTCCCGGGCGGTAGTCACGGCCATCTCGACAGCTCGCAGAATGCTCGTCGAATCGGAACCGTGTTCGGGATAGACGGAGACGCCGATGCTCGCGCCCACCTCGACAGCCTGCTCCTGCACCTTGAACGGAGTCTGAAAAGTCTTGTGCAGCTTCTGAGCGATCTTCATGGCGTCTCGCCCATCAGTGAGGGCCGGCAGCAGGACCGCGAAACTGTCGCCGCTCATGCGAGCGATCGTATCGAGCGGTCGAAGGTGCTTGCGAAGACGCGGACCGATCTGCTGCAGGAGAAGATCGCCGAAGTGATAACCAAAAACCTCGTTGATCTGCTTGAACTCCTCGACGTCGATCAGCAGCAGCGCCACCATCGACCCGTCGTCCGTGGCGCTCAGAAGGGACTGTTCGAGACGGTCGCGGAGAAGAACACGGTTGGGAAGATCGGTCAGGATGTCGTGAAGGGCCTGATGCTCCAGAGCGGCCAATTGGGCTTTGCGCTCGCTTACGTCGCGCATGTAGGCGATCCAGTATCGCAGATCGTCGTTGGCTTCCTTGACCGGAACCACAAGCAGCTCCATCGCAAAACGGGAGCCGTTCTCACGATAGGCAATTGCCTCGCCCTCGAATCCTTTTCGCTGACACAGCGGATGCATCAAAGCATCCATCACGGCGGTGTCGACTTCTGCAACGCGAAAAATCTGCGGCGTCTCACCGATGACTTCGGCGCGCGTCATGCCGGTCATGCGGCAATACCCCTCGTTCACGAACAGTACGCTGGGCTGATTCTCGAGTGTGCCGGGAGTCAGAACGACGATTCCCTCGGGGGCGTTGTGAACGACGGTTTCGAGGAACCGGCGCTCCTCGTCACTTCCCTCTGATGGAAGAAGCGTTCGGAACGGAGCGTTCGACTGCGGATCTTTCGGCAGCAGGAGGGGTGCACGCTCCAGATAGTCTGCGAGCTGACCGCGGAGAGTCATCTCCTCGATGGGTTCGCTGTCGGCGTTTTTCCGCTTATCCATACCGCGGTCTTTGAATGTGAAAGGAATGTCGGAATTGTACTCCGATACAACGCCGCAGGGGCAAGTGCCGATGCAAGATAACTGTCGGCGGCCTCTACTGTTCGGAAACTACGATTCCGTCGCCTTCGAAGCGTATCCGGAAAGACTGAAGTGCGGCCTCGATCATTACCTGTTCCAGGTGTGCATCATCAAGCACGGTAGGAATGATGCTTCCAGTCCAGGCCACAAGGGCAACCGAGGAGATCGACAGCGGGAAATCCTGCGTGACACGAAGAGTGAGGGGCTCAATAGAAGTGGAGATCGCTACTGAGCCTTTCCCGAAGATCTTCACGGCATCGATCTTCCGCTGATACGCGGAGTCGTAAATCGATTCGACGCGGAAGGTCAGCGAGTCTTCGACCGCCAGGAGGTGCGAGCCCTCGACGTAAATGAACTCGTCGTCGAGGTCGAGCAGGAAAGTCTTTCTCCCCTTCTCGTATAGGAAAAGCTTTCCGTCGCCGTCGGCCTTTACCAGAGCAGCCGCCGTCGTTCCGGCCAGCCCTGTCTCCGTGGCGAACTTCAGATTGCCTGAATAGCTGGAAACGGTGCCGCGCTTGACGTGAACGCTGCGATGAAAATTGATCTCGAGAAAACCGTTCTCGTGAAGAGCAAAGGTCCGCGACGCCCCTTCGATTCTGCGGCCGAGATCGATCTTTCTGTCCTGCACCTGCGGCGACTCGTCCACGACGTCCTGCAATGAGCGCGAGGCGCTCTGTGAACCCTCCGGGGCGGCGGGGATTGGCTGTTTCCCGGCTTGCGCCGTATAAGGTCTCTCCACTGAGGAAGGTAAGGCCGTTCCCGGCATGGTCGTCGCTGGTGTGGAAGGCTTCGCCGGCGGCGGCGCGATGGCAGGAACTGGAGCTGTCACGGCAGGTGTGACGGCCACAGCCGGGGTCACCCCGCCACGCATCTCAGCCTGCACCTCACGGACAAGTTTCTCAGCGCCGGCGAATTGAAGGTGCTCGAGCGCCAGGCCCAGTTTCTTTTTCTGGCGGTACAGCATGCCGAGATACTGGTGAGACTTCGCGTAGTTCGGGCGAAGCTCCACCGAGCGCAGCAGATACTTCTCGGCCTCGTCCCCCTTCCCCTGTTTGAAAAGGATCAGCCCGAGATTCGAGTGAAGAATGAATACGTTGGGATTGTCGCTGACGAGCCGGCGATAGATGACTTCCGCTTCGGGGAAGGCGCTGGTCTTGAAGTACACGAGACCGAGCAGATTCAGGACGTCGGGATCTTCCGGGCGGAGACGCTGTGCGCTTTCCAGCTCGAGTCGCGCCTCGCCATAGCGTCCCTCCTGAAAAGCTTCGCGTCCTCGGTTGTAATGAAGAAGAAATACGCCATGGTCAAACCGCGGGGGTGCGCCCGTTTTACTGTCGGCCATCGATACTGCGGAGGTTACAGATTCCGCGCGCTGGAGGGAAGCGCCAAGCCTCTTGTGCCTCTTGTGTGGCACAGGCACTCTTGCCTGTGTGCCACGGCGTCGAGCCGTGGCTTTCCTGTGAATCGGTACGGGAAGGTCGGCCTCGACGGCCGACACACAGGCAAGAGTGCCTGTGCCACACAAACGGCGTATTCAGGCGTCTTAACGACTGGCTACGTTGTGAAATCCGGAGCCTCCGCCGACCGACACGGTGCCATTCGATGACGTGATGGTCGTCGTAGCGGACTTGAAACCGCCTTTCAGTTTGCGGGTTCCCAGACCGGCGATGATCGACCGGCCGACCGACACGCCGCCGTAGGGACGACCGTAGTAGACCGTCAAAGCGCGGTTCACGTAATTCTGCGTTTCCTGATATGGAGGGATTCCCTTGTATCGAAGCACTGCGTTCTCGCCGGCGTTGTAGGCGGCAACAGTACGGGGGAGATCGTCGGGGAACATCTTCAACAGAACGGAAAGATAAGCGACTCCCCCCCTGATGTTTTCTTCTGGATCGTGCATCTGGGCCACATTGAACCGTCTGGCCGTTTCAGGCATCAGCTGCATCAATCCGCGGGCTCCCTTGTTGGAGACGCAGCGCGGGTTGAAATCGGACTCGACCTGAATGATCGCCTTGACCAGCAGAGGATCGACGCGCCATTGCAAGGCGTACCTCTGAATGAGCTCTTCGTAACCGGAGATCCGGTCGCGCTGTTTTGCCAGCCAGACCAGTTCCGATTGGCGCCCTCGACCCGAGCTGATGTTGAAGATAGCCTTGGTGCCGTCAGGCTTGATGATGAACTTCACCTGCGCCGACGCAGAGGCGGTCCAGGCGACCATCGCCAATCCCACCAGCACTCCTCGCGTATACGGCATGGGACGGAATGGTACCAAGAGAAAGAACTACATCAAAATTCGGGGCGCGCAGGCCGCGCCGATGGGCTCCGGTTTTTCGCGAAACGTCGAAGGGTGTCGGCGCGCGCTGCGAGCCCCCTACGTCGATGAAAGCCTTGTTTCCATTATTAAGGATAGCCGCAACGTCTCAGGGTATTTAAGATTGGAACATACAGAGCTCGGCCTTGCCTGGCTCGAGGTCCACGTTGGTCAACACGCAGGAAGTGAAAATGGACGGGCTAGTCCGGAACGTCTTGAAGTGCGTCCGCAGGCGTGTCAGCTCGGATGAGGAGTTGAGCGTCGAGAACGTATCGCGGGAAATCGGGTACACCCGGCAATACGTCTCCGGTCGCTTCCACCGCGCGACGGGGCGGCTGCTCAGCGATTTTCTCAAGTCGAAGCGCCTGCAGAAGGCGGCACGTCTGCTCAAGACCGGCGATCAGCGCGTCACCAACATCGCCAAATTATGTGGGTTCGATTCGGAGAATTACTTTCGCCAGCAATTCCGTCTTCGCTACGGAATGTCACCCCGCGAATTCAGAGTCCGTGGTTCTTTGCGACGGAGGCCGATGAGCGCGGCTTCCGCGTCAGTGTGAGAAAGCGTTGCCCCGTTGATATACAGGCAGGAGGCGGTGTCACACAGATGCCCCAGTGGGCACGGGCCCAGCGCGCGAAGGCGCGCGGTAGACCTGTAGCACCGGGCGTGAGCCCGGTGATGCCGCGAGCGCGCGTCGTAGGTGGATCTTCTCGTTCCAGAGCCCGCGGAGGCGGGCGGCAGATCGCGGAGGACCGTCTATCGCCCGCCTTCGCGGGCTGAAAAAGAAAGAAAAGTGGAGCACCGCCGACACCGGGCTTACGCCCGGTGCTACAGGTCTGCCGCGCGCCTGCGCGCGCTGCACTCTGGCGCGACGCGGCACTCAT
>DASZZV010000348.1:0-4332 GCA_035544835.1 Thermoanaerobaculia bacterium
GATCGGCACAGCTCCCTCGGCGCCGGAGATTCCGATCGGCGCATTGTCGTCGAAGCCAAGCCAGGTCAGCGCCAGTTTCTGTGGCGTGAAGCCGATGAACCAGGCATCGCGCTTGTCGTTGGTCGTGCCGGTCTTCCCAGCCGCGATCTTCGTGAAGCCGTAGTTCTTAGCCCCTGCTGCCGTACCGCGCTGAAGGACTCCTTCCATCACTCGAACGATCAGATAAACGTCCCGCGCCGGGAAGACCTGCGTGGCCTTCACTTCCTCCGTCGAAACCGCGGTGCCCCGGTCGTTGGTGACGTATCGAACGGCGTGGAGGGGAACGCGCGAGCCAATTCGGGCAATCGTGGTGTAGGCCTCAGCCATCTCAACGGGCGGAATCCCGACAGATCCCAGAATCGAAGAAGGGACATTCTCGATCTCGGTATCGACTCCCAGGACATGGGCCGTCTTGATGATGTTGTCGACACCGGCGGCCAGTCCGATACGCACCGAGGCGGCGTTCATCGACTGCTCGAGAGCCTGCCGAACCGTGACGACGCCATGATAGGCATCTTCATAGTTGTGCGGCGACCACTCCTTTCCGAACTTCGGTTTGTAAACAAATCTGGAGTCGTTGACCAGAGTTGCCGGCGTGACATTCTGACCGGAGAGACTCGGTTCGAAAGCCGTCAGGTAGACGAAGGGCTTGAACAGAGAGCCCACCTGACGCTTCGAGTAGAGAGCCCGGTTGAACTGGCTCTGATCGTAATTGCGACCGCCCACCAGCGCACGAATCTCACCGGTCGGCACATCGACCTCGATCATGACTCCCTGAAGCGGATTGTCATCGCGCCTCAGTTTCCGATTTGCTTTCTCCAGGCCGGCCAGACTGTTGACGAGACCCTGTGAGGCCAGATCCTGAGCGTCGAGATCAATGGCCGTGTAGATCGAAAGGCCTCGGCCTTTGACGTCTTTGATCCCGTAGTCATCTTTGAGCTCCTGCAGAACTCTGTCGACATAGAAGGGAATCGAAGAGACCTCGCTCCGTGAGCGATTCGGTTTTGCAGGCAGCGGGGTTCGCATCGCATCCTGGTACTGTTTCTCGTCGATCTTCCTGTTCTTGAGCATCAGGCCGAGAACGGTCGTTCGACGTGCCAGCGCTTTGTCCGGATGCTCGAAGGGTGAGTAGTTGTTAGGGCCGCGAATCATGCCGGCGATCAAGGCTGCCTCAGCGACATTGAGCTCCGACACCGGCTTGCTGAAATAGAAATTCGCTGCCTCTCCGACGCCCAGGATCGAGATCGATCGGTTCCGTCCCAGGTAGATATCGTTGAGGTAAGCCTCCAGAATCTCGCGCTTGGAGTACTTGGCGTCGAGGATGACCGACATGAAAGCCTCGACAACCTTGCGGCGCATGGTGCGCTCACTGGTCAGGTAGTAGTTTTTCACCAGCTGCTGTGTCAGCGTCGAACCGCCCTCGGAAACTCCATGGCGGGCGATGTTGGCCATGAGGGCACGCATGATACCGATCGGATCGACTCCGGGATGCTGGAAAAAACGGGTGTCTTCAGTCGATACGACTGCATCGACGAGCTGCGGGGGAACCTGATCGAGAGTGACAGGCCGGCGATTCTCGAGCTGGTCGCCCAGCACCGAGGTCAGGAGCTCGGGCTCGAGTGCAACCCCGGTGGTGGAACCGCCGTCGGCGGCGACCGAGTCGATCCCGCTTCGGTTGAAGGTTACGCGAATCTTCTGGGCGGTACGGTCGCCGGTGGGATGTCGAAAAGCGCGAAGAAAGACATCGACGCTACCTTTCCCGTCGGAGTAATCGCCAGCGACCTGCAATGATGAATTGCTGCGATAGCCGAGTCGATCGAGCTTCTCGTGCAACAGATCGGAACTGATGGGCGCGCCGCCGGCCAGCGGCAGCATGTCGGTGAAGATCCGCGTCGGTAACGAGACGCGGCGAATCTCGAATGTCTTGATCGACTGGAAGTAAACGTAGCCCACCAGCGCGATGACGACCGCGGCCAGAACGATCGAGGTAACGGCGACGGTCTGAACAACGCGACGCCGCGTCAGACGTGGGGCGAAGTCAACCATGCCTCACCTCACTGAACGACGATCGCGAGATTGCGACCACTGGCCGCGGCGTCGCGACGGAAGGAATGAAAGATCGATCCCTCGCACCTCGTACAGATTCCCGAATCGTGGATGGAGTCAGGGCCGACTCCCAGCTCGCCGAGGAGTTGCGTCGCAAGACCGGCCAGATCGAGGTGAGGTTTCGCGCGTGAGAGATCGACATATCGGTCGATCTCGCCATAGCCCTCACGAAACTGATCGACGACTTCCGGTCCGATCTCGAAACAGCACTGGCGTATAGCGGGTCCCAGCAGCGCGACTGCATGCTTCGCATCGAAGCTCGAGCCCGCTCGCAACGTGTCGAATGTTCTAGCAATGATTTTCTTGACTGAGCCCCGCCAACCGGCGTGGATATTTGCCATCACGCCATGCGTGCCGTCGACGACAGTAACGGGGAGGCAATCTGCAACCTTAATGCCGAGGCCGAGCCCGCCGCGGTCGCTCCACAGGGCGTCGCATCCGGAGGTTTCGCACCAGGGTTCGTCACTGGCCGGAGGTGAGACGACCCTCGCACCGTGGACCTGATTGCAGGTCGCGAGGACAGCCGTTTTCCCGAAGCGGCTACGCATGACGTCCCGAAGGGCAGCTACCGAGTCCGAATTCAGAAAGCCGGGAAAGTCGCGAGTCGTGTAGAAAACACCGAGGTCCTTACCATCACTCGATGGCACGAGCAGGCGTCCGATCTCGGACGGTTCAATCTGCCAGGTGATCTCGCTCATGGTTGAGGAAAGTAGATCCGTTCTTAAGATACAGAAACAAGCATTGTCATCCTGAGCGATTGACCGCGGAGCGCGGCGTCTGAGTGAAAGAAACCAGGGTGTCATCCCGAGCGTCGAGCGAGGGATCTGGGAGGGGGCCTTAGACCCTTGGCCATCGAAAATGTTTGCGAGCACCACGATGGAAGGGCCCCCGCCCAGATCCCTCGCTGCGGCTCGGGATGACACATCAGGGAACCCGCGTAAATACAGGAAGTTTCTTAGAAGCCGCAGCGAAGGATCTCAAGATATAGCGATCTGAATTCAGATCCTGCCGCTGGAGATCCTTCGCCGCGGCGGCTCAGGATGACAAGCACGTTTCTTTCCCTGATCGGCGACGCCTGCGTCGTCCCTTGCTCAGGATGACAAGTCCCCAAATCGCACCTTACTCAACACGCTTTCCGCGGCGTCGTGTGGATTCTGCGACTTCTGCAGGACATCGTCGAGGAGCCGGTCATACGCCTCCCCGGTAATGGTCTCACCGACCAGTCGCTCCATGAACCTCTCCTTCAGCCGCGTTTCTACGCGGATCCGTACCCGCTCCCTGTTGCGTCGATCCAGCTCTCCGGACGATCGAAGATAGACGTCATGAGCTCGCACTGCCGCGTCGAGCTCCTCGATCCCCTCGGACCGCGAGGCCACCGTCTTCACGATCGGAGAGATCCAGTCGCCGTGCTCCTCGACGAGTGACATCATCATGGTGATCTCGGTGACGGTCTTGTCGGCGCCCGGACGGTCGGCCTTGTTGACGGCGAACACGTCGCCGATCTCCATGATCCCGGCCTTGATGGCCTGGATGTCGTCGCCCATGCCGGGAACGAGCACCACCACGTTGGTCTGCACCGTACGCATTACCTCGACTTCGTCCTGACCAACGCCGACGGTCTCCACCAGCACATAGTCAAAGCCGCCGGCGTCGAGCAGATCGACGACATCGTTGGTCGCCCTGGCCAGTCCACCCAGAAAGCCACGGGTCGCCATCGAGCGAATGAAGACACCGCGATCGGTGTAGAGATCCTGCATGCGAATGCGATCGCCGAGAATCGCGCCGCCGGTGAATGGCGAGGTAGGATCGACGGCGATGATGCCGACGCGCTTGCCCTGCCTGCGATAAAACCGCGTCAGGGCGGCCACGAGAGTCGACTTGCCCGCGCCGGGCGAACCGGTGATGCCCAAGATGCGCGCCTTTCCCGTGCTCGGATATATTTCAGCAAGGAGCCGGTCGGCAGCGGGATCGTCGCGCTCCACCAGAGAGACCGCCTGCGCCAAAGCGCGGTAACGACCCTCACGAATGCCGTCGACGAGAGCGGCCGCCTTGTGCTGCGTCATGGAATCCTACTCATCGGCGCAGCACGTGAGGTCTCTAAGAGTTTTGAGAGCGTTGTCATCCTGAGGGAGCACGCGCTGACCCAGGGACCGGCGGTACCGTGAGTGCGACCGAAGGATCTTTGGT
>DASZZV010000349.1:0-5280 GCA_035544835.1 Thermoanaerobaculia bacterium
CTTATACGAACGCCACGATTCTTTTTCCAGCCGCGGCCGTGCAGTCAACTTATGGGTCAATTTACAGCTTCGTCGATCCAACGGGCATCGGGATTCGCAATGCCGATGGGACATTCTTCCATCCGGGTCAACCGCTGCCTCCCAATCAGCTCACCAATCCTGGTGTCCCGATTCCCACCAACGTGCTCTCTCCGAGGACGCAAAACACCCCCTATTCCGATCAGGCATCCATCGGCTACTCGTGGGAGATCAGCAACTCGCTCGGCGTCAACATCGATGCCGTTACCACCCGTTACCGTGACATTCCGTACCGTTTCCGCGCGAATCCGGTCGTCGATACCAATGGAAGCGGCGTTCTCGGAGATACGGTCGGAGGCGTGAAAGATTCGCGGCTGTTCCCGAGACTGAGTGCGAACACCCGGCTCTGGGTTGGGCAGGGAAAGGCCAAATACACCGGACTGAACCTCGGGTTCCATGCCCGCGTTTTGAACCGCATCGAGACCCAGGGCTTCTACACCCTGTCGAAAGCGACCGGCAATGTCCTGCAGGGCGCCGACGAGTTTCGCTTCTGGGATTCCAATATTCAGCCGGGCATTCAGACCAACGCCTCGGTCACTCCGTACGACCCGCAGTCGAGCACCGCTTTTGGTCCCTTGTATACGGACACGCGACACCGGGTGACCCTCAGCGCTTTGTATAACGCGCCGCTCGGCATCAACATCTCGGGAATCCTCCGCTATCACTCCGCCACGCCTTACACCGACTTTGCTGGAAAGGATGTCAACAAAGACGGATACAGAATGGATCTGGCGCCCGGCGTCAAACATCCCAATAGTCTGCGCGCCAGCTCCTTCTCACAATTCGACCTTCGCCTGTCGAAGGCTTTCAAGTTTGGTGGCAATTATGGCGTCGAACTGATTGGCGAGGTCTTCAATCTCTTGAACGAGAAGAATCCAACAGCGTTCAACGGGAGTCGCACCAGTGCCAGCTTCGGGAAGCCATCTGCCTTCGCCGGCGATGCCGGTCAGGGCGAGCAGCGCCTTGGGCAGCTCGGACTTCGCGTAACGTTCTAAATACATGCAACCAGTTTTCCAAAGGCGCCTCGAAAGAGGCGCCTTTTTTTGTTCGGAGTGGCGACATCCTGTCGCCTGGCCCGGCGGCGTCCAGCGCCGCCGCCCAAATCCAGCGCGTTCCACCAGAACGGCGCCGCGGGACGGCGCCGGGCCAGGCGGCAGAGATGCCGCCACTCCGGAGTGCTCTCGTTTACCGGGATGACGCGCGATGGCGCCATTTCGCGGCGCCGGCGGTGTCGCCGAGCGTCTGCAGGGTCTCGGCCGCAACCAGGCAAGCCTGGCCGTTCGGATTGGCGGCGAACATTTTCTCGAGAAGCGGATCAACCTCATTCTGCCTTCCGCTGACTGTGTAAAGAACCGAGAGGCTCGAGTAGGCCTGCAGGTTGTTTGGGAAGGTGCTGATCTCGCGCAGAAAAGCCTGCTCGGCCTCTGTATTGCGTTCCAGATTCGCGTAGATGTCACCGAGCGTGTAGTCGAGCTGCTCCACACGCGTTCCCGTCCGCTGTGCCTCGTTCTGCACCCCCTGCAGGGTCTGGAGTGCCTCCTCGAAGCGCCCCTGTTTCTCGTAGGATTGCGCGATGATCACCAGTGCACGCGGCTTGGTCGTCGCGTCCGACATTGCACCTCTCGCTTCGTTGTCGGCGAGGGCCCAGTTTTTCCTGGTCAGTGCGATTCGCGCCAGTAACAGATGTGCCCCGGCTGGGTTCTTGTCGAGGGCGAGTCTCGCATGTTGCTCTGCTTCGTCGATGCGTTTGGTGCGCACCAGGAGATAACCGAGAGAGATCGCCATCTCTGTCGCCATATCGGGAGTCCGCCTCATTCCCTCTTTATATGCAGCGACCGCGTCGTCGAAGCGTCCCATGTGCTCGAGCTCAGTGGCCAGAAGACTCCAGACGTCGTGAAAGCCGGGGTTGGTTGCCAGGACGCTTCTGTAAGCCGCCACTGCCTCTGCTGATTTGCCCTGGGCGGAGAGTCGAGTCGCCTTCTTCACCAGCTCGATCTCACCGATGTGATCCTTTGGATCGGGGAGGTCGTTCCCGGTGGCCTGCGTGCTGCCGATGTATCCGAGGGCGGCGAGCTTCGCCGCTTCCTCTGGATTGATGTTGGACGGAGCGACGATGGTCTTTCCGAAAGCATCGAGTTGCTTTCGCATCGTAGCGTAGACCCGCCGCTGGTCATTGAGAACGTTTCTGGTCTCGCGTGGATCGGCTATGTAGTCGAAGAGCTCCGGCTTCGGCGACGAGATCAGCTGATACTGTTTGTCGAGTAGGGAACGCAGCTCACTCCAGCCGAGATGCAGCCGCGGGTAGAGGGTCTCGCTGTAAATCGTCCGACCAGTTTGACCGACCGCGCTGTCGACCAGGGACGTACCGGTCCAGCGCTTGTCGGGGGCGGTTCCCACCACGCTGGCGATGGTCGGGGCGACGTCGATGAGCTGGACGGGCGCGCCAATGCGCTCGCCGCCACGCTTTCCCCCCGGCAGCTTGATCATCAATGGGACGTGCAAGACCTCCCGATAGAGAAAGATCCCATGCTCCTGCTCTCCGTGATCGCCCAGGCCTTCACCATGATCCGACAGCAGGATGATCAGGGCGCGGTCATAGATTCCCTGTTGTTTGAGAAAGGCGATGAAAGTGCCGACGAGATCATCTGAGGCCGCGACTTCGCCATCGTAAAGATTTGCCGCGTAGCGACTACGAAAGGGCTCAGGGGGCTCATAGGGTGCGTGGGGCTCGAATAGATGAAGAAGAAAGAAGAGCGGCTTGTTTGCGCGCGGTTGCAGCCATTCATCGGCAACGGCCACGGTGCGCGAGCCCGGCCGCTGCAGTCGCCCCACTGCGATGCCTGACTCGAGGCCGATGGCGTCCTCGTAATAGTCGAAAGCGTCGGCGATCCCGGTGCTTCCGTGCAGAACGTACGCGGATACGGCCGCGCCACTCTCATAACCTGCTTTTTTCAAAACTGAGGTGATCGAGGGATGCGCGGCAACGTCGTAGTGATAGCCGAGATTGTTGCGCACGCCGTTTTGTGTGGGGAGCTCACCGGTGAGGATCGAGACGTGGGAGGGGAGCGTGAGCGGCACATGCGACCAGGCGTTGTCGAAGACGACCGACTCCCGCGCCAGGGCGTCGATGTTCGGCGTGGATACTCCCTGATAGCCGTAGGTCGGGAGGTGATCGGCGCGTAACGTGTCGATGGAGATGATGATGACCGGAGGTTTGTCGGATGAAGCCGATGTTTGGGATTCCTTCGAGCAGCCGACGGCGGCGATGCCGGTCAAAAGGGCGCCGGCAATGGCGAGGTTAAGAAGACTGGTCAGTTTCCGAAATCTCAATTGTGGCTCCGGGCGCATCATCTTTCATTTCACCATGACATCGATACGCCTCGGTGCGAATCGAGCGCGGCGACGTCATTCCGAGCGGTTGTTTCTTGTGTGGCACAGGCACTCTTGCCTGTGTGCCGCGGCGTCGAGCCGCGGCGTTTCTGCTGCAACTCAACAGGGAAGTCGGCCTCGACGGCCGACACACAGGCAAGAGTGCCTGTGCTACACAAAGACCCTAACGCGCCTTGCCTCTTTACACCAGAGCGCAGCCGCGTCGGCAGGCGGCGATTGTCGCGCACTCGACACGTCCAGTAAACTCCGCCGCGGCGCCGGGTCTCCGGCGAACGTGAACTGAATGGCTGCATTGCAGAGTCGTATCTTCCGGGCAGCCGCGCCTGTCGTGTGGTTGTGTGTCCTGGCCTGCCGTCGCGAAGCCGTTGCCGTCGCAGCTCCCAGTCCTGACATTCCGGTCTTCATCATCTCTATCGACACGTTGCGGTCCGATCATCTTCCCGCCTACGGCTACGTACACGGCTCGACACCGGCCATCGACCGCTTCCGCAAGGACGCGCTTCTCTTCCGCAAGGCTTTCAGCAACGTCCCGCTCACTCTTCCCTCGCACTGCTCGATGATGACCGGACTGCTTCCATACACGCACGGAGTCCGTGACAACCTGGGCTACGCGTTGCCGGTAGAGCGTAGGACGCTGGCGACGCTTCTGAAGGAGAAGGGGTATGAGACCGGTGCCGCGGTGTCGAGCTTTGTCCTGCGCAGCGACTCCGGCATCTCGCGTGGCTTCGATACCTGGGACGACCTGATGACGGTGTCGACCCTCGAGTCGATCAGTTCCTGGCAACGTGACGGCGACGTCTCACGACAAGTGCTGGAGCGGTGGCTGGCGTCGACACACTCGCACAAGGTCTTCGGTTTTCTCCATCTCTACGAGCCGCACAAACCCTACCGTCCTCCGCAACCGTTTGCATCGAAACTGCAGAATCCGTACGACGGCGAAATCGCATATGCAGATTCAATTGTCGGTCTCTTCCTCGATTCGTTGCGTTCGAAGGGACTATACGATGGCGCACTGATCATCATCCTCTCGGACCATGGCGAGGGACTCGGCGATCACGGGGAGAGTGAGCATGGCGTCTTCCTTTACCGCGAGTCGATACAGATACCGTTGATCGTCAAGCTTCCGCGCCAGGCCCGGGCGGGGCAGGAGGACAGTGCGGTTTCTTCCATCGTCGACATCCTGCCTACAGTTCTCGGCCGGCTCGGACTGAGCGCTCCTCCCGGTGTGGAAGGGATCGATCTTTTCAGCGAGGCGGCCACGCGGCCCGCCGATCGGATGGTCTACAGCGAAACCTACTATCCGCGACTTCACTACGGCTGGCATGAGCTGATGTCGCTGGCCGGGGCTGAGTTTCATTTCATCGAGGCGCCGCGAGCAGAGCTTTACGACTATGTCGCCGACCGTGAAGAGCGGCGCAACCTCGCTCAGGAACAGCGGCGCATCCTGGCCTCTGCGCGAACGCAGATTCAGGCCATCGCTGCCGCTCACCCCTTTGAATCACCGAAGATCACCGACCCAGAGGTGGTGGCAAAGCTCAGCGCTCTCGGATATCTCGGATCGGGCCCTGCGACTCTGTCGGGAGCTCTTCCCGACCCGAAGGACAAGCTGGATCTGCTGGAGTTACGTGGGACGGGAACCGGATATCTCCAGTCCGCGCAATACGAGAAGGCCATCGAGATCGGGAAGAAAATTGTCGCCAGCAACCCTGACTTTCTGCCCGGCTGGGGTCTGATGAGCTCAGGCTACGAGAAGCTCGGACGCCGCGAGCTGGCGCTCGACGCCCTCGAGGAGCAGATGAGGCGATCGCCAGG
>DASZZV010000350.1:0-17534 GCA_035544835.1 Thermoanaerobaculia bacterium
GTCAAAGGCCCCCGCCCAGATCCCTCGCTGCGGCTCGGGATGACACCCACTCAGTTTCTTTTCTCAGTGGCAGCGCGGACGCTGTCCCCGGCTCAGGATGACAACGGTTCATTTGGGCTTCAACAACGTGCCACCGTTGTTCCATCGCTCGGGATGACGGCAGAATCACATCGTCCGAGCCTTTTACTGCTTTAGAATGACGCCCGTTTGCCGGCGGCGAGCCGTGCGACACAATCAAGAAGGAGTATGGGATGGCGAAAAACGAAAAAGTGGGAGTCCTCGGCTGCGGCCTGATGGGCTCAGGGATCGCGCAGGTTTGCGCGGCTGCCGGATACACAACTGTCGTCCGTGAAGTCGAACAGAGCCTCATCGACAAAGGTTTCGCCGGGGTTCACAAGAGCCTGGCGAAGATCGTGGAGAAGGGAAGGATGACGGCCGAGGATCGCGATGCTTCGCTGGGCCGGCTGAAGGGAACGACGAACGTCGAGGATCTTGCTGACTGTGACATCGTCATCGAGGCCATCATCGAGAACGTTCAGGTGAAGCGTGAAACGTATGCAGAGCTGGACAGGATCGTCAAGAAAGACGCCATCTTCGCCTCGAACACCTCGTCGCTGACCATCACCGAGCTGTCGATGGCGACGTCCAGGCCGAAGCAGTTTGTCGGACTGCACTTCTTCAATCCCGTGCCGATGATGAAGCTGGTGGAAGTGGTGCGGACGATTCTCACCTCCGACGAAAGCTTCAATCGCGCCTTCGAGTTCGCCCGGTCACTGGGCAAAGAACCGGTCGCCTGTCGCGACAACTCGGGGTTCATCGTCAACCGTCTGCTCGTACCGTATATCCTCGACGCCATCCGCGCATTCGAAGAGGGCTGTGGATCGATCGAGGATATCGACAAGGCCATGCAGCTCGGCTGTGGCCATCCGATGGGACCCTTCACGCTGCTCGACTTCGTCGGCCTCGATACGACCTACTACATCACCAATGTCATGTTCGACGAGTACCGCGAGAAGCGATTCGCAGCGCCGCCATTGCTCAAGAAGATGGTGATGGCCGGTCGCTATGGTCGCAAGAGCGGGGCCGGATTCTACGAGTACGCCGGCGAAAAGCCGGTGGCGTTCGACAAGGTGCGGTAACGATGAACGGTTGTCATCCTTCGGTCGCACTCACTCTTTCTCTGCTCGCTTGTTTCGCGCGTGCTCCCTCAGGATGACAACGCTCCGATCCTCCTAAATACAGATAATGGAGACACACAAAATGGCTTACGAGAATCTCGAGAACCTCAAGACAGAGAATCGCGATGGGGTGTTCATCATCACCATCGACCGGCCCAAGGTGCTCAATGCACTGAATGCGCAGACCGTCGAGGAAATCGGCCGGGCCTTCGAGGAGGCGAGGACCGATGACGCGGTAAAGGCGGTCATTCTGACGGGCGGCGGGGAGAAGGCTTTCGTCGCTGGCGCTGATATCAACGAGCTGGCACAGAAGACTCCGATCACCGGGAAAGAGACGTCGGAGCACGGTCAGCGCATCCTCTCCCGGATCGAGAGCTTTCCGAAGCCGGTCATCGCCGCCATCAATGGTTTCGCTCTCGGGGGTGGATGCGAGCTGGCGCTGGCCTGCCACATTCGCATCGCCTCGGACAAGGCTCAGATCGGCCTCCCCGAGGTGACCTTAGGGATCATTCCCGGATACGGCGGCACGCAGCGTATGGCGCGACTGCTGGGTAAGGGAAAGGCTCTGGAGCTGATCTGCACCGGGGATCGAATCGGAGCTGCCGAGGCTGAAAAGATCGGGCTGGTAAACAGGGTTGTTCCCGGCGAGACGTTGATGCAGGCCGCGGAGGAAATGGCGCGTAAGATCGCCTCACGCTCGCCCGTCGCGGTTCGCGCAGCGCTCGAGGCGGTGAACTTCGGCGTCGATATGCCTTTCGAACAGGGTCAGTTCCTGGAAGCAACTCTCTTCGGACTCCTCTGCGCTTCGGAGGACATGAAAGAAGGCATGAATGCCTTCCTCGAGAAGCGCCCGGCGAAGTTCCCCGGACGTTGACCCGACAGGAATTCCGCAAAGCAGAAGTCGTTGAAATGATTCGGAGGAGTCCATGACCGAGAACCTGCACGAGCTGATCTACGACTGGAACACCGTCGGGCCTGAAGAAGCGACGAAACCGGCCGGCAGGATTCAGTTCGACGACGAGACCCTGCGTGATGGTCTGCAGTGTCCCTCCGTTACCGACCCGTCGCTCGAGGACAAAGTCAGGATTCTCCATTTCATGGAAGCGGTCGGCGTCGACTCTGCTGACATCGGTCTCCCCGGCGCCGGTCCTCACGTGCAGAAGACAGTCGAGCGTCTGGCCCGCGAGATTCGCGACGGCAAGATGAAGATCGCCGCGAACTGCGCTGCGCGAACGCACGAGAACGACATTCGTCCGATTGCGGAGATCTCCCAGCGGGTCGGCATTCCGATCGAGGCCTGCACTTTCATCGGATCGTCGCCGATCCGTCAGTTCGCTGAAGAGTGGAACATCGACTGGCTCGTGCAGCAGTCGACGAAGGCCGTGAGGTTCGCGGTCGGCGAAGGCCTGCCAGTCATGTTCGTCACCGAGGACACCACACGCGCCACGCCGCAGGACATCACGGCGCTTTACACGGCGGCTATTGACGCCGGTGCGATGCGGGTCTGTGTTTGCGATACGGTCGGACATGCCACTCCGTGGGGCGTGCGAAATCTCATTCGATTTGTGAAAGAGCTGGTCAACCGCCTGAACCCCGAGGTGAAGGTGGACTGGCACGGACATTCCGACCGGGGGCTCGGTGTCATCAACTCCATTGCCGCCATCGAAGCTGGCGCCCAGCGCATTCACGGTTGTGCCCTCGGGATTGGCGAGCGCGTCGGGAACACGCCTCTCGACCTGCTGATGGTCAACCTCAAGTTGATGGGCTGGATCGATAACGACCTGACGTCGTTACCGCAGTATGTCTCGCTGGTCGGGAAGGTGACAGGTGTGCCGTTGATCGATCAGTACCCGGTGTTCGGGCGCGATGCCTTCCGAACCGGAACGGGCGTCCATGCTGCGGCGATCATCAAGGCGAAAAAGAAGGGGAGCGAATGGCTTGCCGATCGCGTCTACTCCGGTGTTCCGGCCGGACTCTTCGGCCTCGAGCAGATTATCGAAGTCGGTCCGATGAGTGGCCTTTCGAACGTCGTCTATTGGCTCGATAAGAACGGATATCCTCAGGACGAGCTGCTGGCGAAAGAGATCTTCGGAAAAGCGAAATCGTCGAACCGTGTCCTGAGTGACACCGAGCTTCACGATAGTGCCAGGGAGTGGGTCGCGAAGTCGCAAAGCGTGGCGTCGTAAATGATGCCTGGCTGACGCTTTCGTCTGCGACGGAGTGCTAGCCCTGCTACTCGTTACCAGACTCTTCGGAGTGGCTTCGTTGTTCCAATTTGGCGACGATCAGGCGACTAAGGGCTCTGAGCGACTCTCTCTGGCCGGGTGTCAATTCGCGCGGTCGATGATCGATCGCACATACCGTTCCCAGCGCGAACCCGTCGCTCGTGATCAGGGGAGCCCCAGCATAGAAGCGAACGTCCGGGTGTCCCGTGACCAGAGGGTTATTCGCGAACCGTTCGTCCTTGTGCGAATCGGAAACTTCAAAGATGTCGTCCTGCAGAATCGCATGCGCGCAGAAAGCGACGTCACGCGGTGTTTCGGTTGTTTCCAGGCCAACACGCGCTTTGAACCATTGTCGAGACCCGTCCACGAACGTAACCAGAGCGATGGGCGTATCGCACACCTGCGCAGCGAGAAATGCCAGGTCATCAAAGGTCCGTTCGCGCGGCGTGTCGAGAATCCGCAACTCCTGGAGTACGCGAAGACGAGCGGCCTCGTTTTCCGGCTTCTGCATCGAGCTATCGTATACTCCCTGCAAGCCCGAGTGGCGGAATGGTAGACGCAGTGGACTCAAAATCCACCGCTCGCAAGGGTGTGCCGGTTCGAGTCCGGCCTCGGGCACCAACCTTCTATTCCCATCAAATCCGACAGCTAAACTCCATGCTTTGCATGCTTTGAGGCCGGTTCGCGGCGGGCGAGCAGAGAAGTTGCAAAGGATCGGGAGCGTGCTGAGCTAAATGGCAGAGTCAGTTACAGACTTGGGCGAGACCACACTGCTCGGCCGTCGTGTGCCGATTTCCGAAATGCCGCGCTCGGCAGTGCTCTCCCGCTGGATCATAGGTCTGGGCGGGCTGATGCTGCTGCCGGCCATCATCCTTTTTCACCCGCCTATCACGCTGAGACACTTCCTCGTTTTCGCTACCTTTATGGTGCTGGCTGAAGTTCTCCTCACGGTTCGGGTAGGTCCGGGATCCTTCTACTCCGTTTCCCAGACCTTTCTCTTCGTCTATTTCGTGCTGGGGGGAGGAGTGGCTGCCGCGACGATGGAAGCCGTGGTTCATTTCATTTCCTGGGTGGTCCAGCGGTTCCGGCGAGGGGCGAATCAAACTCCGCTGTTTGCACTGTTCGACATAGGACACAAGGTGCTGGGCGCGCTGCTGGCCGCTTTCATCACCGCCATCTTTTACTCCAATCGCGTTCTCGCCCATCCCATTCCGCAGCATCCAGTAGGAGCGTTGACGGTTTTTGCAATCGCGTACTTCGCAGTGACGGTGAGTTTGAAGTCGATCGCCGTCTGGACGCGTGCCGGCTTCTCAGAGATGCGGTCGCAGCTCTGGCCGAAGACGGTCCTGTGGGATGCCATCAGTACCGCCACCTGTCTGCCCTTTGCCATCGTCATCACGCTGCTGGCGGGCGCGATCCTTTACGGACCAGCAGCAGCAGTGATCGGCATTTTTCTGGCGGGCGTCAGCCTCATTTTGCGACTCAACGTGAACCTGCGCCAAGGCAACGACGAGCTAAAGGCTGTCAACCGCATCGGGACGCTGATCAATGCCACGCTGGATCTATCCCAGCTCTTCAGCATCATCGCCATCGAGAGCAGCAAAGTCGTCCCCTGGGATGCCTTCTTCATAGCTCTGGCCGAGAAAGAATCGCCGGCGATTCAGATTATCTTCATGACCAAGGGCGGCAGCGAGATCACCCAGCGGACCATCCCGCGCGGTGCAGGGCTCACCGGTCGCGCCATATCGACCGGGGAGCTCATCGTCTACGAGCAGCAGGAAAGCGGCGTGGCCCTCGACGACGAAGGCACACTGGGCGGCAAGCGACGTCCTCGGTCCATCGTTGTCGCTCCGATGAAGTTTGGCGACAAGGTCATCGGTGCGATCTCCGTTCAAAGTTTTCAGTCAAACGCTTATCGTCCTTCGCAGTCCGGAGTGCTGCAGACCATCGCCGCGCAGGCTGCCATCGCCATCCGGAACGCGCAGTTGTTTGCCAGTGAGGAGCGTGCTCGCGTCGAGCGCGACGAGTTCTTCTCACTCGTGACACATGAGATCAAGAATCCCCTCACTTCCGTTCAGGGATACGCTGACATCGTCGAGATGGAGCTGGCAGGTGGAAATATCTCCGAGGCTCAGCAGGCCGTCCAGGTCGTCAAAGCCGAGGCGAGAAAAATTCTCAGGTTGATGGAAGACCTCCTCGACTCATCGAAGATGCAGGCCGGAAAGTTCACGATCCGCAAGGAGCCTACCGACCTCAGTACTGTGGTCTCGACGATGGCCCGCAAGTACGATGGCAGAACGGATCACACCTTCACTCTCAAGATCGCAGACGATCTCCCAACTGTCTATGGCGATGAGACTCGACTCGGCCAGGTGGTCGAGAACCTGGTCTCCAATGCCGTGAAGTACTCGCCTGAAAAGACGCCTATCCAGATCACGCTCTGGTTCGATGCCTCGGCCGTCTACTGTTCTGTCGCTGACAAGGGCCTGGGAGTCTCGCCTGAGAAACTGCCACTGATCTTCGAGCGATTCTATCGCGTGGAAGAGGGAGGCGCCGAGGTGAAGGGAACCGGTCTCGGTTTGTTCATCTCCCGCCAGATCGCGCGCATGCACGGTGGAGAGATCCGCGTGAAGTCGAGGGTCGGGGAGGGAAGCGTGTTTACGCTCGAGCTGCCGAGAAAAGCGAATTGAGCAATGTGTCATCCCGAGCCGCAGCGAGGGATCTGGGTGGGGGCCTTACCGTCGCGGTGTCAGGCGATTTTGCGTAATGCACTCGGGGGAGGGGCCCCCGCCCAGATCCCTCGCTGCGGCTCGGGATGACACCGCCGCCTCTCTTTCTCAATTCTCAATTCCCAATTCCCAATTCGGGTTATCTTTTACGGTCATGAAAGCATACAAGACGCTCCTGGTCGACGAGCGAGACAAAGTCGTCACGGTCGCTCTCAATCGTCCCGAGGTTCACAACGCCTTCAACGATGAACTGATCGTCGAGGGCATCGATCTCTTCGGTGACGTTGCGAACCGTTTTCCATTGGCCCGCGCAATCGTGCTCCAGGGCACAGGACCGACCTTCTGCGCGGGTGCCGATCTGAACTGGATGTCTCGAATGGTCGCCTATTCGCGTGAGGAAAACGTTCGCGACTCATCTCTGCTGGCGAAACTGTTCGCGATCATCAACGAGTGTTCTCTGCCGGTCATCGGCCGCATCGAGGGAGCTGCCATCGGTGGAGGCGTGGGGCTGGTCTCCGTTTGCGACATCGCCTTTGCGACCTCAGGCACGAAGTTCGGTCTCTCCGAGGTAAAACTGGGGATTCTTCCCGCCGTCATTTCTCCGTACGTGATCGCAAAGATCGGAACGACGCACGCTCGGGCGCTGTTTCTCACTGGCGAGAGGTTCGGGACGGATCGAGCGCTGAAGATCGGGTTGATTCATGGGATCGCTTTCGGCGCCGCGGCTCTCGACGAAATGATCGCCGAAACGGTGAAGCAGCTGAAAGGCTCGGGTCCGGAGGCGGTTCGCGAATGCAAGAGACTGATTGCCTTCGTAGCCGCGAATCAACCCACCGAATCGATTCCCTACACGATCGAGGCGATCGCCGAACGTCGCACGTCCGATGAGGGGCAGAAGGGGATGGCCGCTTTCCTGAAGAAGGAGAAGGCGCCGTGGACCACGTGAAGATCAGTCGTTTGATGGTGGCTAACCGCGGAGAAATCGCGGCCCGTATCGCCAGGACATGTGGAGAGATGGGGATCACCTCCATTCTGGCGCACTCCGATGAAGACGCCGCCTCGGTCGCGGCCCGCCCATTCAATCAGCTCATCTCGCTCGGTGGGGGAGAGATCCGCGACACGTACCTCAATGTCAGCCGTGTCATCGACGCGGCGCGAACGGTTCGGGCTGATGCGCTGCATCCCGGCTACGGATTTCTCTCCGAGCGAGCAGAGCTGGCAGCAGCATGCGAGGAAGCCGGGATCATTTTTGTCGGACCCAAAACTCGCTCCATCGAGATGATGGGATCCAAAGCGGAATCGCGCCGGCTCATGGAGTCCATTGGAGTTCCGGTCGTTCCCGGCTACCACGGCGAAGACCAGACTGATTCGACGCTGATGCGTGAAGCCGAAAGCGTTGGATTCCCGATCCTCGTCAAAGCCTCCGCCGGCGGCGGCGGCAAGGGGATGAAGATCGTCCGCTCGCGCGAAGAACTGCAGCCGGCGATCGAGTCGGCGCGCCGCGAAGCGGAGAAGGCCTTCGGCAACGGCCGGCTCCTGATCGAGCGCTATGTCGTGCGGCCACGTCATGTGGAGTTCCAGATCTTCGGCGATGCCTCTGGAAATCTGGTGCATCTGTTCGAGCGCGACTGCTCGGTGCAGCGCCGACATCAGAAAATCGTCGAAGAGTCACCGGCGCCGCGCTATCCGGCTGAGCTGCGCGCGAGAATGGCCGTGGCCGCGGTGGCCGCTGCCCGGGCTGTCGAATATCAGAATGCCGGCACAGTCGAGTTCGTCGTCACTCCGGAGGGGGAGTTCTATTTTCTGGAGATGAATACGCGTCTTCAGGTCGAGCATCCCGTAACCGAGGCGGTGGTGGGAGTCGACCTGGTGCGCGCGCAGATCGAAGTGGCGCAGGGCGGTGCGCTGCCATGGACTCAACAGCAGTTGACACAGCGCGGACACGCTATCGAGGTTCGCGTGTACGCAGAGGATCCCGATGCCGGCTTCCTTCCTCAGGTCGGGCGGATTGCCGTTTACCGAGAGCCTTCGGGCGCGGGCATTCGCGTCGATTCCGGTGTCGGCGCCGGCTCGGAAATTTCGGTTAGATACGATCCCATGCTGAGCAAGGTCATCGCCTACGCCGAAACGCGTGCGGCCTGCATCGATCGACTCATCAGGGCATTGGAGGACTATGTCCTCCTCGGCACCACGACGAACCTGTCGTACCTGCGCCGGATCGTCTCGCATCCTGCTTATCGGGCCGGTGACGTCAGCACCGACTTCATTCCTCAACACGAGCGTGACCTGGAGCGTCAGACGCCGGACGAGGTCATTTCACTGGCCGCGGTGCTGGGTCAGGTCGCCGGCGGTTCGCCGTCCTCGCCCTCGCGTGATTCGTCACAGCAGAAGGCCCCCTCGGTGTGGGAAAGTGTTGGGTCGTGGGGACGCTGAGCGGAGTGGCGGGACCCCGGAGGTAGCTCGTAGGGCCGCACGGCGTGCGGCCGGTACCTTCGTTCGCGGAATACAAATTTGAAGAAAACGATTGTTTTGCGCGGCGACCGTTGGTGTCGGCCGCACGCCGTGCGGCCCTCCCTACGCGATTCTTTTCCCGAGTGCGGCCGGAGCATTCGTTCCAGCGCGCGACAGCACCAGGATCGCGAGCGTCAGCAGATAGGGCAGCACCAGAAACAGGTGAAACGAGATCTGATGATGGTTGGCCTGAAGCAGAAACTGAATACTGCTTCCAAGTGAGAAAAGAAGTACGCCAGCAAGGACTCCGCGCAGGGTCCAGCGGCCGAAGATGACGATCGCCAGTGCGATGAATCCGCGGCCTGCGACCATGTTCTCGGCGAAGCCCGGAGACAGCGACAGCGAGAGGTATGCTCCGGCAATGCCGGCGAGAAATGCTTCGATGGCCAGCGCCGACCATCTGTAATTCGAAGCCGGCAACCCGGCATGTTCGATCGTTTCAGAGTTCTCGCCGCATGCCCGCAGGCGGAGGCCGAAACGCGTTCGCCACAGGAGGAACCCTGCAACACAGGGAACGCAGACCCAGGCGAGGAGAACCGTCGAATCGAGCCTTTCTACGATCGGGATACCAGATGCCCAGGCAAAGGGTTTGACGGAAGGGACTCCGCTCTCGAATCGCTCCCGGGTCTGCTGATAGGCGACTCCGGTGATTCCGAGCGTGAGGAGATTGAGCGCTGTGCCGGAGACGATCTGGTCGACACCGAGTGTAATCACCATGAATCCAAAGGCGAGCGCGATCAATGCTCCACCGGCCACTCCGGCAACGAAGCCGAGCGTGACACTGTTGCTGGTCGTGGCAATCAACGCAGCAGTGAATGCTGACATGAGCATCATCGCTTCGAGTGCGATGTTGATCATCCCTCCCTTCTGGACCATCAGCTCACCCGTCACGGCCAGAAGTAGCGGCGTTCCCGCCATGAGCGTAAGCGCCAGAATGCTTGCGGGATTCATGAGCTTTCCCCGAGATGAGGAACGGGCCTGGACGCGGGAGCCTTTGCCACGCGCAGACTGCTGAAACGAGGCGCGGACAGTGTCAATGCAACGAGAACGGCGACGCCCTGACCGAGCAATGCCACGGCTGACGAGATCCCCGCGGTCCGTTGCAACTCGCCCGCAGCGCGGGCCAGCCCGGCGAAGAAGATCGCCGACGGAATCGCGGCCAGAGGTTGGAGAAAGGCCAGTAGCGCGACGGCGATGCCAGAGTAGCCGAGTCCGCCGCCGAAGCGCTCAAAAAGGCGGTGCGTAACGCCGAGTAACTCCACGCTTCCGGCCAGACCTGCCAGTGCGCCTGAGGCCAGCATGGCTCCGAAGATCGAACGGTCGACGGGGATCCCGACGTATCGAGCTGCCCGTGGATTCAATCCGACTGCGCGAATTCTGAGGCCGGCCGCGGAGTAGAAGAGAAAGTAGTGCATCGCTCCCGCGAGAACGACGGCGAGGACGACACCGACGTGCAGCCTCGTAGACGACAGGGTCATCAGCCAGGACAGAGGAGCTACCGCCTCGCTCTCCGGATACTTGCCACTGCCCTCCTGAAGGGGACCATTGATGAGAAAGCCCAGGAAGTGTTCCGCGACGAAATTCAGGAGGATGGTCGTGAGGACTTCCGGCGCGTTCCTCGTGACACGGAGCGCTGCCGCGATGCCGGCCCATATCGCTCCCGCGGCGGCGCCGGCCATCAAACCGAGAATGGCTGCGAGCGGTCCTTCCGGAAGAGCTTGTGCGACACAGAGGGCCGCGACCGCTCCGACGATCAGCTGCCCTTCGCCGCCGATGTTCCACGCCCCGGCTCTGAAAGCGATGATCACCGCCAGCGCCAGGAGGAGCAGAGGGCAGCTCTTGACGAGAGTCTCGCCAACCGCGTAATACGAGCCGAAGGCGCCAGCGCAGCTCGCCAGCATCGTTGCAGGGTGCACGCCGAGGAGTACGCCGCACGCCGCGATCACGAGCAGCGAGCAGACTGCGGCGCCAACGGTGAGAGCAATCCGCCGATTCATCGACCTCCCGCGATCTGTTGAACGATTTCCTGCTGCTGGTCAGGAGCAAAGCCCTCGCTGATGACGCCGCGATAGAGGACATGGATGCGGTCAGCGCAGGAAATGACTTCTTCGAGATCCGAAGCAATCAGCAGGACTCCCGTGCCACGTTCGGCGATATCGGTGACCGCCTTTCGGATCAGCGACGCCGATTCCAGATCGAGGCCCCTGGTCGGCTCCGCGGCGACCAGCAGTTCGGGCCTCCTGAGGAGCTCTCTGGCCACCAGGACCTTCTGCTGGTTTCCACCCGACAATGTATTGACTGGTTGCCAGGCCGATCTGGCTCGGATGGAGAAAGCGGCGATGACTCGAACTGCTTGTTCGTATGCCGACGATCGGGAGATCGATTCGACGCCGAGGGCGAGATTTTCCATGATGGAAAGCTCTCCGAACAAGCCTTCTCCGATGCGGTCGGCCGGGATGTGTCGCACGCGACGCGACCCGAATAGGGTCTCTGGCGTCATGTTCCGGCCATTCAGGGTCACCGTGCCCGAGAAAGGGAGCAACCCGCGTAGCAAGGCCGCCAATTCGCTTTGTCCGTTTCCTGCGGCTCCCACGACGCCGATGATCTCGCCCTGACCGATCTGGAGATTCACCGACTTCAGAGGAACTCCAGCGGTGGTTCGCACTCCTTTCATGGCGCAAACCATCTCGGGCTGGCGGTGGGTGAAGGGACGGAAGACAGCTGTCGTCTCCGACATCATCCGCGCGATCGATTCGAGTGAGACGTTCTTGATCTCGTCCTGAAAGATCACCTCTCCCGCTCGCATCACCGCTACGTCGTCGGCGAGTCGAAAGACCTCCGGCAGCTTGTGAGTGATGATGACGACTGATCGTCCTTCCGCTTTGATCTTGTGCAGAAGAGCCTCGATCTCCGTCAATTCCCGAGGCCCGAGAACGGAGGTTGGCTCATCCATGATCAAAACTCGAGGTTGTGACGACGTCGCTTTGATCAGTTCCATCTTGGCTTTCTCGGCAATCGAGATTTCGGCGACCGGCCGGTCGAGACCGTCGAGCGGCAGACCTCCTCGGGCGACCATTTCCGTGGCCAGGTCGAGAATGGATCGCTTGCTAATCAGAGCAGGGACTCGGAGGGAGTGGAGAACGAGGTTCTCGGCCAGGGAAAGCTGCGAGGCGAGCGTGAAGTGCTGCTCGACCATCCTCACACCGAAGGTAGCAGCTTCACGAACGCTCCACGATCGCATTCTCTTCTTATCGGCGGCGATCTCTCCGCCGTCAGCCGCGAGCAGACCGGCAGCGATGCGCATCAACGTTGTTTTGCCGGCGCCGTTCTCTCCCACCAAGGCCGTGACTCGCCCGGGGCGCAGCGCCAGGCTGGCGCTGCGAAGTGCTTCGAAGCCACCGAAGCTCTTTCGGATGTCACGAAGCTCGAGAAGCGGATCGGTCATTCGGTTGTTGCGACGGTTTGCGTTGGGCCACGACTTCAAAATGGGCAGTCTCGGCTCCTGGTAGATCATGCTACGCCCCTCAGTGTGTCAGACAGCTCCTCGAGAAGGCCCGACTCGCAAACCGCAGTCATTCGCGCCGTTGCCTGTTCGAGTCCCGATGGTGTGACAAGATGTGTGTAAGTGTGTGTGTTAGGATGTGTGAGTAGGAAGTGAGGCGCGATGCCCAGCAATCTTGCCATTGACGATCAGTTACTCGAGGAGGCGAAGAAGGTCGGAGGTCACCGCACCAAGAGGGAAACGGTGAACGAAGCTCTTCTCGAATACATTCAGCGGCGGAGGAGACGAGGGATCCTCGATCTTTTCGGGCAGATCGACTTCGATCGTCGCTACGACTACAAGCGCGCGCGTCGCCGATGATCGTGCTCGACACATCGGTTCTCTCGCGAGCCCTTCGTCGCCGGCCTCCTACTCAGCAGGCCGATCCGGTCGCAGAAAAACTCAAGGCGGTATTGCGGGAGAACGTCCCGGTGACCATTCCGGGCATCGTGATGCAGGAAATTCTCTCTGGGGTTCGGACCCAGAAGCAGTTCGACGGTCTTCGCGACAAGCTCGAGGCCTTTCCGCTGATGATGGCATCCGCTGAAGATCATATCGAGGCCGCAAGGCTCGTGAATCGCTGCTTGACGACAGGGATCGCTGTCACCGCCATCGATGCGCTCATCGCAGCCATGACCGTGCGAATCGACGGAGATTTGTTCACGCTCGATCGCGACTTCGCCCGAATTTCCGAGGTTGCGCCTCTGAGGCTGCTGCTACTCCACGAAAGTGCGTAGGGTAGGGTCGGTGGCCTTTTGGCCGGACGTTCTGATTCTGATGTCCGGCTCCCGGCGTAGGCAGACCTATCGTTGCGACGAGGATGCCTGAAGGCCCGCTGGACATCGGAATCGGAATGTCCAGCCAGAGTTGGTTGCGCGCCAGGATCGAGCTGCGGTCAAAACTTACCGCGCGGTACCGTGAATGATCCATCGACAATCGATTTCTGAACCCGCTCCACCTCGCTGATCGTCGCTGGTTTGATTGCGGACTTCAATTTGTCATTCCACACCAGGGAAACGATGTTCTGTTTCATGCCGAGCCAGTAGACCTGAGGTCTGAACTGATGATCCTTTACCAGCCTGGCCATGTATACGAATGCACCCGGGACATCGAGCACAGCCGAGGCCACGATGACGTCAGGGGAAAGGTTGTTCTGGTTCTTGTTCGATCCGAAACAGCGGATCTTTCGTTCACTGCAGGCTTTGAAGACTCCGCGTCCGGCTTCATTGGCCTGATGAAAGACGAAATCGGCGCCTGAGTCGATGAGTGTCAAGGTTGCCACGCGTGCGGCGCCCAGGTCGTCGAAGTTACCCAGGTAGACTTTGCTGACTTCGAATTTCGGCTTGACCGAGTGCGCGCCTGCCTCGAAGGCGATGAACGTCGACTCGATCGAGGGAAGCTTCACTCCTCCAACGAGTCCGGCTTTCCCTGTCTTTGACTCGCGGGCGGCGATGATTCCCAGCAGGTACGTCGCCTGCTCGAGCTCGAATACCATCGGTGCCACATTGGGGGCCATGCTGCTTCCCGATGTGGTGATGAAGACAGTCTTCGGAAAGAGCTTCCCGGCCGACATTGCTGCGTCCTGAAACTCGAAGCCATGTCCGAAGGCCAGATCGAAACCGTTCGCTCCGTAGTAACGAAAGCCTTCCTCGAACTCGGCCGGCGTCTTCGTTTCCTGGTTGCTGACGATGGCCGGAATCTCTTTCTCGATCCGCTTCAAGCCTTCGAAGGCTATGGCGTTCCAGCCCCCGTCGTTGACGCTCCCGGGAGTCAGAAGGCCGGCCTTGAAAGGGGGGGGCAGGGGGGGAGTCGACGGCTCCTGACCGGAAGTTGCCGGCTCAGGTCGAGCACATGAGAGAACGAGCAGAAACGCAACAGAGACAACACTTTCGTAACGCCGCATCGGGGCATTCTAATTCACGAAAAATACTTTGCGTTCCCCTTGGATCGGTGATAAATCGAACGATCCGACCAGGCCTCGTGTCTGGCTGCTGAGCGCATCAGCCCTCGGGAAAGGAGACGGTATGCAGGATAAGGAAGATGTTGAAGTAGACGACTACGAAGATCAGATCGAGCAGATGATCGTTGAGAACGGCATGCTGATTCACAGCGTGGTGAATCTGCTCGTGCAGAAGGGCATCCTGAAGCAGGACGAAGTCGACGCCGAGATGGACAAGCTCTACGAACAGATGGAGCAGTTCGAAGACGATGACGAGGAAGAAGAGGAAGAAGAAGAGGAGGAAGTGTAGCGGACAAGGCCGTCCGGCTCACTCTGTTGAACGGACGCGCCCTGGGGACGGACTGGGAATAGCCGGCCCGGGAGCATGTTTGGACCGAAGGCATCGAATTCGACAACGGAGAACAACTGAATGCACATGCACAAATCGATTGTAACGGCCGGTCTCGCGATCTTGCTTTCGGCGGGATCCGCCTTTGCCGCTCTTTCTCCCGAGCACGTCGCCTGGGGAAAAAGCGCGGCGAAATTCCTGCTGACGCCAGAGGAAGCGGCGAAGTGGAAGAGCATCAACAACGATGGGGACGCGCAGCGATTCGAAGATCTTTTTTGGGCTCGGCGCGATCCGACACCCGGCACGTCGCAAAATGAGTTTCGTGACGAATTCAATGTGCGCGTCAAGTTCGCTGACGAGCGCTACGGATTCGCGAGAACTCCTGGTTCCGTGAGCGATCGCGGCAGAGTCGTCGTTCTTCTTGGTCCTCCGAGTCGGATGATCTTCTCAAAGGACGAGAAAACCATCCCGAAAATTGAGCAGGGCATAACGAGCGACGGCAGTGATGGCAGTCTCAAGGATGTCGAGCCTCCGACCGAGACCTGGCTTTACGAACGCGAGCGCATTCCAGCATGGGCGGGGACGCAGGTGCTCGACGTTCCTTTCTTCGATCGGAATGGGAGCAAGGACTGGAAGCTGGGCCGCTCCAACAAGACCAACGTTAATGAGTTGCTGAAGATGTCCGTGCAGATGGGCATCAAGCAGCCCAATCTCACAGAGGCTCCGACCTTCGCTCCCGGCGCACCTGCACCAGCTGCGAAACCTCAGGTAGTCACAGTTACCGTTCCTGCGCCTCAGGTCACGGCTCCGATGGTCACCTTCAAGACGCAGTCGTTGCAGACCGCTGTCGACGATTTCAAAACGGCCCGCGGTACTTCCTACAAGGATGCCTATGTCACCTATGGCACCTTCACGACGGCCGAGGGCGAGTACTTCGTACCCGTCCAGGTCTATGTTCCGCAGAGCTCCGGTCTGAAAGCCGACCAGGCGCTCACTTTTTTCGGGGTCGTTTCCGATCCGACTGGAAAGGTTGTGAGTGTCTACGAAGAGCCGGCCACACTGACGCCGACCAAAGAGGATCTTTACTTCGACAAGTCCCTGATGCTCAGCCCCGGAAAGTACAACGGCACCTTCGGCCTTGCCGCTGACGGAAAGCCGCTCACGATGACGACGGTCAACATGAACCTCACGCCGATCGAGAAGGGGACGCCGAGCGTATCGGATCTCTTCCTTTCCAATAACATCGACGTGATGAAGACCGCGCAGAACCCGACCGATCCCTTTGCCTTTGGTGGCTTGAAGGTCGTCCCGAAGGGGGATCGTGTTTTCCACACCACCGACGAGCTGGGCTACTTCGTGGAGCTGCGCAATCCTGGCGTCGACGCTGCCGGCAATCCGAAAATACAGATGAGCATGGAGTTCGACACGACCGTAGAGAAAAAGCAGCCGAACGGCAAGTCGGTCAAGGTGCCCAAGGTGATGAAGCAGGAACTGCAGGAAGCGACCGTGCTAGCTGTCAAAGGAGTTCCGGGGCATTTTCAGATCGGGGCCTTCATTCCGCTGTCATCGTTCACTTCAGGCGACTACAAGATCACCATGAAGCTGATCGACACGGTCAACAAGCAGGTTTACAACCGCGAAGCAGCATTCAAACTCAAAAAATGAGAGGTATCGGTGCCCTTTACCAGTGTTGTTGAGGCCATAGAGCTTTACCGGCGCGGTGAGTTCGTCATCATCGTCGATGACGAAGACCGCGAGAATGAGGGAGACCTCTGTATCGCTGCCGAGAAGGTGACGCCGGAGGCGATCAACTTCATGGCCAGATTCGGGCGGGGACTGATCTGTCTGGCCATGACTGAAGAGCGTTGTGACGAGCTTCAGCTTCCGCTCATGGTCGAAAACAACACTTCGCATTACGGCACTGCATTCTGTGTATCCATCGGGGCCCGCGGCGGAGTGACTACAGGGATCTCCGCCGCCGACCGCTCCCACACCGTTCGAGTCGCCATCGACCCAAAGAGCAGGCCGGCCGACCTGTCACGACCCGGTCATATCTTCCCGCTCCGCGCCAAAAAGGGCGGGGTTCTCAAGCGGGCCGGGCATACCGAAGCGTCGCTGGATCTGGCGTCGATCGCCGGACTGACGCCGGCCGCGGTCATCTGCGAGATCATGAACGAAGACGGCACGATGGCGCGGTTGCCCAATCTTCTGACCTTCGCCAAAGAGCATGGTCTCAAGATCATCTCGCTCTCCGACCTGATCCAGTACCGGATGCGGAATGAGCGGCACGTGCATCGAATTGCCTCTCCGCGGCTGCCGACTCCTTACGGTGAATTCACCGTCCACGCCTATCGCAGCGACATCACCAACGAGGAGCATGTCGCTCTGGTGATGGGTGAGATCAAGGAAGACGACGCCGTCCTGGTGCGGGTTCATTCCTCGTGCCTGACCGGTGACATTTTCGCCTCGGCTCGCTGCGATTGTGGTGACCAGTTGCACCGTGCGCTTGAGAAGATCGCACTAGAGGGGAAGGGGATTCTCCTCTACCTCCTCCAGGAAGGGCGAGGGATCGGCCTGGCCAATAAGCTTCGGGCTTACGAGTTTCAGGATCAGGGCCACGACACTGTCGACGCCAATGCCAAGCTCGGTTTCGCCCCCGACATACGCGATTACGGCACCGGCTCGCAGATTCTTCGCGACCTCGGTGTGCGCAAGATGCGTCTCATGACCAACAATCCGGCGAAATACGTCGCCATCGAAGGCTTCGGCCTCGAGATCGTAGAGCGCGTTCCGGTCGAGATCGCGCCGTCCAAAGATACACAGAAGTATCTGGAAGCCAAGAAGAACCGGCTCGGACATATCCTGAAATTGGTGTGATACGTTTGCGCGTCCTGGGAACGGAATTGAAAATTGAAAATTGAAAATTGAAAAAGGAATAAGTCACCAATGTGTCATCCCGAGCGTCGAGCGAGGGATCTGGGCGGGGGCCCTTCCATCGTGGTGCTCGCAAACATTTTCGATTGCCAAGGGTCTAAGGCCCCCGCCCAGATCCCTCGCTGCGG
>DASZZV010000351.1:0-2340 GCA_035544835.1 Thermoanaerobaculia bacterium
TAGTGATCGCGCGTCAGCTTTCCGTAGGCATCGCTCTCCGGCCAGCTGAACCGGATGACGTCGCTGGCGGTGCTACCGCCATCGGCAAAGATGTAAAGCGGGACGTCGGGGCGATTGGCGTAAAGCTGCAGCCCGCGATCGATTGGAAGCGGATGAAACCGTCCCAGCAGGAGCTCGGCATGTGGTCGCAGCGCAGTCTCGTAGAGCAAGATCGTCCTCTGGGGCAGGTTACGCCGTGCAAAGGCGACGGCCTGGAGGGGCGGAGAACTGACGCGATGCCGGGTCAGGATGATCTCACGCGTATACAAGAATCCACCAACCACGAAGAGAGCCAGAAAAGCGGCCGGGGCTGCCTCGAACTGAGTGGCCTCGGCCAGACTGGAGAAGCTGAACGAAACCATCAGAGCGACGCCAATCAGCGCCGGCAACGCATAGCGAACCCCATCTGCCGGATCCATCGAGACAAAACAAAACGCCATGTGAACCAGCATCACGATGAGAATCGGAATGGCCTTTACGAATTTGCCTCGGGCCAATCGCACCGCGCCGATCACTGCAAGAAAGAGCACCGGCAACGCCAGCCACTTCGGTCCCCAGGGATGCGCGACGAAGCGGAGTACGATGTCGCCCGCTGACCGCGCGCCCCTCGAGATCGAGGCATCGTGACCGGCCACGTATGCAGCCTGCCTGGTTTCGTAATTGATGAGCTCACGAACTCCGCCGAGTGCCCCGGCGAGAGGGCTCAGCCAGGCCAGGCAGGTAAAGGTGAATGAAACGAGCGCGATCCTGGCACGGGCCCAGTCGCCTATCCGGATGATCACGAAAATGAACATCGGCAAAATCGAGACTGCGTACTGGGGACGACAGCCGATCGATGCCGCGCAGAAGACGCCGAAGAGCAGAGCAGCCCGGTTCGTCGCTCCTTCAGGGAACGACGAGGCCAGCATGAACGCGAGGATGAGAAAGAGCAGCGCCGGTGGATCCGACATCGGAAGCGAGCCATTCACGAGCATAGCCGGTGAGAGCGCGAAAAGAAGCGAGCCCAGAACGGCAGAACGAGGCTCACCAGTGATGTTCCGAAAACAAACGGCAAGTGCGACGAAACCGACTACCGATGACAGGAAACTGAGGAAGACCAGAGCGTTGAAAGGATCACCGGTTACGAGGTTGACGGCTTTCCCGAGCCCGATAACGAGTGGATAGCCCGGAGGATGGGGATGATGATTTCTCGGGTCGAAGTCGAGAATCCCCCAGGCAAAAAGCAGTTCATCGAACTCCCAGAACGTTCGCGGAATCGTGACGAATCTGAACAGCGCGACCAACAGCGCTCCCGCCCCGGCGTAGAGACGAAACGCCTTGTCGTCGTCAACGATTGCTTCGCCGCTGTGCATGAGCGCGGCATTCTATAATCCCCCGCTCATGTCGTCCGGCTATTTCAATGCGATCCGTCTTCTCCTTCGTGCTCATCGACGGTCGAGCCTCCTGTCGCACGCGCATATCGTCGGAAGGTTCCTCACCTGTCCGTTCCTTCGCGTCATCGATCTTCTACCGGATCGTTGCCGTCTTCTCGATATCGGTGCCGGACATGGGACGTTCGCGCGACTGGCGCTGGCGGCGGGTGCGGCAGAGGCGGTGGCACTGGAACCGGACCTTCAGAAATCACTCCAGTCGGCCGGCGGCGACGGACTCCGCCTCGTGACTGGTTTTGCCGGTGCCGTGCGCGGAACCTTCGATGTCGTTTCGATGATCGACGTCCTCTATCGGATTCCTCACGGCGAGTGGGACGACCTGTTCGCCCTGATCTATTCTCACGTCTCGCCCGGAGGAATCTTTCTCCTCAAGGAGATCGATCCCGAGGCTCCTTTGAAGGCTGCCTGGAACAAGGCTCAGGAAAGGCTCGCCGACCGCCTTCTGCATCTCACAACCATCGGAAATCATCACGACTATGAGAGTCGTGCAGCGTTACAGGCCCGGCTCGAGAGGGCGGGATTCACCAGCTTCGAAGTTCACGAGCTCGGAGCCGGTTATCCGCACGCCCATATCGCTTATTTAGCTCGGCGTTCCTGACCGATGACCAAGCCGATTGGATTTGCGGTGTTCGGAGCGCCGGCATGGTGCCGGCCGCGCTGACCAGGCTTCGAACTCATACCCAGCGGCCGGCTTGAAGCCGGCGGCACGGCCGCCTGGAAGGCGGCGCTCCGACGGCGGCGCGCGAGAGCGCCAGGGTGCTGCACATGGTATCGGCCGCACGCCGTGCGGCCCTACGCGCCAGTCGCTGGAGAGTAATCGAGATCCGGGTTAGAATGCGCCACTGCCGACCGGGTCGGAATTGAAAATTGA
>DASZZV010000352.1:0-1603 GCA_035544835.1 Thermoanaerobaculia bacterium
TCTCTCCGCGCTCCAGCTCCAGGGGCGAACAACTCAGTCGCTCGTCGACCGAGGTCGCGAGAACGGTCATGGCGAATCTGTGGAATGGCGAGCTGGCTGTCGCGCCCGACTTGAGCGGCTGACGAAAGGCGGGAATGAACACTACCTCATCCCACTGCAGTTCATCCAGGATCGAGAGAACCGGCTCGACATGTCCCCGATGGATTGGATCGAAGGTGCCGCCGCAAAAACCGATTCTTCTACCTTCAGTCATTCTCGAGGAATGCCGCGAGCTCTCGGTGGCTGGCGTTGACACGGGCAGCCAGCTCCCTCACCAGGTCCCGAACCCCCGCTCCGATCACAGCCGAAATCTCACGATATCCAAAGCCCCGACTCTCCGCATATTGTCGCAGGTTTTCCGATGCTCCCGGAAACAGGGAGTCGACCTTGGTACCACAGATCAGACGAGGCTTTCGTCCGAGCGTCTCTGAATGAAGAGCCAGCTCCTTCTCGATGACCTCGGCTTCCGCGGAGGGAGTCGCCGACTGCGAGAGATCGACCAGATGCACGAGAACCGAGCAGCGCTCGACGTGACGAAGGAACTTGTCGCCCAGTCCGTGACCGCTGTGGGCGCCTTCGATGAGCCCGGGGATGTCGGCCACAACGAAGGTGTAGTCATCGGACTCGACGACTCCGAGATTCGGGATCAGAGTGGTGAAGGGATAGTCGGCGATCTTCGGCCGGGCCGCGCTGATCACGGAGATGAGCGTCGATTTTCCGGCGTTGGGAAGACCGACCAGCCCGACATCGGCGATGAGCTTCAGCTCGATCTCGAGCGCCAGTTGCTGGCCTTCCTCGCCGGGCTGCGCAAACCTTGGAGTCTGCCGGCGCGAGGTAGCAAAATGCTGATTGCCGAGACCTCCCCGTCCCCCTTTTGCGATCAGCACCTTCTGCCCCTCTTCGGTGAGGTCGGCCAGGACCAGTCGCGTCTCGACATCGCGGACCACCGCGCCGACCGGAAGCTCGATGACACGATCCTCACCAGCGCGTCCGGTACAGTTCGAGCCCATGCCATGCTCTCCCCGCCCCGCTTTCCACTCGCGCTGAAACTGAAGGTGATAGAGCGTGTTCAGGCGGCTGCTGGCAACAACGTAGACCGAGCCGCCGTGGCCGCCGTCTCCGCCGGAGGGGCCGCCGTGCGGAACGAACTTCTCACGACGGAAGGCAATGCATCCGCGCCCGCCATCGCCGGCTATGACCTTGATCTTTGCTTCATCTTTGAACATTCAGGGATTCCAGTATTGCGCAGGTTTTGCGAGTCCTGTCATGGATTCGGTTGGGATTGCTGTCATCCCGAGCAAGGGCAGGTGTGCGGGAGGGGCGAGGGACCTCGGGAGCCAGTACATACACCCATTCAACACGGCGCAGAATCTGAACTCAAAATGTACTACCTTGCGGGGTCCCTCGCCCCTCCCACCCGGTCCGCCCTTGCTTCTAAGAAACTCCCAGTATTTAGGCCGCTTTGCGGAGGTGTCATCCCGAGCGTCGAGCGAGGGATCTGGGCGGGGGACTCGACCCTTCGGCGCCTCGCACAATCGTAAGAGAGCTCCAAGACTCCACACCG
>DASZZV010000353.1:0-5189 GCA_035544835.1 Thermoanaerobaculia bacterium
CTCGAAGGCATCAACAGCCTTATTCAAGCCGCGAAAGCAAAAGCTCGCGGCTACCGCTCTTCCCGCAATCTCATCACCATCGTCTACCTCATTGCGGGTCGCCTCGATTTCAGCGTTACCCACCTACAATAGCGAGGAGGCGTTTTGTTGCGCTTCCATTTGGAACCCACTTCGAGAACTGCGGCTAACTCATAGCTGATGGAGTTGCACCCCGGGTCATGAGGGTGAAGTCCGAGGTTTCGGTCTTGTCTTGTAGTGATTTATTCGGGGGAACATGTGGGGCTCGCTCACGAGTTCGACACGCTCCTCGAAGCGGCAAGGCAACTCTCGAAATCCGACATTCGCTTCCTCTTCATCGGCGGTGGGCCACGAGTGCGGGAAATCGATTCTCGGGCGCGGAAGCTTGGGGCTTGCGAATTTAGAGGTACGTTCGCACGTGTCGCGCGAGGAGCTTCCCATAAGTCTCGATCGCGGGATGTGCATATCGTGACGTTGAGGCAGGGGATGCCCGGATTGCTGGTGCCGTCGAAGATTTACGGAATCCTCGCCGCCGGAAAGCCGACGATTTACGTGGGACCCTCCGTTGGGGAAGTCGTTGACATCGTCACTATTGGAGGTTGCGGTGTGGCAGTGAACAATGGCGATGTCAGTTCGCTTGTCGAAGCCATTGAGAGTTACCAACGGGATACAGTGAAACGGCACGCGCATGGCGAGGCGGCTCGGGCTCTCTACGAAGAGCGATTCACCAAGACGCGAGCAATGCGGCAGTTCACGGATCTGATTCCTTCCTTGCAGCCTGTCGGGTCTTCGGCTGAATAAGCCCGGCTCTACTGCGTTATTTGCGCTAGTTGCGAACACGCGTAAGATGATCGGTGTCGGGCTCGTGGCCTGCTGTCTCAGGGTGTTTGGGCGTGGATTCTCTGGCGTCATTTCGGAGTCGAGTGGAGACATGAATCTCGCGATCCTCATCCTTCCAGCCATTGTCGCCGCGGCCCTCAGCTTCGGCCTGACCCCTCTTGCCAGAAAGGTCGCGCTGCGCCTCGGCGCAATCGATCATCCTGGTGCGCGAAAAGTTCACACCGTCGACATCCCCCGGCTCGGCGGCCTGGCGGTAATCGCCAGCGTGCTGATCGTCCTCTTCCTCCTTTACTTCAGCAACATCAGCCGCTTCCAGCAGCTGGTCGGAAATCTATCCAGCGGTCTCCTGCTTGGGTTCATCCCGATCTTCCTCGTCTCCCTGCGTGATGACATCAAGCCGCTCCGGGCGGCACCGAAGTTTGCGGCGCAGTTTCTCGGAGCCGGTCTGGCCGTCCTCGCCGGGGTGCGTCTCGGTGCCGACATCCATCTCTTCGGAAGCAGCGTGCACCTCGGCTGGGTGGCGGTTCCCATCTCCATCCTCTGGATCGCCGGTGTTACCAACGCCTTCAATCTCGTCGATGGACTCGATGGTCTGTCGGCGGGACTGGCCCTCATCTCCGCGCTCAGCCTGGCCGGGGTGTCGATCCTCGTCGGTCGTTATGAGCTCAGTGTCGCTGCCCTGGTGATCGCGGGTGCACTGATCGGATTTCTCCCCTACAACCTGTATCCGGCGAAGATCTTTCTCGGCGACAGCGGGGCAACGGCGATCGGTTTCTATCTGGCCTGTCTCACTCTGCGGGGCGGGGCCACTCTGTCCGCGGGGATGGCAATCCTCGTGCCGCTGGTCGTTCTCGGGCTGCCTCTCGCGGACACCGTGATCTCGATGCTGCGGCGGATTGTCAGGAAGGCCTCCCATCACGAGGTCGGAATCTTCGAGGCCGACCGCGGCCACATTCACCACCGGCTGCTGGCGCTCGGACTGGATCACCGTCGCGCCGTCCTGACCCTTTACGGAGTCGGTCTCCTCCTGGCGGCCTGCGGGTTCGGCTCGCTCTTTCTCACCTACAAGAAGGCGGCTCTGTTGCTCGGTACCATGGTCGTCGCCGCCTTCGTCGGAGTCGCCCGACTGGGATACGACGAGTTTGCAGTCGTGCGCAGCCGCACGATGCTGAAGGTCTACGAAGTTCCGGTGATGAAGCGGGCGCTGTTTGTGGTCTTCCTCGATCTCGCTCTGGTCGTCGCTTCTCTGTATGGCGCGTTCGTTTTGAAGTATGACGATTGGCTCCTGACTCAAAATCGCGCTGCCGCACAGTGGATGCTGGCAGTGCTTCCAGCCATCGCACTCATCGTATTCTTCTCTTTTGGCCTGTATCGGAGAAACTGGCGGCTGGCCACGGTTCCCGATCTTTTGCGTGCCTCGGCGGGAGTCTTCGTCGCGGCGAGCGCCTCGGGGGTCGTCACGCACATCTTCTCCAAAATCGAGCTTCCCTGGACCTTCTTCATCGTCTACATGCTGATGCTCATGATGTGCGTCGATGGCGTACGCGCCTCCTTTCGGCTGCTGCAGCACTGGAGTTTTCAAAGTGCACTGGAGGGGGACCCGGTCGTCATCTACGGAGCGGGTGTCGGAGGAAGTCTGGTGGTTCGCGAGGCCGTCTCCAATCGAGAGGTCCACATGATGCCGGTCGGATTCATCGATGACGATCCGACCAAGACGGGGAAGTTCCTCAATGGCTACCCGGTGTTGGGATCGATCCAGGAGTTGGAGAGCGTGATCAGCCGAGGTGTCGTGAAGGGTCTGGTCGTGGCCTCGCACAAGATTCCGGTGGAGAAGCTCGAGGAGGCGGCGCGGGTGTGCGAGCGCACCGGAATCTGGATGCGTTACTTCACGATGAGTTTTGCGGGTGTGGAGTCGTATAGGATTCCTCCGGTTTTGTGACGATGCAGATGACGAGATCGGCGTCGACGGCTGGCAACGGTCGCCGACCTGATGCGCGCCTCCACGGCCGCTTTCATGGCATCAGCGGTCTCGGCTGTCATCGCCATCTTTTTTCTCCATTCGATGGGCCTTGGACTTTTTTCGTGATCTACATGCTAATCATGCTGGTGGGGGTCGATGGAGTTCGCGCCTCATATCGACTGATCCAGCACTGGAGTTATCAAGACGCGCAGGAGGGAGATCTAGTGGTGATCTACGGCGCGGGTGTAGGCGGGCGCCTTGTGGTGCGCGAGGTGACGTCGAACCGTGACGTCCACATGAGGCCAGTTGGATTTATCGATGACGATCCGGCCAAAAACGGGAAGCTATTGAATGGATATCCGGTGCTCGGCAGTTTAGATGTTCTCGAGCTGCATATTGCGCGAGGCGATATCAAAGGCGTGGTTGTCGCGTCTGAGAAGATTCCGTTTCTTAATTTGGCTCCTCCGCAGAATCTGTGGGTTTAAGAATGGAAACCACTGGTCAACGTCTGGCGGCGTATCCGCGGCCGATGAGCAAGACGACCATTGATCAGGGCTGCCTCTCGTCGTCACCTGTGCTTCGTTCGCGCTCTCGTAGTAGCAGCGCTGTGGGAGCGGTGGTAAACGCACGGGTGGGAGGATGGGCCGTGCGTTTTCCACGGCTTCCACAGCGGCTCTCGTGCTAGGCTGGCCGAGCCCGTCCGTGACTGTTTGCAGCATTTTCGAGCGTCGGATGACGCCTTCGCAATCTGACCGTGGAATCCAGGCTTATGCCTCAGGGCGCGTAAACTGATGCAAGTCGCTGAATTTAGGCACGTTAGCCGCCACAGCTCAAAGTGGCATAAACCCACAGATTCTGCGGGATAACTCTTAATTTGAAACGTGTCGCTGAAATTTGCGAACGAAGCGGGATATGGCTGAAGCACTTCCGAATCGAGTTTGAGACTCACGTCTAGTCCATCCGTTGTATCTGAGGCGAAAATTTCTGAATGACTCTAATCGCAGAAATCGATCTAAGGTATCTATTGGCACGGGGCTCATGAGCGACAACACATCTAACATTTCTATCGATCAGGCAACGGCAGGCGGAGGAACGGAAGGGTTTTGCGGAATCTGGGATTTTTCGAAAGGAGGCGTGGCGTCGTCAAGGATTGAGGCGCTGTCGTCACGGGGTTTTTCCATGAGGTCGGTGAGCCCTGGTTTGCATCTCTCGTCCAAGGGGTTTGAGGTCCATGAAAGCGGGAATGGCTCCAGCCGGGGCTGTTTGGTTTTTTTTGCAGGGCGGCTGGACAATCTCGAAGGTCTGGAATCATTTACTTCAGGAGGGGGAGAGGCTGGGGACATTTGCGAAATCTTCGAGAAGAGAGGCGTGGAGTGTTTCAGGAAACTGGAAGGTGATTTCACTCTTCTCGTATTCGATAAAGAAGAAAATCGGCTCTTTCTGGTGCGTGACTTCGCGGGTACTCGCCCCATCCACTACACAGCCACCCCGGGAGGGTTTGTATTCGGGTCATCGATCGCTACCATTCTCAAGATTAGCGGACGCCCACCGGAGCCCAATCTCGACCACCTCGCTTGGTATATGTTGCGAAGAAGTGTGGTGGACGATTCAGCGACGTTTTTTGAGCAGGTCTATTCCGTCCCGACCTCCCACTACGCGGAGATTCTCGATTCTAGGATCGAAATTAAGCGCTATTGGGACTTCGAGCCCGATCGCAGGGAGGAGGCCGGGTCTTATGACAGTTTTGTTGTACGTTTCCGAGAACTCTTCGAAAACGCAGTAAGGAAACGGTTGGTCGATCATCCAGGGATTCAAGTCAGTGGTGGCCTGGATTCGTCATCCATTTACGCGGTCGCCAAAAGAAGCGAGATGGGTGGACGTCTTTATGCCATCAGTTACATCGCCCCAGTCGGGTCAGCAGGGTACGAAGAAAACTACCTCGAACGTCTGGAAGAGGATTTTCGGGATCGGGTTGAACGGGTTCCAGCCCCTCCTCCGTCCCTCTGTCACAACATCGGAGGACAGGTGCGAGCGATGGAGGCTCCCTTTCTTCAATATGATTATATTCTTGACATGTTCATGACCGCCCGTTCACACGGTTGTCAAACACTCTTGAGTGGTTTTATGGGCGACCAAATGATGATCGATGATAGCTATCTGGTCGATTTTGTCCGGAGAGGTGACTTTCGCACAGTTCTAGCCCACTTCAAAACGATATCCGCTAGCTTTGCTAACTTCGGTGCTCCGCTTTCTCGGATGTACCGTCAAACAACCAGAGAGTTAGCGAGCTCCCTCTGTCCTCAAAAAATCAAGCGCCTGGTTCGGCGAGTCCGGCCACGGCCTGCTCGCGGGTGGTTTACCAGCTCCTTTG
>DASZZV010000354.1:0-4023 GCA_035544835.1 Thermoanaerobaculia bacterium
GTCACGCTCGAAGGGAAGGGCCGCAAGCAACGTACCTGCCCCCTATGGGCCAGAACGGTCGTCGCCCTTCAGGGCTGGCTCGCAGAGCGCAACGCCGGAGACGGTCCCCTCTTCCTCAACACTCATGGTCGCCGTCTCAGCCGATCGGGTATCACTTACATCTTGCGAATGCTCGCAGCCCGTTCCGGACTCACTCCCCGCCACGCCAACAACGTCTCGCCCCATGTCATCCGCCACACCACGGCCATGCACCTGCTCGAAGCTGGTGTCGACATCACGACAATCGCCGCGTGGCTGGGTCACTCACAACTCTCCACCACACATGGCTACCTCGAAATCACCTTGCGCATGAAGCAGAAGGCTCTCGCCGCCGCATCTGCGTTGCCCGAGCTGGCCCACGGACACTTCCCCCAGGGCGATCTTCTCACCTGGCTCGTCGCCCTCGGCTGCCCTCAGCGTTATGCGCAGTCGCTCCCGCCGTTGTCCCCGACCCCATTGCGCCCACCTCCCCAGCTCCACATAACTGGGCGCTCGCCATAACACTTCTTATGCGCAGCTGCGCATAAGAAGTGGTTGGTCATGAGTACCCAGGCGTGAAGAATCCATCGGCGCTCCGTGACCACCGAGCCGAGCAAGTGCAGAAAGCTCGAACGATCAAAGTCGCCGAGATAGATGTCCCGGCGTTCGTTACCGCGGCTGGTGATGTGGTAGATCGCGCCTGGAAATGCCGGACGGAGAGGTCGGGACATGGGGAACGAGCGGAGAGCTCAAGCAAACGCCGACCAGAACGGTGTGGAGCGCGAAGACTAGCATGAATCGCCGAGGTGCGTTAAGTTGGCTTTCCAGACCTGACCCCAACTTAACGTGACCCCAAATTAACGCGATTAACCTGTCCACGAAACCGGGGTAGCTCCAGACTCTCCCGTCTGCAGAGCACCGGGTCATGTTCCCGCTTCTCGGCGTGGTGATGTCAGCATTGACTAGCACTAGGCCCCATCCGGAATCCTGATCCGCGCGACAATCACGGGTATCTGATTGAACTTAACTTGCGAGTACCTGAAATTCTGCCGGTCATCAGCGAAGTGATTCGTCATCAGCACCCACGCGGTGAGCAGCCCCGCCTTCCAAACGTAACCGGTTCTCGGATCGAGTCAGCTCGTAGAGCGCGTAATGACGGAAGTGATAGTGGTTATGGCAGGAAGCAAATTCGAAGAGGCCGTCATTGTTGGCGACGTGGACGTTACAGTAGGATCCTGCAATACGAGGAGGGAAAATCCTCGGTTCTAACGACCCAATGCTGGCGAAGCGACCCCTGGTCGATAACGAGATCGGGTAATCCTTAGTTTCAAAGAGGAAAAGCAGCACTACTGAAGAGAACTATAAGGAAAGAGCAAACCTTGAGCAACTTTGTCACTGGATGAAACCTCCTCGAAGTCGTAAGTAGAATGGGGCGCGGAATCGTACACCATTTTTACTTTAAAGCCGTCCTTCCCCCGGCCGGAGGCCCTTTCACATCGCAAGCAGTCGCTCGCGGTTTTTTTGTAGCAGCACGGCGAACCTCGGAAGAATGGCAGCGTAGGCGGCGACGGCTCCGGCGAGCGAAAGGACCAGGGCGATGATTCCCCCACCCTTGGCGATGACTTCCCCGAGCGCGTAGATGCCGGCCAGCTCTGCTCCGGTAATCAGCAGCGTGACCGGCCCGATCCACGATAGGTACAGGGGGACCTGGAGGCCGGCTGTGCCGTCGACGGCGCGCGGAAAGCGAATGGAGACGACCTGGCCGACGGCAGTAGTGGCGATCAGCGTCACGCCCCCCGCCGCAAGGCCGATGACGGTCTCGCGGATCGAGGGCACCCTCACCGTGAACAAAGGCAATATGCCGATCGCCGTCTGCAGGGCTGTGAAGCCGGAGAGCCCACGCAGTTTGCCCAGGAGAAGATCGCGCTGCTCGAGCGGAAGCAACAGCAATGTTCGGATTCCTCCGCGATCCCATCCGAACTGGTTCAGCGAAATCTGGGCGTTCATCGCCACTGCCATGACCGGCACGAGCGCGAACCACTGCACCGAGCCGGCGTGGCCGGCCAGGGCGACCATGCTCTCGGACAGCGTCTTGCCCTCGGCAATCGCGGTGCGGATCAGCGAGGTGAGCAACGCCACGGTCCCCGTGAACAGCAGCGGCAGAACCAGTTGTGCGCGCACCGCGGAGCTGGCCAGCAACTGCCGCAGAAAGAGCCGGCCCAGGCCCGAAGCGGGTGTTCGGAATCGAAGAGCTCCGTCGCCGGAGCTTCGCCACCCGGTAGACTCGACTTCGGCCGTGAGCCGGTGACGATGCAGCCTCGCGGCGAGGAGCAGAAGCAGTACGCTGGCTATCGTGGCAATTGCGATTCCCCTGAGACCGGCGCCGAAGTCACCCTTTCGTAGCGAGAGGAGGCCGGCGTATCCGCGACTGAGGGGGAGAGCCTCGACAAATTTGGGCAGCCACTCTTTGAGCACGACGCGCAATTCGGGAAGACCGAATGCGAATGCGGCCGCCGTGGAAGCAACGCTCAGCAGAATCAGGAGAGTCCGGCGGCGCAGCGTCGCAGCGCGAAGTGCCGAGAGGATGAACATGGTCGCCATCAGCGCCGCCACACCGTCGAGTGTCAGCAGGAAAACGAATGGCGACAGTGCCGGCATCTGTATGGCGAGTCCCATACCCATGAGCATCGTCGCGCCCACGCCGAGGAGGGGGAATACCTCGAAGAGGCTCGCCGGAAGCTCGGCCAGAAGCAGTTGCCACGGTGTGAACGGGTAGCGGCCAAAACGGGTGAAGGGAAAGAGGGGCTCCAGCCGGAAGCTGCCGAGAAGCGCGAAGCCGACCGTGAACGTCGCCTGCAGGCCGTTCCAGTTTCGCAGCACGTCGGCGTCGGCCGACTTGGCCAGCTCACCGCCCATCGCTAGACCGAGCCGCAGGGCAAAAAAACCCGGCAGCAACACGATCAGCACGATGATCGCCAGCATCACACCGGTGGCGACTCTCCCACCGAATCCCGCGCCGCGCACGATCTGATTCCAGGTACTCCTGTAGTGCGCGCGAAGGAGCGCCGCCGAGCCGCTCAGAGCCATGAGAGCTCGCCCGGCTTTGCGCCGCCCATGAGTCCCACAAACAGCTCCTCGAGGCTCTCGAACGCGCCGTGGCGCTGGCGCAGGTCCTCGAGAGTTCCGAAGGCCAGGAGGCGTCCTCGGTCGATGATGGCAATCGTGTCGCAGAGGCGCTCGACGATCTCGAGTACGTGGGAGCTCATCACGATGGTCACGCCCTTTCGCTGCAGACCAGCGAGAATCTCACGGATGGTGCGACTCGTCACGGGGTCGATCCCTTCGAAAGGCTCGTCGAGAAAGACCAGTTCAGGTCCATGGATCAGCGCGGCACCCAGAGCTAGCTTTTTCTTCATGCCGTAGCTGTAGTCGCGGACTAGCGTTCCCGGCTGAGGTGCCAGCTCGAGTGTCTCGAAAATCTCGCCAGTGCGATCACCAATCACGCTGGTGGCGAGGCCGTGAACGCGACCGACGAACTGAAGAAACTGCGCGCCGGTAAGGTACTCGAGCAGGCTATCGTCCTGTGGCATGACGCCGATCCGGCCCTTGACCTCGATGGAATTCGATTCGATATCGAGCCCCAGGACGTGGATGGTCCCGGCGCTGGGGCGCATCAGCCCGGTGGCCATGTTGATCGATGTCGTCTTGCCGGCCCCATTCCGTCCGAGGAGTCCGACCAGCGACGCGCGCGTGATCTCGAGGGAGACGTCGCTGACGGCGACCGTGTCGCCGAATCGCTTCGTTACACTTTCGAACTGAAGAGCGGTCGGAAGATCGCGCATAAGTGGGTCGCGAAGTCTAGCACGCGGGAAGTTAGGGTCAAGTCTGGAAACCCAACTGAACGCGCCTCTCTGATTCGTGCTAGTGCTAGTCTTCGACTCCCACACCGTCCTGGTCGGCGCTATCCGCTGCGCGCCCAACCATGTCCCGACCTCTCCGCCTAGC
>DASZZV010000355.1:0-4493 GCA_035544835.1 Thermoanaerobaculia bacterium
TGAAGGCCGCTGTCGAGTCCGAGGAGCTGAGGAAGGAGCGGGATAAGTCCAGGCAGGAAATCGAAAAGCTCTCCAAAGAAGGTGAGAGATTCCGAGCGTCGGCGCAGCGAGCCGACCAGCTCGGGCCTGCCAACGAGGATCTGCGCAAAGAGAACGAGGCGTTGCGTCGCGATCTCCGAAAGAAAGAGGGTGTCGAGGAATCGCTTCGCGACGCCATCCAGCAGCTCCGGGTGACCGATGAAGAGCTCATGAACGAGCTCAAGGTCCTCACCGACGCCCTGCGAAAGGAAATCGATCGGCGCAGAGGCGCCGAGTACGAACTGCAGGAGGCGGAGAGCGAGCTGGCTCGAACCAGCACAGAGTGGCAGGCGCGGCTGGAGGCGCTGGTTCAGACGCGGGCCGGAGACGAACGGGAGAGGGCAGGCGAGGAGGACATCAGTGCCGCCCTTTCTCCCGATCGCCCGTGGAAGGAATTCGACGCAATCGGGCCGATCGAACTGTTGATCGAGATGAGTCAGGGTGAGCGGAGTGGAACCCTCTTCATCGTGTCCGGCAAAATCGAAAAAAAGATTCACTTCGCTTTTGGGAAGATCTACTCCTGCGCCTCGAATGTTCCGAGCCTTTTCCTGGCGGAGATATTGATCGCCGATGGCACGATCACCCAGGAGCAGCGCAATCGCGCCGTCGACATCTCCCGTGAGTCCGGGATTGCGCTCGGTCGGATTCTCGTGATCATGGGCGCCGTCACCGAGGCTCAGCTCGTCGAGTCCATGCACCGCAAGATCGAAAAAGAAGTCGCCGGCGTGCTTGCCTTCAGCGAGGGGCGCAGCCTGTTCGTCGAGGGGGAAATGCCGCTGGTGCAGATGATCCCGCTTCGCGTTGAGGTCATTCCCCTGATCGAGGCGCTTCTCGCCAGGCCGCCGGTTCTGGAATACGTTCAGCCGGAAACGTTGGTGGAGGGGCCGTCCGAAGTCTTGGAAGACGAGAGTATCGACTCTACGGCCGAGGCGAATGCCATCAAGGAGGGCGAGCAGCCCGAGTCCGCCGTGCCGAGCTACGAGGATCTGGACGAGGGGCCGGCTCCCGCGGAATTGCATGCCAGCGAAGCCCGCACTGATTCGAGCGACTCGGCGGCCGCGGCTGATCCGGCGACAGACTTGGCGATCGAAGAGGTTCCGAACGACGCTGTCGTCGGCAGCAAGTCCGGCAAATCGAAAAAGTATCATCGGCCTGGTTGTAAGAATGCGAGCAGAATTGCGCCGGCCTCTCGCGTTTCGTTCGATTCACCCGCCGCCGCCGAATCAGCCGGATTCGACCGCTGCAAAATCTGCTTCGGGAAGTGACCTTCGGAGTATGATTTCGGAAACAACTATCGAGGTGCCTATGCCCGCGTTCCAACCGGCTGCCCGCGCTGCTTTGCTCGTGACCGTCGCCTTACTCGGAACGTCCCTCCTTTCGGCACAGACAACCGTCACGGTTGAAGTCGCCGAGGTGATGGACAACAGGATGTCGGCCGGAATGTTGACCGGGTCGCTCGACATTCAGGCTGAGCTGAAAGGTCCTGCCTTGGAAAAGGCATCGGCGGCGCGGATCATCGTCAAGGAAGCACGCGATGACCGCGGCACCGATCTCACTCCATCCCGCGTTCCCGATTTTCAGGGCCGCGAATACAACAGTGGTCGCCTTTCGCTATCCCTAAAGAATCCGCCGAGGCAGGCGACATCGGTTCGATTGAAGGGGTTGGTCGAGCTGTTCGTTCCATCGAATGACCCCAACGCCGTCATCCGGGTCGAGAAAGCTCTGTCGAAGCTTGATGCCCCGCTGGCGTCGGCAAGGCTCAAGACGGCGAAGATCACGATCACACCGCTTTCGCCGTCCGGATATGCCGCGGAGATGAAGAAGCAGAAGGTGACCGATAAGGACATCGAGGAGCTCCGCGCAAAAGCGAAAGCGAGCGGAGCGGATCCGAAAGAGGTCGAGTTCGCAATAGGCCTGGCCAAGGCGCTTGGCGAGATCGATAATCAGCCCCTTCCCGAGAATGCCATTGTGCTGGCCTGCTCGTCGAAGGACATGGAGCGCATCCAGAAGATCGAGATCATCGGAACCGACGGAAAACCTCTCGACGTCGGAAGTCGTCAATCGAGCTCGCACGGCGACTCGGCGATCGTGATCCTTCAACCGAACAGCGCGCCGCCCCCGGGAGCGGCTCTCGAATTCACTCTGCTCACGGACAAATCGCGCATCTCAGTTCCCTTCGAGCTTAAAAAGGTGGTGCTGCCATGAACCGAACGACGATGAGAGTGGCTCTTGCCGCGATGACGGCCTTGTCGATCTCACCCAGCTCTGAAGCCGCTTCGACGAAATCGCTGCAGGTGAACGTCTCGCAGGTGAACGACCGTCGCTCGAGCGGATCATTTTCCCAGTTGTCGATCTTCCTGGAGCTGCCGACCGTTCTCTCTACCGACCTGGCAGCGTCGCGGGTAATCTTGAAAGCGGCCGAGGATGACAAGGGAAAAAACCTGCTCGATACGAGTGCGGGCGAGCCGCGGCTGGAGACGAATCGGCAGGGATCCTTCGGGCCCGACGACAAGAAAGTCTCTCCGGCCTCCGTTTCTTTCGAGCTCAAGAATCCCGACCGGCAGGCGACCCGCGTGAAAGAGATTCGTGGCGAGGTGGAGCTCTTCATGCCGGCGAAGGATGCAAACAGCGTTGCCCTGATTCCGAAGTTCCTCTCCTCGAGCGGCAAGAGTCTTTCTCATAAAGCGCTCAAGGCCAACGGCGTCGAAATCGCCATCGTGAGCAAGGCTCAACTCGATGCCGAGAGGAAGAAGGTCGGCGACAAGCGGCGGGAAGAAGCGAAAGCGCAGGGGTCCGAAGGGGAGGACCTGGAAAGCGCTGTGACCAACGCCATGGAGAATTTCTTTACTCCGGACGCGGGAGACGTGGTCCTCAAGGTGAAGGATCCGAATCATCATATTCAGGACATCTCCTTCATCGACAAAGGCGGTGAGGTGAAACCGGGGAACGCGCACGACGTGGAGGGATGGACGATCGTGTCGCGATATGGTGAGCCGCCGGCCGCTGACTGGGGTCTCCGTATCAGTATGCAAACCGAGAAGAACATTCTTCGCTATCCGTTCGTTCTGACCGACGTTCCGCTGCCCTGAGCAGTGAATTGAGAATTGAGAAAATTTGAAGCCCATCATGGTTTTTTTCTCAGATCTCAATAATTTCTCAAGTCTCCTATCAGAAGTGTCAAATTAGCCTTCGCGTTCCGCCGGATTCCAGCGCGCGAAGGCGCGCGATAGACCTGTAGCACCGGGCGTAAGCCCGGTGGTCAGCATCGGCGCCGCCGGTCATTTTTTTGTTTTTTCTTGCAGCCCGCGAAGGCGGGCGACAGGCGGTTTGTCGTGGGATCTGCCGCCCGCCTTCGCGGGCTCCGGAGTGGAAAGCCAATCCTTTCGGGCCCGCCACGCAACACCGGGCTGACGCCCGGTGCTACAGGTCTGCCGCGCGCCTTCGCGCGCTGGGATCAGGCGGAACGGGCATTTGGGGACGGGAACGGGCATTTGCACCGCGGGTATTTGGGGACGGAGCTTCGCATTTCGGGACAAGGGCAAATCTGAACACTACTGATTCTCAATTTCTACTATCGGTCCCGCTCGCCGGCTCTTCAATCCCTATAGCCCCATTTCGGCAGCGAGAAACTTCTTCACGTCGATTCCACCGTCGAGGCGAAGGGTGAGCGGTCCGGATGCAGGAAGGTCGAGATGAAAGTCGAGGGACGGGCAACAGCGCGACTCATTGGCCACCCACTCCGATAGCTCAGCGACTCCGACCTGCCGCCGATCGACGGTGAACAGATAGCCGTCCGCGAGCTCTCTCCGTGTGGCGCTTCGCAGCAATCTGCCGGTGCTCTCGGCGTGGTTGGCCCGTTGCGCGGGGGTTAGAGTTCCGAGGTTGCAGGCCAGCACACGAGCAGGTTTCCGGGGCGCCGAGGCGGAGGCACCGATACCGAGAAGAGCGAGCGAGGAAATCAGAATGAGTTTCATGAATGGCATTTGCATTTCTCCTTTCCTGGTAAGGTACGACTTCAAGTACGCTTGAAGTCAAGAGGTGAAAATGATCATCGGTGAGTTGGCGCGGCTTGCCGGCCTTGCGACGTCGACCGTCCGCTATTACGAGGAGATCGGGTTGCTTCCCCGCGCCGCGAGAGCGAGCGGTCGCCGAGTTTACGGCTATGAGACCGTGAATCGACTTACGGTGATTGCCTTTGCCAAGCAGGCCGGGTTCACCCTGGCTGAGGTCCGACAGCTTCTTGATGGCTCGGCGAGCGAATCGCGAACGGGAGTCCGTTGGAGGAAGCTCGCCGCGGCCAAGCTCGTTGAGCTCGAAGCTCTCGAGGCGCAGATCGGGACGATGACCAGTCTTCTGAAAGAAGCGCTTAGGTGCGGGTGTGTCGATCTCGAGCTTTGCGGAAAGATCGTGAAGCG
>DASZZV010000356.1:0-9198 GCA_035544835.1 Thermoanaerobaculia bacterium
TCCCTGCTCCGCTGCCTTGCGATACCACTGCACTGCCTGGGCGGCGTCCTGGGCCACGCCGTTGCCGTGTTCGTAACTCAAACCAAGGTTGAACTGCGCCTTCGCGAGCCCTTGCTCCGCTGTCTTGCGAAACCACTGCACTGCCTGGGCGGCGTCCTGGGCTACTCCGTTGCCGTGTTCGTAACTCAAACCAAGGTTGAACTGCGCCTGCGCGACTCCCTGCTCCGCTGCCTTGCGATACCACTGCACTGCCTGGGCGGCGTCCTGGGCCACGCCGTTGCCGTTGTCGTAACTCACACCAAGGTTGATCTGCGCCTGCGCGAATCCCTGCTCCGCTGCCTTGCGATACCACTGCACTGCCTGGGCGGCGTCATGGGCCACGCCGTTGCCGTTGTCGTAACTCACACCAAGGTTGAACTGCGCCTGCGCGAGTCCCTGCTCCGCTGCCTTGCGATACCACTGCACCGCTTGGGCGGCGTCCTGGGCCACGCCCGTGCCCTTGTCGTACGCGACCCCGAGGTCGTTCTGTGCCTTTGCGTCTCCCTGTTCAGCCGCGGAACGTAGTCTCTTCAGTTCGTCTTCCGGCGCGCTCGTTGTCGGTTGGACGCCGGTGGTGGATTGCGGCAGCGTCTGCCCAGAGCTGGTTCGCGCACTGCCCGCGAGCGCCAGCACGGTAGCGAGCGCCGTGAAGACACGAATCGCAACGCGACTTGTCATGGGGATCACCTCGACCGGCATTTTAGCCCGGTAAGCCTGCTGAGACCCAAGTCTCTGCGGATTTGCCGCACGGAAACAGAGAAAAAGAGCGAACGGCGATTTGGCGCACCGAACCCGATGTCAGGGCCGCCGTGATGCCGGCAACACCGGCAGACGTCGCCAGAAAGAGTGGCGACTGCGATAAGAAACATGGTCCTCTTCAGCGGTCCTCATTGGGGCCACGGTCACCGGGAGCTAATCTGCCGTAAAACGCTCGAAGTGATATCGATTGCATCAGCGGCGTATACCAATCCCGACTTGTACTTATCGAAAACCAAACCCGCCCGACCGGCCGTCGTGCGCTTGACGTTCTCCAGCCCGGCCGCGTCGATCTTCCCGGCCGGCAGCTTCTCGCTCTGGACCACCGCAATCTGTAACGCAATCGCCGGCAGCGGGGCCGGATGGAAACCTGAGTCAGTCATCCGTCGCAGGACTGCGTCGGTGATGTCGAGAAGCTGATCGTTACTGACGAGACCAGACTCAGACTTATTGAACGCGGTGCCGAGGTCAAGATCGCGGGCGACGCCGTTAATTACGGGCATGACCAGCTTCTCGAGTGCCGCAAGCCCCTCACCACGCGCCTTTGTAATCGCCTCTGGAGACGCGCCGGATTGTTGCATTTCTGCCAGGCGCTGCTTTGCACTTGTGCCTTGTGCGCTCTGCTCCAGCACGCGCTGAACGTCCACGACGGCAGACGCACGGGCCTTCAGACGCTGCGCACCAGTCTCCCCTCCGTTCATTCCATTCAGCACGTTGTCTGTGACATCGATTGAGTCACTCCCGTAGACCAGTCCCGATTCGTACTTGTTGAAGATAGCGGCCGCGCCTGACTGGCGCCCAACCAGCTGAACTACCGGGATCATCTGACGCTCCAATTCCTTGAGCTCGCGATCTCGCGCCGCCCCGAGCTCCGCATCAGCAGTCTTTGCGTACGCCTGCTGTTCAGCCACCGGTAGCTGCTTCACCTTTTCTGCACGGTCCTCCTGCATCTTTTTCAAACGCTGGAATGCGCTCTTGCCGGCCTGCGAATCGGAAAGGAGCCTCTGAACATTCACTACGAGAGCACCTGCTGTAGGCGACGAGGTTGGGACAACGGGCGGGACTTGCGCCGTCGGCATGCCCTTCTCGCCCGCTCTTGCGTCTCGGATCGTTACCGACTTGATCTCCACGGGGTCGACAGGTCTGTCGTTCACCGTCGTTTGCCCCGAGACGATTTTGTCGACGACATCCATCCCGCTGACAACCTGACCAAAGACCGTGTACTTGCCGTCGAGGGAAGCGGAGGCGTCGGCCACGCAGATAAAGAACTGAGAAGACGCGCTGTCGGGGTCCTGGGATCGGGCCATGGACACGATCCCGCGAACGTGATGAACGGCGTTGAACTCGGCCTTCAAGTTCCGTCCCGATCCGCCCGTGCCCCAGCTGCCGGTGTCGGCCGTTTTGGTGTTGGGGTCCCCTCCCTGAATCATGAAACCGGGGATGACTCGGTGGAACTTCGTGCCGTTGTAGTAACCGTTCTGGGCAAGCTCGATGAAGTTGCGGACGTGATTCGGAGCCACGTCGGGAAAGAACCGAATGGCAATGGTTCCCTGCGAGGTATTCAGCTCCGCTACCTTGTCGCTCGCAGAGGGAGGCTGGGGCGCTGGCGGGCCTTGCGTCGTCGGCGGGACTTGCGGCGTCGGCGGGACTTGCGCCGCGGGCGGGCCCTCCGCGATCCGGAAGGCGTTCACAAATCCGCCGGAGTTGAGTTCGGACACTCCGCCCGAGGAGCCGGAGAAAGCATACTCACCAGGTACAAGCGGCTCAGTGGGCATAAACAGGAATGTGCGTGCGCCGCGGTTCTTCTTTGTCGTCCAGTCCAGGCCGTAGACCACCTCACCATACCTGCTGAACGTAAGCGGCACGAACACCCGCGACCCCCAGCGCTCTCGCTTTTCCACGGCCAATCGTTCCAGCCTAAAAGCCTGCACGACACTGTCGTCATCTATTAGGCGCACCGCGAACCTGTGCTGCTCGCCGTAGAGGAAGGTTACCGGCGATGCGGCGCCACGCAGAAAACAACAATAGCGTCCTTTCACCTTTATGGTCCCCTCGAGGGCCATCAGGGCGCCGGTGACCGGATTGACGCGAGACATACAAAAGCCAACCCTTCTCATGCCCTGGCAGGTTGTCAAGCTCTCTCGACCCGCCACGGGCGGCTCGTCTATCTTTGGCGGAATCTGCGCGAAGATTGGGATGGCCGCAACCAACACGAGTAAGAGCGACACGAACAACGGGTAGCGGGCGCGTCTCATGGAAGTTCTCCTAAGGGCCGCCGAAATGACTTGAGGTCTTGGCGAATAGAGATTTCAGGCGATCCTTTTGGTCGATTATCACACCTGTTGCTGAGCGAGAACTGTCGATGGCCATCAACAACAGAAATCGCGCGTGGTGAGGATCGACTGATGCGAGTAGATCTCGTTCACCGAGGCTCTCAGTTTCGGGTTGGGCACGTCTTCGCGGCAGGGCTCACATCGGCGCTCCGCACCGCGGGCACCGATTCACGCGAAAGGAGGCCATCGCGTGGCACCTATGACACGACTTGCTGATGAGCGCCAGAACGAAGCAAGGCGACAGTGGAGGCTTCGCCGGTTCCGTCGTTACCGTTCCCCGTTCCGATCTTTCTATTTCGGAGCGCCGCCCTTCTCGCCCTCTTTAGCATCTCGGATCGTTACCGACTTGATCTCGACGGGGTCGACAGGTCGGTCGTTCACCGTCACTTTCCCGGAGACGATCTTATCGGCGACATCCATCCCACTCACGACCTGTCCGAAGGCCGAGTACTTGCCGTCGAGGGATGCGGTAGCGTCGGCCACGCAGACAAAGAACTGCGAAGAAGCGCTGTCGGGGTTCTGGGATCGGGCCATGGACACGATCCCGCGGACGTGATGAACGGCGTTGAACTCGGCCTTCAGATACTTTCCAGATCCGCCCGTGCCCCAGCTGCTGGTGTCGGCCGTCTTGGTATTGGGATCGCCGCCCTGGATCATGAAGCCCGGGATGACCCGGTGGAACTTCGTGCCGTTGTAATAACCCTTCTGGGCCAGGTCGATGAAGTTGCGGACGTGATTGGGGGCCACATCAGGAAAGAATCGAATGGCAATCGGTCCCTGCGAAGTATTCAGCTCGGCTACCTTGTCAGCATATTCACTCATAGGTTTCTCCGTCTCCGTTGGCGCGGCAGGCGCCTGTGTCGTGGTCGTCAAACTATCGGAGCTTGCGCTCGCTGTTCCGGTTGTGGCCGGCTGCGAAGCAGCCGCGCCGACGTCATTTTGAGGCGGCCTCGAGCAGCCGGCCAAAGCGACGATCACCAGAAGGGAAAGTAAGGACCTCATAAAGCCTCCGAAAAATTTGCCCTCGGCCATCGCGGCGAAAAGGCGGCCTATTGTACTGAGAGGGAAGCAAGGAAAGACAGAAGCAATCAGCGAAGGCCGGGCTTCCGGATCCGGATGTTCCCGTTCTCCACGTGCAGGGTCATCTTGTCCCCGCCGCCGTTGATCTTCCCCTGGGCTCGGATTCGAGTCATGTTCCCCACCTTGTCCTTCAGGATCGTGAGCCCGGGCATATCGGACTGGATGGAGTGCATGTTGTCGTCGCGCGTCAGGATTGTGGCGTCGATCGTGGCCGGGAAGCCGGGCGGAAGATTGAGAAAGATACTTCCTCCAACAGTCCGGGCGTCCACGGTGGCGCTTCGCGCACCGGCGTCGACGGCGATGCTGATGTCGCCGGACTTGGTGGTTGCCTTGACGCCGGCCATGGCCTGTCGCAGGGTCACGTCTCCACCACCTGAATCGAGGGTCATGGGACCTCCCGAGTACAGCACGTAGATGCTCCCTCCCTCGGTCTGCACGGTCCCGCCTCGGCGTGCCGCCCGAACCAGAATGTCGCCCGCGGAGGTGCGCGCCGACAGCTGTCCTGCTACCTCTCCCAGGTTCAGCGGCCCGCCCAGAGAGCGCACGTTGCATGTGCCGAGAACCCGTCCCAGCGCGATCTCACCGGCACCGGTGGTCACCTTCGCCGCGCCGTCAACCTGGCCGATGAAGACGTTCCCGTTATTCGTATCGAACTCGAAGTCGCCGTTGAACCTACTGTGCGCGACATAGACGCTTCCCGTAGGATCAGTGGGCGGTTGCAGAAACACGGCGCGCCAGCGCTCCAGGACGAGTCGGACATCCTCGGGACCGCTCTGCTGTTGCTCGGTCGGCGGAATCAGGGACCGCGGGATGGCTCGGGGATTCTCCTTCGGCAGAAGGTAGATGCGCCCGGTGATCGTCCTGGTCTGAATAAGCGGCCCGCCGCTTCCGACCGAGCCTCGATACACGTGTCCGTTGACGCGCGGCACGAAGCGCCCGGGCACGTCGATGGCGCTGAGGATGTCACCGTTGAGCGTGTCAGCAAGCCAGGCCACTCCGCCGTTCTGAGGGACATGCAACTCGATGCTTCCGTTGAGTGATGCGATCTTGCTCGGAACTCGAGGAGGGTTCGAGTAGTAGACGAAGATATTCGCGTTCGCCGAGTCGATATCGAGACCGCCCAGCGCGTCGTGCAACTCGATGGTTCCCCCAACGGTCCGCACGAACAGCGGGCCAAAAACATTCGACACCTGCACTTTGTCGTCGGTCCCTCCCACGATATTCAGAGAAATCGTTCGTGGAACCTGAATCACGTAGTTGACGCTGATCACCCATCGGTTATTCGCCTCCGGAATGACGGCTTTCGCCACCCGCTTGGTTTGATCTCCAGCGAAAAAGAGCTGGGCCTGGGTTTTAGCCACAGCCAGCGCATCATCATCAGCCGCTCGGACAATGGTCGTCGCCTCGATGAGGATGTCACTGCGGTCGGCACCGGTGACGCTGACCGACCCGTTGGAGTCATCGATCCACAGCGCTCCGTTCATCGCGATCGGGAAGTTACGCACGGCCCTGGCCGAGGCCGTGCTCTTGAATTGCGCCTCGGCCATGGTCGCCACCGAGCAGAGGGCCAGGGCGATGAAAGGTACAGCTTTGAGGCGGTCAAACATGTCCGTCAGAGATTGATTCGTTTCAAGGCTTCCGCGGCCTTCACCCGCACATATGGGTTTTCGTCGTCCTGAACTGCCTTCTTCCGCAAGGTATCGACACTGGCCGGCTCCAGACCGTTACGAGCCTTGGCCAGATTCGACAGGGCTTCGACCGCCTTGATGCGGACGGCCGGATTCGGATCGTTCTTGAGGGCCTCGATGAGGGCTGACTGCGCCTCCGGAACCGTGGAACCGGACAACTCGCGAAGCGTGTCGGCGGCCTTGAGACGTAGACCTTCATGGGAGTCGTTCTTGAGAACGCTGGCCAGCGCGCTCACGATCTGCGGGTCGGCGTTGTCTGCACCGGTGTACTGCTGCTTGACCCACTGGATCGTGTCGGCGGTGCGGTTCATCTGCGTGCTGTCCTTCAGCACGTACGAGAGAAGATTCACGAAACTGCGCTCATGCGAACCACCGGTCATTGTGACGTGCGAGGTCATATCGAACGTGACGCCGACATCGCTTCCGTCGGTGGGGTTGTCGATGAACTTTACGTTGCGAATCTCCGGACGGCCCTGGATCTCGGGAGCGATGCTCGAGGCCGGAAGGACCATGTTCTCAGCCAGCCTGAAGGGTGCGTTCTGCGCGACATGGGAGGCCAGGGCGCCCGAACGACCACTGTGGATTCGCGAACCGGCGAAGAAGGAGCCGACCACCAGCATGGCTGAGGCGGCAATCTGCAACCAGGCTCTCCGATTCCGAGGGACGAAGGCAACGACATTGGATCGCGGCTGAAGCTCCTCGAGATGCATGGCTAACCCTCGACGGACGCGCGCAGGAACGGGAAGCTCGGGAAGCTCTCCCATGAGATCCCAGGTCTGTCGCGTCTTTGCCCACTCCGTCGCGCATACCGAGCACACCTCGATGTGCTGGTGCGACTCCTCACGGGTGGAAACGTCGAGCGCCTCGATCAGGAGAAGCGGCATTCGTTCGAGGACTACGTTGCATTCAGGCATTTCTCGTCTCCGGTGACATTGGTGGACAGGTACTTTTTCAATGTTTCCATCGCTCTGAAGACCCGGGTTTTGATGGCCCCCTCAGAACAACCAGCGATCTGCGCGATCTCGGCATAGGACAAACCCTGATATCGCGAGAGCAGGATGGCCTCGCGTTGTTCGGGCGTGAGCATTTCCAGCGCTTTCTGAACTCTCTCCTCGGTTTCACGCGCTTCCAGACGTCGATCAGGTCCGAGCTCGGAGGAGGGAAGAGTCAGAAGAGTCTCTTCCGATTCCTTCGGCTTGTTGTCGGACTTTCTCAAGTAGTCACGACACAGATTTGCGGTGATCGAGAAGAGCCAGGTCGAAAGTTTTGCATCTCCATGAAACTGATTGGCGTACTTCAGCATCTTGACGAACACTTCCTGAGTCGCATCCTCGGCCGCTTCCTGATTTCTCAGGAATCGATAGGCAAAGTTGTAGATCCGGGCGCTGTAACGCTCGAAAACCTCCGAAGCCGGAGCGAAGTCCCCTGCCTGAACGAGCCGCATGAGCTCCTGATCGTTCAGGTTCTTCATCTCCGTGGTTGCTTCTCTCCCTTTCGACGCTTTCATCGCTGAAAAGTTACAGAGACGGGACGAGCGCGGGGTGCTGGTCTCCCGTCACACGCTCCGGCTCGTCAGATCCAAGATCACATCGGGTTGGCTCAGAGCGCCCGGCCAGAAGCTCGAAAGCCGCGAGGGTCAGCGCCAGAAGGTCGAGCAGATGAAGCAGAATCTCACTGTCGCCGAAGTTGAATTCGAAGAATCCCGCGAAGGTTAGAGACGTCACCACAGCCAAGGCGGCGTCGGACCAGGTCCGGCCCGGCGGTGAGCTCCAGCTCCGCTTGAGAATCTCTCGCACGAAGAAACCAATCAACAGAATATATCCGAGGAAAGCGATTACACCTCGCTCGGCCCAGATCTGCACCAGGTTGTTGTGGAGATGGGGGATTCGGAACCTGGGTGCATCGGGTTCGCGATAAAGAGGATACGTCTCCTTGATATTGCCGGGGCCGACTCCGAACAGCGGATGGTCGCGAATCATCTCGACACCGGCCTGAGCCATTCGAATACGGTCGAGGTTCGACGACTGCTTGGCGTCGAACATCGAGACGAAACGGGCGAAGAGATTCATGGGACTGAATGTGAGTCCAAGCAACAGGAGAGGAACGAGAAGGACCAGTGCCCGGGCGCGCCGGCGGACGATGAAGACCGCCATTCCCGCCAGCCAGCCAATCCACGCGCCTCGTGTCAGCGTGAGGAGAAGCGCCAGCGACGTCGCGACCGCGGCTCCCAGAAATCGGTAGTCACGCTCATCGAGCCCGACGATCAGGAAAAGAAGCGAGAGCGGGAGCACGATCCCGGAGTAAGTCATCACGTGAGCCGCAGTTCCGGTAATCCGGTGCTCGACGTCATGCGGAGCAAGGATGAAGTACTGAAAAATGCCGAGACCGGCCTCATAAAACCCGAGGACCAGAAAAGTCAGCAAGCCCTTGCGAATCAGCTGCGGCATGGTCCGGTAAAGAGTGAGACCAAGAGGAAATGTGAGAAAGGTGAAAGCCTCACTGACTTCGAGAAGGCCATGTCCGCGATTGCGGGCGGCCATGGCCGACATCTCAGAACCGATCACAAAGAGAACCAGTGGAAAATAGATGGGATGAAAGCGGATCTTAGCTGCCCCGCGCCAGACCGCTGTGCCGAGCGCGAGCACACCGAGACCGAGGAAGATCTCAGAGCTTCCGATCCAGCCTTGACACAGGATGTGGGCCAGATAGAAGTAGGCGGCTAACCGGAGGCTGCGATCGGTATCGGGCGGAATTTCGAGGCGTTGATCGAGAGACACGGAACGGTCAGGACTCTTCGATCGCCTCGTCCACGAGCATAACCGGAATATCGCTCACGACCGGGTAGATCCGTCCGCACTTCGCGCAATGAAGCCCCTCGGTGACAACCGGCTCCTCTCCGCGGAACTTGTCACGGTATTTGTCACGGATAGCGATCCGACGCTCATCCGAAAGAGCAACCACGGTCACTGCCTCTTTGCAGATCGGGCAGGCCAGTATCTCGAGAAGTTCAGGGTCGACGGCCATAGGGTGGTTAGTCTAACTGAGTCCGAGGCTAAGTCTAAGTCTAAGTTGAGGTATGAAGACCGCTCAGACCGCTGACTTTGACTCGTCATCAGTACCGGATGGGGGAGTAGGGCCCAATGGCGTGCGGCCGGTACCCTCAAGTCGCGGGATCCAGACGCGACTGCAAATCCCTCTGCGGACAAAACGATCATAACGTCTCTGCGAAGGTCCCCACCCCTTGGGGGAACGGCTGTTTTTCACCGTGTAGCAGATGGGTATCGGCCGCACGCCGTGCGGCC